>JAKFVC010000025.1 GCA_021732415.1 Planctomycetaceae bacterium
CCAAGGTGAGGGGAGCCAGAATCATTCTTATCTCGAACACGATTCCTACTACGAAATCTCCCTTACCCAGACCGCTCAGCCAGTATGACCGCCCCCTACCAGACCATTGTGCAAGACCTTCGCCAGGCATTCCCGCAGCCCGTGTCTGATCGTGTGCATGATGCGTATTTCGTGTTCTCGTTCCTGCGAGCACTCGATCAGGTCGATGCACTCAAGTCGGTCACGCCGTTGCTGGGACGACCGGAAACGCTGGACTACGATGCCGCTCGCGAATGCCGGGTTCAGAAAGGGACGTTGCCCCTCGAAACAGTGACCGCCGAACTGGTCGATCATCTGTCGGGGATGTTCATTTTCGGGCACCCGCGAGCCCAGATCAATGTGGTCCCGGCCCCGACGATTGCCAGCATTATCGGTGGGCTGCTGCCCTCGATCTACAATCCGAATCTGGTCAGTGAGGAATCGTCCCGCAAAGTGGGTGTGGCCGAGGTCGAAGTGATTGCGATGACCTCGGCGCTGTTGGGTTACGACCCGCAGCAGTCAGGGGGAGTCTTCACGTTTGGTGGGACCGGGACTTCGCTGTATGGCGTCAAGCTGGGACTGGAAAAGGCCTGCCCCGATTCCTTCCGCAAGGGGCTGCGTGAGCCCGCTTATATCCTCTGCTCGGAACGGGCCCACTACGCGGCACTCAGTGTTGCCAGTTGGTTGGGACTTGGTACCGACCAGGTCGTTCAGATTCCGACGACCGCCGATAATGAAATGCGGTCGTGTCTGCTCGAATCGCAGGCTCGGCAGATCCTGAAAGATGGAGGCAAGATTGCGGCGATCATCGCCACGATGGGGACGACCGACGCGTTCGGCCTCGATGATTTGTCGGCGATTCGTGATGTCCGCGACCGTCTCGTCGATGAATTCCACCTCGATTACATCCCGCATATCCACGCCGATGCTGTGATTGGCTGGGCGTGGGGCGTGTTCAATGACTACGATTTCCATTTGAATCCGTTGGGTTTTCGTCATCGCACCGTCCGAGCACTCGCCGGCACGAAACGGCACATCCAGCATCTGGGGATGGCCGATTCGATTGGGATCGACTTCCACAAGACGGGCTTCACGCCATACGTCTCGAGCTTGCTGCTCGTCAAAAATGTCCACGATCTGCGGCTGATTTCTCGGGGTCAGGATACGACACCGTATCTCTTCCAATCGGGGACCTACCATCCCGGAAAATACACGCTCGAAACGACGCGTAGCGGATGTGGCCCGATGGCCGCGCTTGCCAATCTGCGGCTGTTCGGCAAGGACGGTCTGCGGTCGTTGCTGGGGCATCTGGTTTCGATGGCCGAAGTCCTGCGGGAACAACTGGAAGGACATGCTGCGACGACCGTTTTGAATGGCGGCAATTTTGGCCCGGTGACGTTGTTCCGCGTGTATCCCGATGGCGTCGATACGTTTACGGTTCCGAAGCGGGAGCGTGAAGATGCAAGCTTCCGTGAACAATTGCGGGCCAACAATGACTACAACCGGCAGATCTTTGATCTCATCCAGGCCGACGCTCTGCAGGGCAAGGGTGTCGTGATCTCGATGACCGATTGCTACCGTGAGTCCGATTACGGCGAGCCGATTGTCGCCCTGAAGTCGTACATCCTAAGTCCTTTTTCAGAAGAGAGATACGTCTCGGCGGTGCTCGATTCGATCTGGCAGGCACGGGCCAGGATTGCGGCCAGCAAGAATCCAGCTTGACCCACCCGGACAATCTCGGGGAAACTACCGTCTGAGAATCGGAAGTCCTGTAACTGCGGTGGTCTCATAAGACACGACTAGGGAATCACGCCCCGTAGCCGACATCCGACAACTCCCGGGAATGTCTAATGAACTAATGAAAAGAAGATTTCACCACGGAGATACGGAGAGCACGGAGAAATTTCAAATTAGAGCTCCGTGTTCTCCGTGTCTCCGTGGTGAATCTAGCCCTTGATTTAATGAGTTTTGGATTCATCAGACACACCCTAGCCTGCCAGCCGTCCGCCAGCCCGAGTACCCTCCATGTCGTTGTACCGATTCTTCCGCACCGTCCAGTTGGGTTTGAAGAGCCTCATGCTCCACAAGCTCCGTTCTGGACTGACCATGCTGGGTATTGTGTTCGGCGTCTACTCGGTGATTGCGATGCTGGCGATTGGCGAAGGGGCCAGCAAGCAGGCCCAGGAACAGGTCGTCGCGCTGGGGGCGACCAACATCATCGTGCGTTCGGTCAAGCCCGTGGAAGAGGCGGCCTCCAATTCGGGGTCGTTCGGCTCAATGCCACGCTATGGTCTGCTACGCTCCGACTTCGAACGGTTAAAGCAGACACTGCCGACATTGGAAAGTGCGATTCCGATCCGCGAGCTGCAGAAAGAGGCGCGATTTCAACATCGAGCGATGAATGTGCGGCTCGTCGGTTGTACTGCGGAGTACATCGACATCAATCATCTCAAATTGGTGCAGGGCCGATTCGTCTCGGACCGCGACCAGGAGACGCTGACGAATTCAGTCGTCCTGGCGGCGGAAGTTGCCAGTACTCTCTTTCCCTTTGAAAACCCGGTCGGCCATAGCGTGCAGATCGGTGGCGTCTATTACAACATTGTGGGCGTTACGGGCGAGCGATCGGCATCTGCGGCAATCGGCGGCAGTCTGTCAGGGCAGGATTTCAATAAAGATATCTATGCCCCCATCAGTACGCTCCGAGTCCGCCTGGGAGATCAAGACTTCAGTTTTCGTGCGGGGACGATGACCTCGGAGCAAGTCGAACTGAACCAAATCACGTTCAAGATTCGCGACCGCGATACCATTCTGGCGACCGCCGACATCATTCGTGACACATTGGCCCGGTACCACGGCACGAAGAAGGACTACTCGGTCGTCGTGCCTTTGGAGCTGTTGAAACAAGCTGACCAGTTGCGGCAGATCTTTAATATCGTGCTGGGCTCGATTGCCGCCATCAGCCTGGTCGTCGGCGGTATCGGCATCATGAACATTATGCTGGCGACCGTGACCGAACGAACCCGCGAGATTGGTATTCGCCGTGCTCTGGGAGCACGCCAGATCGATATTACTCAGCAGTTTTTGACGGAAACGATCGTGCTCGCAGGCACCGGCGGGATCTTGGGCGTGTTGTTTGGATTAACCACTCCCCTCGCCTTTCAGGGCATTCGGTACGTTGCACTCAACTGGATTCTCGACGGCAACAATGGCTCTTCGGATCTGTTTGGGATCTTCAAAGACATGCACCCGCAGATCGCCTTCTGGAGCCTGCCGGTCGCGTTTGGAATTTCCGTCGGCGTAGGGATTATCTTCGGATTGTACCCCGCCCGTGCTGCCGCCCGACTGGATCCGATTGAAGCGTTGCGGCATGAATAAGACAACTTAGGCGAGCGTCCGGCGTAAGCCGGATGGTTGTTAGCGACTCACAAGCAACAACATGACTCCCACCCCTCCGGACAATCAGGCGAGCCGGGCGGCGTAAGCCGCCCGGCTCGCCTTGTTCCAATGAATTTGGAAAAATCCGCCTCGTTCGCCATCGTACCGAAAACGGGAATTGGAATACTATTTTCAGTATTGCTGCAAGTCGCGATTCGTTCCAAGATGTCATCAGCGAACTGCACGATGCAAGGAACCCGCCCGCCAAACCTGCTATCATCAAGACTTCGGTTTTATTCCATCCGAGAACGCTTATGAAACGCGGACTGCTCACAATTGCGTTTCTGCTGGCCATCATCATCGGCACGCAGGCGGGTGACTATGGGCGAGGTCGCGCAGTCGCTGAAGACAAACCCGCGAAGGCCTCACCGCCACCGTCATTTCGGGCTGACATTCAGCCCCTCTTCAAAGCGAAGTGTTGGCGCTGTCATGGTGAGACTGTGCGCAAAGCGGAACTCACGCTGCACACGACGGACGGGATCCTGAAGGGGAGCGAATCCGGGGCGATCATCGTCGCGGGCAAGTCTGCCGAGAGCCGGCTGTTTGAAGTTCTGCACGAAGGTGAGATGCCGCCCGATAAAAAGGATCCGCTCACGCCGGAACAAATTGAACTGGTTCGCAAATGGATCGATGCCGGGGCTAGCTTTGGCGCTGATCCCGGAGCGGCAAGGTCTGGGTTCTCTCAACATGATGTACTGCCCATTCTGCTGTTAAGGTGTACCGCCTGTCATGGCCGCCAGAAGCGAGAAGCGGGACTTGATCTGCGCACTCGAGCGGGGATCCTGAAGGGTGGCAAGTCGGGGCCGGCAATGGTACCTGGTCATCCTGACCAAAGCCTGATGTTGAAGCGGATCCATGCTGAAGAGATGCCCCCGCGGGCGCGCCTGACGGAAGTTTCGGTCAAGCCGATGGAAGCCGTAGAGATTGAGAAGTTGACCGGCTGGATTGCACTCGGGGCTCCGGAAGTGGCTGATGAGCCTGATGTCGCGGGAACGGCTGCGGATACTCTGGTCAGTAACGAGGATCGCAAGTTCTGGGCCTTTCAGAAGCCTCAATCCGCTGCGGCGCCGACGGTCAAAGACGCGGCGCGGGTTCACAATCCGATTGATGCCTTCGTCCTGCAAAAGTTGGAAGAAAAAGGTCTGACGCTGGCTCCTGAAGCCGACCGGATGACACTCATCCGGCGGGCGACATTTGATCTGACCGGCCTGCCACCGGAACCGGCCGAGGTCGCGGCGTTCGTCGCGGATCAGAGCCCGCGGGCTTATGAGAACGTGATTGATCGCCTGCTGGCATCAACCCGCTACGGAGAGCGTTGGGGGCGGCATTGGCTGGATGTCGCGGGGTATGCAGATTGCGAAGGGCGCCGTGAGCAACACTTACCCCGGCCGTATGCGTATCGCTATCGCGACTACGTCGTGCGGGCGTTTAATAACGATAAGCCCTACGATCGTTTCTTGTTGGAACAGCTCGCGGGGGATGAGCTCGCCGACTGCGAACATGCGACAGAGATCACTCCGGAAATGTCCGACAACATCGTCGCGACGGCCTTCCTGCGGATGCCGCCCGATCCGACATGGGCCAATTTGACGGGGTTTGTCCCCGATCGCTTGGAAGTCATGTCCGACGTGATCGATGTGGTGGGCTCGGGCATCATGGGGATGACCTTCAAGTGTGCCCGCTGTCACACTCATAAATTCGATCCGATCCCGCAACGTGATTACTATCGGCTGGTCGCGCTCTTCAAGGGGGCCCTCGATGAACACGATTGGCTGAAACCGGACGAGGGCTCGTTAGGTGGGTTGAATTCCAGTTTCGGAGCGCGAACTCTCCCCTATGTTTCCACTACCGAACGACAAGCCTGGCAGCAGCACAATACCCAGGTCCAGCAAGCCGTTGACGCCTTAAAGGCGATGCCGAAAACACCCGAGATCGAGGCGCAGATTAAGGCCCAGGAGGCCCGTCGAACTTCGGAGCCGAAGGTCATGGCGTTGTGGGACCGCGGCGAACCGTCTCCGACCTACATCTACCGCCGTGGCGACTACCAGAACTCGGGGACGTTGGTCCATGCGGGCGTTCCGGCGGTCTTGAGTGATCCTCAAAAACCGTTTGAAATCCAGCCCCCGTGGCCGAATGCCAAATCGACTGGTCGGCGTCTGGCGTTCGCCAAGTGGCTGACTCAGCCTGATCATCCGCTGACCGCCCGGGTCATGATCAATCGCATCTGGAAACATCATTTTGGGCAGGGCATCGTCCGCAGCGTTGGCAACTTCGGGAAGACCGGCGACCCGCCGTCACATCCCGAATTGCTGGACTGGCTGGCTCAGGAATTTGTTCGTCAGGGGTGGAGCATCAAGGCCATGCACCGCACGCTAATGACATCCAACGTCTACCGTCAGTCCTCGCTCGTTACGCCCCGCAGCCTGGAACTTGACCCCGACAATCGTCTGTTATCGCACATGCCATTGCGACGGATGGAAGCCGAAGCTCTGCGCGATTCCTTGCTGCTGATTTCCGGGCAACTCATCGAACAAGTCGGCGGTCCGGCGGAACCGGTGCAGGTACGCGGTGGCGGGCTGGTGGTGGCCGGCCGACGACGAAGCATTTATTCGCAGCATTTGCGCAAAGAGTTGGTGTCACTGCTGGAGAGTTTTGATTTGCCGGTGATGAATCCCAATTGCCTGTCGCGAACAGAATCGCTCGTGGCCCCGCAGGCTCTGCATTTGCTCAACGATACCGGCGTGCGTCAACTGGCGGCTCAGTTGGCGGCACGAGTCCGAGGTGACGTGGGAGATGACTCCGCGAAACAGATCGACCGAGCCTATTGGATTACCTTAAGCCGGCCACCCAGCGCGGAAGAACTCGCCGAAAGCCAGCAGATTTTAGAACAGTTGACAGCCCAATGGACGAAGCAGTTAGCGGGTGCCGGACAAGCCGCCGATGCCAGCCAACGCGCATTAGCAACCTATTGCCATACGCTGATGAATTCCGCGGCGTTTTTGTATATCGATTAAGTGAATTCCCAATTCCAAACTGAGGCGGGATCGGCATCGATCTCGCCAATGACTTATAATTGGATGATCGCGAATTTCGGCAGACTGAAACATAGGGGACAATTTGATGAAGGCCCAATTAGCGCGAATGACCTTCAATATTGAGCTGCAGTCGGGAGAGAAGTTGACCTTGCCTGCGGAAATGATAGCGAGCGTTGGTGAAGGGCGTTGGACGATTACAGTTCAGCCTGCCGACGATTCCGATCAATCAATTCGAAATCACAACTCGTTTCTAGGCAGTTATTCTCCTGATGACGAAGGGTTGTATGATGACTGTCACCCCCGGTGAGCTGTGGGTGGCAGATATCACCTTCACGAATGGGATTGGTTCGAAAAAGCGACCGGTACTGGTGTTGTGGATCGACGCCGCCGATGTGGTTGTCGCTGCCGTCACTTCTGCGGCACCACGCTCCGCGACGGATGTGGCCCTTCAAGATTGGGCCGAAGCCGGTTTGAGGGTTTCGTCCACCGTTCGACTTGGACGCTTGGATTGCCTCGAGCAATCACTATTGCTGCATCGTCTGGGAGCGCTAACTCATCCCGATGCCGCGCAATTGAAAGCGATCTGGGACCATTCGGTAAAGCCGCAGTTTTGATTCCGACACCGAGCGCATCAATAGCCCTTGCCTCAACGATTGAGACTGAAATTGAACGAACTCAAGATCAACTCTGAACGCACTCAACCGATCACGCGCCGTTCCTTTTTCGGGCACACGGCGTCCGGCCTGCAGGGCGCGGCGTTGATGCATCTTCTCGGCCGTGACTTGTTCGCCGAAGGCAATCAGTCCACCCCAGATTTGCGACCACGGGCACCTCACTTTCCAGCCAAGGCGAAGTCCGTCATTCAGTTGTTTATGAATGGCGGGCCCAGCCAGATGGATCTGTTTGATCCGAAGCCGGAGCTTGATAAACGTCACGGCGAACCGTACTTCAGTAAGATCGCCGGTGAAGTCGAAAATATCTCCGATGCGGGCGCTTTGATGCGTAGCCCGTTCAAGTTTGCTCAACATGGCCAGTGCGGGATGTGGGTGTCGGACGCCTTGCCGCAGATTGCCAAGCACGTTGACGAGATGGCTCTGATCCGGTCGGTGTATACGACGAACATTACGCACGAACCGGCGCTCTATCTCATTCATACCGGTCATATGCCGACGGGTTATCCGACGTTGGGGTCGTGGGTCGTGTATGGTCTGGGGAGTGAATGCCAGAACCTGCCGGCGTATGTCGTGCTGGATGATCCGCTCGGTTTGCCGATCAATGGTGTCGAGAACTGGAATTCGGGTTTCCTGCCGCCGCTCTTCCAGGGAACGCGGTTTCGATCGACCGGTTCGCCTGTGTTGAATCTGCGACCTGAGGTCGGCGATGCTCCGGAAATTGCCACGTTGCAACGGGATTTGCTGGGGCGTCTGGACCGGCTTCATCAACGGCAGCGACCAAGTCAACCCAATCTGGAGGCCCGCATTCAGAGCTACGAACTGGCTGCCCGCATGCAAATGTCGGCGACCGATGCTCTCGATCTGGGGCAGGAGACGAAGGAGACCCAGGAGCTCTACGGCATCGGACGAGAACCCACCGATTCTTATGGCCGGCGGTGCCTGATTGCTCGCCGACTGGTAGAGCGCGGCGTGCGGTTTGTGCAACTTTATATCAATCAACACATCTGGGATAACCACTCGGCGCTGGCCACCGATATGAAGGCGGCCTGTGATCGTACCGATCTGCCCATTGCCGGTTTGTTGCAGGATCTCAAGCAACGCGGATTACTCGATGACACGCTGATTATCTGGGGGGGTGAATTTGGCCGCTTGCCCATTGCGCAACTACCGCGAGACAAGGACGTGAAAAGGGCCGGCCGCGACCACAATAAAAATGCCGCCTGTACCTGGATGGCCGGGGGAGGAATCAAAGGCGGCACGACCTACGGCGCGACGGATGAATTCGGTTTCGCGGCCGTCGAGAATAGAGTGAGCGTCGCCGATTGGCACGCGACAATTCTGCATCTGCTCGGACTACATCATGAGGAGCTGTATGTGAACCAGCAGGGTTTGAAGGAGAAATTGACCGGAGTGCAGACGGCACGAGTTGTTCAAGAAATTCTCGCTTAACTGTTGGATTGCCTCAGTCGTGTATTTATCTCTCAGCGCTCAGAAATCCATTTCAACTATGACGAGTCAACCAATAGTCTCCTCGGGGGATTTTCGATTCCAAGCCAATTCGCAGTGGGCCCAATGGCCCGCCGGCTGGGGCATCCAGGAAGTTTCATCGGTCGCCACCGATTCGCGCGACCGAGTGTACCTCTTTAATCGCAGCGGTCGCCCGGTGGCTGTGTTTGATCGCGAGGGGAATTTTCTCCAGTCGTGGGATGGAGATTTTTTCGTGCGTCCGCACGGCATCTTTATTGATGCCCACGACATGGTGTATGGCGTCGATGATCTGGGGCACACGGTCACCAAGTTTTCGTCCGACGGCCAGCAACTGTTTCGGATTGGAACTCGGGGCCAGCCCTCGGCCACTGGTGCGACGAGTGTCGATTATCGCACCATCAAACAAGAAGGGCCCCCTTTTCACTACCCGACAAATCTCGCGGTCGCTCCGAACGGCGAACTGTATGTTTCTGATGGGTATGGCAACGCCCGCATCCATCGATTTACCGCAGATGGTAAACTGATCTCGTCATGGGGATCACCAGGAGCAGGCCCCGGGCAATTTCATGTACCGCACGGAATTGCAGTTCATCCCGATGGGACCGTGTATGTTGCGGATCGCGAAAATGACCGCCTGCAATTGTTCTCACCCGAGGGCCGGTTCTTGAGCGAATGGACCGGAATGGCTCGGCCGTGCGATCTGGATATTGCTCCCGACGGCAACGTCTATGTCGCAGAACTGGGCTATCGGGCTGGGATGTGGCCAGGAGTCGTCGCCCCGTCTCCTGACGCGACCGGCGGACGTGTGAGTATCCTCAATCCGCAGGGGAAATTGCTCGCCCGCTTCGGGGGTGGCGAGAAACCCTATGAGGCCGGCGACTTCTTCGCTCCGCATGCAATCTGGCTCGATTCACGCGGCGATTTTTATCTCTCCGAGGTCTGTTATACGGCGGCGCGTAATGTTCCGCCGGAACAGGGGAGTTATCATACTTTGCAGAAGTTTTCGCGAATTTGATTCCCGATCTTTACCGATTTGGATATCGTACAGTTCGATTCCGGGGGGCCTCACACCCCAATGATTGAAACACAGAGACACGGAGAAAACAGAGCTCTATGCATCGCCTTCTCTGTTAGCTCTGTGCCTCTGTGTTTCAAAATGAATGAATGCCAAATCAACGCTCAGAGTTACCAATCGAAGTGCCGTGACTTCACGAGCTCCCCGTCAGTTGTCCACAATTAATAGCAGATCTACTAAAAGACTAAGCATTGCGACCAGAAAGAACGTTTTAACATGAAGGCTTGGCGATTTTACGGCTTCAAGGATTTGCGACTCGATGACATTCCCGTACCGGCCTGCCGTCCTGGGCATGTGCTGGTGGAGCCGTTGGTGGTGCAACCCAGCGTGACGGAAGCCCAGTTGGCGATGGGAATCCCCACGCTCGCCTATGATCGCGTGAAAAACCGGCTGGACACCGAAGCCCCCATCCAGTTGTTCGGCCACGAATTCTGTGCCCGGATTGTGGAACTCGGTGCCGGCGTGACCGGCTATCAAATCGGCGATCGCGTGGCGGCCCGAGCCAAATTGCCGTGCGGTGACTGTTCACTGTGCAATTCGGAACGAGGCAATCTGTGTCGCAAGGGGCCGGTGATCGGATTCGATCAACCGGGTTGCTTCAGTGAGATCGCATTGTTGCCCGAGATCTCGCTGGTCAAAGTGGCGGACAATATCTCTGATAGTGAGGGGGCCTGCCTGCAATCCTTAAGCGATAGCGTGGCGGCGGTGGAGACGGCTCAGATACAGATCGGCGATACCGTCGTGATCTTCGGCCAGGGCAGCATGGGAATGGAATGCCTGCAGATCGCCCGCATCAGCGGTGCCGGCCTGATCATTACGGTGGATGTGCGAGATGAAGCCTGCCAGATGTCGAAGGAACTGGGGGCCGACCATGCCCTGAATGCCAAGAAGTGCGATGTCCTGGCGACGATCCTGGAACTGACTGGGACGATCGGTGCAGATGTCGTGTTTGAATGTGCCGGGGGGAGTCCCAAGCAAGGTCTGGCCGGCCACGAAACGTTGCTGACTGCGATCAATGCGGTCCGCTCGGGTGGTAAGGTGGTCGGTGTTTCCTGGTTCGGTCAGCCGATCACGCTGCCGATCGATCTCCTCCGAGAACGCAGCCTGCGGTACGTCTTCCCGGATATCAGCACGCGAGCCCATCTGGCTCACACCGTGCGGCTGGTGTCTTCTGGGCGAGTCAACCTCAAGCCGACTGTCACGCATGTTTTGCAAGGCATTGAGTCTGTTCCTCAGGCGTTTGAGATCACCGCGAATAAGGGAAAATATCAGGCCATCAACCCGGCGCAGGTGGTGATGAAAGGCTAGTGGATCGATCTATGCACATTGATTAGAAATATATTTAGCCACAGAAGAACACAGAATTGAGGACTAGAATTCCTCCCTTTTCTGTGTTTCTTCTGTGTCCTTCAGTGGCTAATCTCTTTCTCCTGCAGGCATCGTTATTGGGGATCAGTGATCGTCAATCAGCGCGAGTCTTACGTGAGGTTTCGCCGCTTATCGTGGAATTGGCCTCTCACGTCTGGTAAGATCCGTACTAATCCACAACACGTGGAGCGAAGGTGCGTTCTGCAACTTTGCACTCAGGCCAAGTTTACGATTTGATCCGTCAGCATTCTGATCACAGTCGCTACCGAGCAGCACTGACGATGGGCCCGAATCGTCGATTTCTATTAGAAATAGCGCGGACGAAATGACGGCGGATGCGATGTCTCATTGTTGAGGCAGACGTACCTCCGATGACACCCCTGTGATATTGAGGATCAAAATGCGACGAACAGCCTGCGTAGCAATCTTGTTGGCTCTCTCTGCCTTTTCCAGCACCGTCCGGGCCGCCGATAAGGCCGATCCGACCGGCACCTGGAAGTGGAGCTTCACCACCGCCGACGGCCAGAAGCGTGATACGACGCTGAAGCTGAAGCTCGAAGGCGATAAGCTCACCGGTGCCATCGTCCGCCGGGAGAATCAAGAAACCGCGATCACCGACGCCACGTTCAAGGATAACGAAGTGGCTTTCTCGGTCACTCGTGAACGGAACAACCAGAAGTTCGTCACGAAGTACAAGGGCAAGATCGACGGCGACACCATCAAGGGCACCACCGAATCCGAACGAGACGGCAAGACCAACAGCCGCGAATGGGAAGCCAAACGCGAGAAGAAGTAATCACGGTTACGACGACGATTGATGTCACGGCCCGGATTAGCCAATCGGTTGATCCGGGCTTTTGTTTTTCATAAGTTCCATTGTTCCCGTGGCAGACGCTGCCAGCGTCTGCGTTCCGACGCTGGCAGCGTCGGCCACGGGGTGATCAACGACGATGATCTTTGATGTCGCCGAACCGTATTGGACCAGTGCCACCATCAGCATAGTACCGAACAGGCAGACCCACTGCAGCACGGAGACGTGCTCACCGTCAGCCCAGCCCCAGATGACGGCTCCCAGGGGAACGAGATTGGTGACCATTCCGGCGAACAACGGCCCCTCCAGATGAATCAGGCGGTTGAACATCCAGTTGGCGAGACCCGTTCCGACGAAGCCCAACAGGACGATGGCGACGAGGGGCCAGACGACTCCTGATCCGGCGGGCGGTGCGGGACTGAGGTCATAGAACAGGGCCGGAATCAAGCTGACCGCGGTCCAGACCAATGCCAGAAACGACAGGTCGAGCGGCGAGATGCGTAACAGCCGTCTGCGGATGCAGATGTTGGCCAGGGCATATCCCAATGGCACAGTGCCGGCCAGCGCCATGTCCAATACCGGGATTGCCCGGCGGTGACTGTCGACCAGCATTCCTATCAGGAACACCAGCGCTCCCAGCACGCCGATCACCGCACGGCGCGAGGGATAGACGCCGAGGAACGGAATCGACAGGACGACTGTGGCCAGCGGGACAAAGCTGATCGACATGCCGATCAACGCACCACCGTGCTTGGCGACCATGATCGGTTGGAGGGTGTAAGGCCAGGAATAGCCGATCAAGATCACCAACGCGAGAGGCAGACAATCCTCGCGCCGGATTCTCCAGCGGCCTCCCTGCAACCACCAGAAGACCCCCAAGACTAGCGCGCCTCCCAAGACTCGGCCGAAGGCAATTTCCACCCCGGAAAAGGCGAGCGCCGCCTGCTTCATCAACATGAAGTTGCTGCCCCAGATGGCGCAGATCAGCAGGAAGAGGATGTATGGCATTCAGATTTTTGAATCTAATTTCGGACGGATCGTCGGCTTGGCGCGGACTAATTTGTCGTCAGCGGCTTGCGGGCCACATACAACGTGGCGATGCCGAAGGTCATGGGGGTCCAGGAGACTTCGCTCAGGCCGCATTCCTGCATGATTCCGGCCAGGACTTGGCCCTGGGGGAATTCCGCTACCGATTGCGGCAGGTAATTGTAGGCCATTTGACGGTTGCGGGAAACCAGTTGCCCGATGATCGGCAGGACGTTCCGAAAGTACCACAGATAGACTGTCCGAAAGAGCCAGTTTCGCGGCAACGAGAACTCCAGCACGGCGACTTGGCCACCGGGCTGGCAAACGCGGCACATCTCGCGCAGGCCGCGGCGGGTATCGGTGACATTACGCAGGCCGAAGGCGACCGTCACCAGTTGGAACTGGTCGTTGTCGAAGGGCAATTGCTGGGTATCTGCTTCGACGAATTCGAGTGCCGCTGGCTGAGGCTCTCGAGACCGCGTCGTCAACTGAGCGGCTTTCTCGCGCGCTCGAATCAACATCTGATGGGTGAAGTCGCTACCGACCACTCGAATCTTGCCGTGGCCTCGATTCCAATAAGCTAAGGCGAGATCACCCGTCCCGGTGCAGACATCGAGAATGGGAGCGGCTCCCTGGGGCGGAGCCTTGCGCACCGTTCGCCAGCGCCAGTAGTAATCTACGCCACCCGACAGCAGATGATTCAAGAGGTCGTAGCGTCCGGCAATTTCGCCGAACATGGTGCGGATGCGGGTTTCGGATTTATCAACTGTCATTTCGATGAACCGGGTGGAAAGCGACTCGCTAAGGAGGGACCTTTGTAGCCACCCCGTGACCGACGCTGCTGGCGTCGACGCCGACGCCAGCAGCGTCGGTCACGGGGACTGTAGATTTTGTGGCTCAAGGCGTTAGATGAAAACCGCAGTCGAGTGCCACCATTAACAAAGAACTGGCTACAAGATCCAGCCTCCGCCCAAGACTCGCGGACCGTCATAGAAGACGACAGCTTGCCCCGGGGCCACTCCAAATTGTGGTTCTTCGAATGCTACGGAGACTTGATCGTCCCCTTGAATCACCACGTGGCAGGCAGCCGGAGTGTGGAGATAACGGATTTTCGCCGAGCACGAAAAACTCGACGGAACATCGTCGACCAACCAGTTCAGGCGATTCGCATCCAGCGTACTACGGGCCAGGTCGTGATGTTCGCCCAGCACGACGCGCTTCGTTTCAGGTTCGACCTTTACGACGTAGCGAGGTGTTCCGAACGCAATCCCCAAGCCTTTACGCTGACCGATGGTGAAGTGCTCGTAGCCCCGGTGATGTCCCACGACCTTGCCCGCGGGATCGACGAACTCGCCCGAGGTATCGATGTCGCCCCGGTAGCGACGGATAAAGCCGGCATAGTCGTTGTCGGGGACGAAACAGATTTCCTGGCTGTCGGGTTTATCGTGGACTCGCAGGCCGGCTTGTTTTGACAGTTCGCGGATTTCGACCTTAGTGCGATCCCCGACGGGGAAGATTACATGCTCTAACAAGTCACGCGGCAAGCCGAACAAGACGTAAGATTGGTCCTTGGTGAGATCCATCCCCATCTTCAGCGCGGGACGGCTTTCTCCCGGAACGGCTTCCGTCTGAGCATAGTGACCCGTGGCGATGTGCTCCGCACCCACTTGCCGAGCGAAGTCCCACAGCTTGCCGAACTTCAACCAGTTGTTGCATTGCACGCACGGGTTGGGGGTGCGGCCCGAGAGATACTCGTCGACGAAGTAATCCTTGATCCGGCCGAACGCATCTTGAAAGTTCAAGGCGTGGAAGGGGATGTCGAGACGGTCGGCCACTCGACGGGCATCTGCGGCATCGCTGGCGCTGCAGCAGCCTTGCTTGTTGCTCTTGGTTGTAACGATGGGAAGCAGCCCGGGCGAACCAGTGGCGCAGGCTTCTTCCGTGGCACCCGACCGCATGAAGAGGCCGATGACTTCGTAACCCGCCTCGCGCAACAACACCGCTGAGGCCGAGCTATCGACCCCGCCGCTCATTGCTAAGACCACTCGACCTGCCATCGGAAACCTATTCAAGAATTTCAAAAATCAGCCGCCGGGCGCTAGCCCCCGGTTCGGAACAACAACAGATTATTGATTCACACAACGCGCATTTAGGCGAGCCCGGCGGCGTAACCCCGGGATTCCGTGGCAGACGCTGCTAGCGTCTGCGCTCACTGACGTTTCTTGCAGCGTCGGCTACCGGAAGAATCCGGGGGCTTACGCCACCCGGCTCGCCTAGGTCATCCTGAATCAACTTACTTGTGCTTTATGCAGTTTAGACCTGCCAACGCCTGCCGCCAAGGAAGAATGTGACTGGATCACTCTCTGGCGTATCACGTTTCAATCCATTTTTATCTGCCAATTTGATCCAAAGCCGATAATATAGAGAGACTTACCCCGTTTCACGGGTTCGACTCAATGTGAAAGAGCAGTTCGGGAGTCCGTCAGTATGCCCAGTTGCCGCCCTACCAGGATTCGATCCTGGAGTCTGATTTTCTGCCAGATTGCGCTGCTGATTGTCGCTTCGCTGGGGCTCCGAGCTGACGATTCTGCACCGGCAAAATCGACTGAGAAATACTGGGCTTATCGGCCGGTCGTGCGTCCGGCTGTGCCCGATGTGCAACATAAGGCACAAGTTAGCACTCCCATCGATGCGTTCTTGCTCTCTCGATTGGAGGCCAAAGGACTGAGTTTTTCGCCCGAGGCATCGCAGGAAGAATTGCTGCGACGCGCTAAGTTCGACTTGCATGGGCTGCCGCCGACTCCTGCAGAGCGCGAGCAGTTTCTCGCTGACACCGAGCCGCGGGCCTTCGACCGTTTGATCGATCGGTTGCTCGATAGTCCGCTGTATGGCGAACGCTGGGGCCGGATGTGGCTGGATGTCGTGCGGTTTGCCGATAGTGCCGGTTACAACGCCGACCCGCTCCGGCCGCTGGCCTGGCAGTATCGCGATTATGTCATTCGAAGTTTTAACCGAGACACTCCGTACAACCGCTTTGTCCAAGAACAGTTGGCGGGAGACGAGCTGTTTCCGGATCAGCCCGACGCGTTGATTGCGACTGGCTTCAATCGCCTGCCGCCGGATGAGAGCAATGCGTCGAACATCCTGCTGGCTCGGCAGGATCAATTGAACGACTTGACGACCGCAGTCGGGGCCATCTTCCTGGGTCAGTCGCTGGGCTGTGCTCAATGCCATGATCACAAATTTGATGCCATTTCGCAGTTGGACTTTTATCGCATTCAAGCGTTCTTCTCGGGAGTCGTCCCGGTTGAAGAATTTGCGCTGGGGACTCCGGAGCAACTCACCCAGTACGAACAACAATTGAAGTCCTGGCGGGCCCAGACTGCCGGGCCGCGGGCAGAGTTGCAGAGCATCGAACACGTCGCGCTGCTGAAGGCTTCGCCAGAGAAGCGGATGAGGTTCCCGGATTTCGTGCTGGCGGCACTCGACACACCGGCCCATGAACGGAATGCGCTGCAGCAGCAAATGTGCTTTTTTGCCGAACGGCAACTAACCATCCCCGAGAAGGACATCGATAAGAATCTGACTCCGGAACAATTAAAGCGACGTACCGAGCTCAAGGCCGAGTTAAAGAAGTTAGAGGCTGCGAAACCCCGGCCGCCCCGTTCGGTTGCGGCTACGGGGACGATTGACGGTCCCGAGACCCCCAAGACTTACTTGCTGGCGGGCGGGACTTACGACAAGTACCTGGAAGAAGTTCAGCCGGGGTTCTTGTCCGCCGTCAGCAATGTGTCGACGGCGACACTCGCGCCACCGCGACCGGGAACGACGGGGCGTCGGACGGCGTTAGCGAATTGGCTGATCGATCCCTCGAATCCGTTGCCAGCTCGCGTGCTGGTGAACCGCCTCTGGCAGGGACATTTTTCCAAGGGGCTGGCCGAGAACGCCAACGATCTGGGAGTGCAGAGTCCTTTTCCCAAGCATCCGGAATTGCTCGACTGGCTGGCGGCCGAGTTCATCAGCCAGGGGTGGAGCATGAAGGCCATGCATCGGCTGATCATGACGTCTCACGTGTATCGACAGGCCACCGAGCAAGTGGGGAACACTTCGTCGGAACGCGAAGTCGCCGATCCCGGCAATCAGTTGTATGGGCACTTCGATCGACATCGTCTCGATGCAGAAAGCCTGCGGGATTCGTTGTTGTCCGTAAGCGGGTTGCTGAATTTTCGCATGGGAGGTCCTGGAGTTCGTCCCGAGCTGCCCCCCAACTTTAAAGGGCGAGACTGGGATGTCACTCCCAGCGTGGAAGAACGCCAACGTCGATCGATCTACATTCTCCAGAAACGGAATTTGCCGTATCCGTTCCTGCAGGCGTTCGATTTGCCAGATACGTTCGAAAGCTGTGCCCGACGTCAGGTAACGACTACCGGACCTCAGGCATTGACGCTGTTAAATAGCGATTCCGTCCTGCGGTATGCTCAAGCATTCGCCGGACGACTCCTGTCCGACAACCCCAGCGTGGATCCCGCGACCCTCGCGCGACACGCTTACGTCTTCGCCTATGCGCGGGAACCTCGACCTGAAGAGGTCGTCGCCGCAGTGCAGTTCCTGGAACTGCAGGCACAGGTGGTTGGGCCAAGGCAGGCGGCCAATGAACCATTGTTGTTGCCCAAGCCATTCCCGAAGTTTCAGGATCCTGCTCGTGGTGCCGCGTTGGTGGATTTCTGCCACGCGCTGTTCAATTCCAACGAGTTTCTGTACGTGGATTGAGAGTATCGTGGGACGGGTCTCCAGGCCCGTCAGTGCCCGTAACAATCAGCCTCGAACAGCATAAGTCCCTCGCAAACTTCGCGGAGCGCACGCGTCATAGTTCATTGCCGCGAGCTTGATACCATCGACGTATCCAATGAATAATGACGCGAGCGCTCCGCGAAATTCGCGAGGTTCGGGGTTTTCTCCGCGGATTGTTACGGGCTCAGACGGGCCTGGAGACCCGTCCCACGGCCGTGCAGCGGATAAATCACCAAGGCTTCCGCGGCGTGGTTGGCGGCTGGATACTTCTTGCGTGCGGCTGAGAGTGCTCTATCGCCTGCGTTGTCATCCGGTTTGTACTTGCGATGTAAGGCGTCGTGTTCTTTCGCGAGCTTTTCATCGCCGAATTGATGATAGAGCAAATGCAAATTGTAGTGGGCCGTGAGATTCTCGGGATCGATGGCCAGGGTCTTCTTGAACTGGGCCACCGAATCCTGCAACAAGGCCGTCCGCTCTGCGACTCGTGTGGATGACCGAACTTGCTTGGCTCGATCGAACAGTGTTTCTCCGAGCTGATTGCGGACTTCATAGTCCTTGCTGAAGTCAAACTTGCGATCGCGGCGTTCCTGCGTATCGTCGTCGAGGGCACTGCGGAAGTTTTTCTCGGCTTCTTCTAAATGCCCCTGTTGGCGATTGATGAGACCGCTCAACCAGGCCACCGTCCAAGGGTAGGGCTTGGGATCTTTGTACTCGTTCGCCCGTCCAATGGCCGCGACGGCTTCATCGAGACGGCCCTCAGTGAAGTAGACGCGGGCGAGATTCAACGGACCGTCGAACCGTTTCAGTTCCTCGACGTGTTTGAATGCTTCTTCCGCCTGACGCAACTCGGCCTTCGCGTGGATGGGGTTCGGTTTTGCGAACATCCCAATTCCATAGTCGTTCCAGCGTTCCCAGACAGGTGTCTTCAGCTCAGGATTGGTCGGCTGTTTGGCGACACCTTCGACCGGGAACGTAACGCTATCCACGGCCATCGTCGTGATGGGGAGCGTGTTGAGATATTTTTCACCTGGTTTATAGTCGCGAATCGGTTGATCACCCGGCTTGGCATTCTTGGTGACATAGTCCATATAGGCCTTGTCAAACTTGCGATATTGCAGCTTGACCTCTACGGTGACCGGCTCAGTCAGATCCTTAGGAAGTTCCAGGCCGTAATGAACAGTAACGGCGGCTCCGGGGGGAATCTGGTGATTGTAGAGCGGGACGAAGATGTCCTGCGGATTGCGGCGATCGATGCGATTTCCTTCACGATCGAGCATGAAGACATTGATGAAGTGCGCCCACGGATCGACCTCGCGATCGGCATCCAAATCCCCGTTTCGACCAATGATTCGATTGCCGCTTTTTACGGTGACATCGACCCACACTTCGTTCGAATCGACCGTTCCCTGCGTGAAGAGGTGTCCCATCTTCAGCGTTCTGACAACCGTTTCCAGAAGATACTTGCTGCCCGGCTTCAAAGTGGGAACCGCGGGCCGTAGCGGACCGATCAACTGGCCGTTGACGTCCCCTCCTTCTCGCAAGCCGAAGACGTCGACTCGCATGATCCCCTGCAGGAATGATTGGTGACGCTTAAGGGCCTCTTCGAAATTCTTGAGGTAGGTGATGCCCGTGTTCGCAGCGGGGAATAAATGGTCGTGAATGCTGAGTTTGTCGGATCCAGCCACATACGCTTTCGCGCCGAAATCGTTGGAGGGCTGGGCCGGCATGTGACAGTCGTTGCAGTTGGCCTGGGCTTTGGGGGGATAGTAAAAGCTGCGCGTGCCGTGTCCTGAGACTCCACTCAATAGGAAAGCGTCGTAGTGATTCTGGCCGCGGAGCCATTTGTAGTCGTTCAACTCGGGGGGCAGATGGACCTTGTGGCAAGTACTGCAAAATTCGGCCGTCTTGTGATGCGGCTTGAGGAACGTCTGCTTATGAAACGCGGGCTTGGCCTTCACGAGTTGATTGTTGACGTATTGCAGCACGGCGTTGTCGCTATAAGCAAACGGGTAATGCAGAGGCTCTTCAATAGTATAGTCGGCATTGCCGCGCGGACTGTTGACGTGCGTAATGGCGTGGCAAGTCGTGCATGTGATCCCCGCGTGCGCAGTGACATGTTTGACGTCGTCAAATTGGGGATTGTCGAACGCTCCGCTGAAGAACGGGACCGGGTCATGACATCCGGCACACCAGCGCGAACTCTGCATGGTGCCGTGCTTCTTAAAGGAGACCGAACGCGTCTCGCGGACGCTGGCCAGGTAGGCGGGATTGTTGAACGAACTGCTGCGGTGGGCACTCTGGCTCCAGGCGGCGTGGGCATCTTGATGGCACTTTTGGCAATAGTGGTCCATCTGTAGAGTCTTGGCCGGAATGAAATTCCCCGTGGCCGTGCGTGCCAGAGACGGGAAGAAGTACTTATCGGCTCCCTCTTTCGGACCAGCGACATTCCATTGCCGCGGGTCCTGAGCTTTCCAGGCAACCATCGCCACAATCGAGGCACCAACCAGACCCAAGCAGGCCCCGCCAACACGCCACTTGATCTTCGTACCGACCAGACGATGCAGCCAATACAGCCAGCCGGCGACTAACGGCAGAATCACGTGCAACCAATAGACGGTTGATCGAGCCAGCGGTTGTTTCAGGTCGAAGACGCCGACCACTCGAACCAGCAACAATCCCGAGACCAACACGATGATCGAGATCGCGAACAGGGCATAGCCCACGCGGATCGCCCGTTTGTTCTTGCGGTTCCACGACGTCACCATGTGAATGGTGCCGAACGCCACAAACGGCAAGAGCAAGACGATGCCCAATGCGACATGGACCAGGACCATCCACAGATAAAAGTTGTCCTGATAGGTGCGGCCGGTGAACCATTCCAGCGCGGTGATCCCCGCCAGATAGCCAGAGTTTGCTCCCAGGAAGGCCAGGACGGCGAACACCGCGAACAACAGGACTTTCAATCGCGGCCCGACGGCCGGTACGTATTTGGGACGCTCGGGCGCGTTTGATGCGGCAACCGAAGCGGGATTGGCGGACATGTGACAGACTCCTCAACGAAGCTACGTAGCCGACGCGGCCAGCGTCGGAGACCGATACCGACGCTAGCAGCGTCGGCCACGAACCCCGGCGCTGACGCCGCCGGGCTCACTAAGAATTCGATATTGCGGTCGGCATGCATCAGCGCGGAGGGCGCTCGATGCCTACGTCGAATTCCGATAGGCGATAGATTTCGTCCCGATGGATCATCCAGTGCGTGCGGGGACTCGGTCGAAGAATCGAAGTAATACAGAGAGCCCACTGATCAGCACGTTCGCTCAGATTTGACGGCGACGGAACGGCGGGTGACGCTGGTCGTTTCTGACCGCATTCTGGTCCGTGGCAAGGTGGCTGCGGTGCGGTCGGAATAGCGGACGTCGCATCAGCGGGACGCGCTGCGTCCGCGTTCAACCCGTGATTGGCGGCTTGGGCCACTATGACATAGTCACCACAACTGGCCCAGGCGCTGGAAGTTCCCACGCACCAGAGCGCGAAGGCGATGCTCAGACTCCAAATCCGGAACATCAGCGTCTCTCGCCGATGGCGAACGCGAAGTCGGAGTTGAGGAGAGTCGTTAGCCCGCATGCTCAAATGAGTTTCTGGTTCAGTACGTACGGGATCGCCGCAAGATTTATCCTATCACATCTTAAGACGAGAACCCCACAATTCGCCAGATCATTCAACGCGTGCCGAGTAGCAATATTACTTCGCCATGCTCAACGGTTTCAGATCCGGAAGGTCATACACCCGTAACACACCCGGAATCACATTCGTCAGTTGCTGATGGCTGATCGGGGTTTTTGCGACCGAAGCCCACGATGACAAGCTGTCTCGCAGAGTCACATTCTTAATCGAGGCATCGAACGCGGCCGCGTGTTGAGCGACCGGCCCCAAGCCCCCCGTCGCGATGACGTCGATCGCCGGTGCTTTCCCCGCCGTCGTTTGATACTTCACCAGTGACAACAGATCGTAGACTCGCTGCCCCAGCAAGGGACGATTGATATGCATCGACACGAAGGCTTCTTTCACGTCGGCACCGAAGGCTACCCCCCAACCCTTGGCGATATCTTGCGACAACTCTCCGAGGCCCCGCAAATCGACCGCGAGAATTGTCCTACCGGACTTCACCAAACGCTCCAATTCACCATCGGCATTCGCCTCTGCCCGTTTGCCCTTGTGGTTTAAGTAGAGGACCAACGCTTCGGGCTTCGGATTGTCGGGAACCCAACGCAGAGCGGGAAGTTGAATGCCCTCTTCGGTCTCAAAGATCTCCTTATGGATCGCGTACCCTTCGCGTTTGATCATCCCTTGCGGCGTCAACTTGGCCGCCGGGACCGTCTCAGGCAGGTGGATCATTTGTCGCACCGCCGTCAGGAGTTCAGCACCGGCCAGAGGATGAGCAGTTCGCTGCTTATCGAGTTCCTCGGCGCGAATACGAGTCAGATCGAACGCGGAGAGTCCCTGATAATCCTGCAAGACCTGCCCCGTGCGAGTACACTGCAACTGTTGATCGGTATGGATCGGGAAGTCAGTTTCAACCGGTGCATCCTCTTGTTTGAGCAGCCAGCGTCGCATCCACCGCATCGCGGCCTGGCGGCGCGGCAACGAGAAGCCGTGCGGGTCGTTGTATTCAAAAAAGTCGACTCGCTCGCCATGTCCCAGGATGCCGTAGATCATCTTGGCTTCACGAAAAGTGGTCCAGGCGCCATCGATATTGAAGTAGTCCTGGGTTCCTACGCAAATGAGAGTCGCTTGGGGGGCCCGCATCGTCACATAATCGGCATGCTCCATGCCAAACGCGACCTGGCCAGGAATATTTTGCTCGGCATCTTGAGGGCCAATTGTCGCGAAAAGTTTTTCGAGCGTCGTGATGTAACACGAAGGAGCCGCGGCGACGATACGGGGATCTAACGCCATCAGATAAGCCGTCTGCGTGCCACCGCCCGAATTCCCTGTGCAACCCAGTCGTTGAGGATCGATTTCCGGCCGGCTGGCCAGATAGTCGAGACTGCGGATGCCGTCCCAGACGTGGAAGCTCGCGCAATTCCAGCCAACCAGTAAGGCTCCGATGCCGATCATCGTGTGCTCTGACACACTCCCCGGGATGGCGGGCTTGCCTTGAGGATCCAGCAATTGAATTCGTTCGCCTTGCCCGACGGGGTCGTAACAGAGGACCGCACAGCCATTCTTCGCCAGCAGGATGCAGGCGCGTTGGTAACCTTCGATCGCTTTCCCATTGGCACTGTGTCCGCAGGGGAGAATGACTCCGGGAAAGGGCCCCTTCCCGACCGGCAAGTACAGACACGCAGTAACATGGTGCTGAGGCCGGCTTTCATAGACCACGTTTTCGATCCGATAGTCCTCGTGTTCGATCTTGCTCGTAACCTGCGCATGGAGCGGCGTGCGTTCCGGGAAGCCTCCCAGTGCGTCAATAAACTGCTGTCGCAGTTTCTGTTGCCGTTTTTTGACGTCCTCGGGTGTCTTCAATGCGGCGATCGCCTGACGTCGTTGATCAAACAGCACACCCGCCTGGCCCTGCAGCCATTTATAGAGACGGCCGGCGGGAGGATTGTCGGGACTGGCCGGAAGGACGTCCAATTCGTCAGCACGCACGACGCGGTGGCTGCTGAAGAGCACGATGCAAAAACAAGCGACCAGAAAAAGTCTCTGCCAAGTTCGAATCAACCGCGGCATGGATGCCTCTACTTCTCAGTGGGAGTGGATCGATCAGGGGGCATTGATTTGTCAGATGAGGATACGAGACTGCGGTGGCAAGTCGCAAGAGTCTATCGATGTGGGATCTGGCAGTTACGCCTTGCGGATGAACTCCGCTGCGTAGCTGCGGACCTTTTGGCCGTTTAAGACATGCACCAGTCGCAACTGCTGGATCATGGCCTGACTGAAGCGGCCCAGAGGAACATGGATCAACTTCTTGCGATACTTCTGGGCGATCCGCTTCCAGGCGATTCCTGGAGGGGACTCACTCAGCAGCGCAATGTGCTTTTCATGACTGTGTAGACAGGCGGCGGCGAGGACTCGTTCTTCCAACGTCGTGGTGTAATCGAGTCGCGGGTCGTCCCAGATCTCGGGGATGTGTCGGGGTGGAAAGAGAAACATCGCCCCGCCGTAATTCGCGAGTCCGATCCCGGGTCCGACCATCTCTTTTTGAAAGTCCGTGGCGAAGAGCGCCAAGGTTGATTCGTCGGTATGCTCGGCAGACCAAGTGATTCGCCACGGGTAGTCTCGGGGGTCGGCTGGCGAGTCAAACAGCATCACCACGCAGTCGAGATTGCCCCGCGTCGGCGGGATCAGCTTGACGTAGAGGTCGCCCGTGTGCCAGTTGCGCAGGGTTTCGCGCATGTCGAGACCATCCATCAGGCTCGTCGAGAACTTTTCACTCTTCGCGAGGTCATTTCCCAGCAAGGTGAGGGCACTGTTCTTCACGTGCGTTCGAAAATTCTCGATGGCGACGTCTTCAGGCGGCCAACTGCACTGCGAGTACGGGTTCCACTGCATCTGCCAGCGTTGTTTTTCTTGGGATGACGCCTTGCGCTGCAGCTCGCAATGGCGCCACTCGATCGGTTGTCCGGGGAGACGGTTCGTGGCAGGGACCACATCGCCCCCGGGCAATCTCGCTTGATCAATACCGAAGGTAATGGAATCCAGTCCCAGCGGTACCGTGAAGGGGTATTCCTTGGCGAGCTCCGCGAGGTGCAGTGCGAATTGATCGCCGGCAATCTGTTGTGCGGCGACAATCAACGTGTAGAGATCGGGAGTCATCCGACGCTCAATCAGGCACAAATTGCGAACATAGCGAAAATAGGTAGCCAGCAAATGAGGCGTGATCTCGCGCGCCTGCTGTTTCAGATCGGCTTTGTACTTCGTTCGTGCCTCGACGAGCAGCTCCTTGATTCCATCCAAGGACAGATTCTCGTCATCGTTCAATTCGCGCCGCGCCAGTTCATAGAGGCCCGTGATATAGGGCAGCTCACCCAGCATGAACATCAGCGTCTGCGGTTCGACGATATAAGTAGTCGTCTCTTCGACGGCTTCATCTTCCATTGGACTGTTGTCGGCCGAATGATACGCCGCCTTGATCCACGGCCATTCAAGAATGGAACACACCAGCAGAATCCGCTCATGCTTCTGCTCGAGTTCCCGCAGCCGCTGAGCCATCCGGAGAACGCGTTGTTGAGGCTGGCCATTGGGCAGTTTGGGAATCATCGGCAGCATGCTGGCCGCAAAGCGTTCCACGGGCAACCGCTTTAAGGAATAGGCGTCCGGCAATCCGTGCGTCACAGATTGAAATTCGGCCGTTTCGAGATCAATGAAGTACCGCGGAATCCGCTCCTGCACGGCGATCCGCAACGCGGTAATCACCGGTTGGCAAGGATCCAGCGGCACGTAGCTCAGGACACGCGCGGAATTTTCGGGCTCGGGCTCATCAGCATCTGATTCGGGAGTCCAATCGGTCGCCGAGAAACTGGGGCCGCCGGACAGTTGAGTGACCACAGTCACTCCCGGCAGGATTTCGAGCGCCTCTTCGACGCCAGTTTGAAAGGAAGGCGGCAACGGAACGGCCAGACAATCGAACTGCCCGCTCAGCATCGTTTGACGCACTTGGACCGCGAAGTCACCGCTGCCGTGAATCACAGGCAGGACACTGATCCGCGGGCTGATCTGGAGAAAGTCAGAATGCATAGGAGACTTCGATCACCAACAGGGAAATGCGCAATTAATGGATGCCATTCGACAGCCAGAACTTATTCTACTCGCCGAATTGTCGGCGGCGAGTCATCTA
This sequence comes from Planctomycetaceae bacterium, assembly GCA_021732415.1. Lineage (GTDB taxonomy): Bacteria > Planctomycetota > Planctomycetia > Planctomycetales > Planctomycetaceae > JAKFVC01. The sequence continues at coordinate 25,562 of JAKFVC010000025.1, forward strand.
GTGACGAACCCGTACGAATTTGTCGCATCAATTTTGGGAGTTGCACCACGGAGACACGGAGAGCACGGAGTTTCATTCTCATTACTCCGTGCTCTCCGTGTCTCCGTGGTGCAATCCTCTTTCTATCGAACACCCCTCGATCATGGGCATTTCTCATCCACCAATTGCTACAATCCACCGACTTCATCCCATGGCCCGAGCGATTAAACAGAGATGATTCAATACGACGCCCACAAATGGTCCGATCATTTGCTCGACATCAAGGGTTCGATGGTTCGCGAGATCATCGGCCGGGTCACGTTGTGCGTGCTGTGGGCACTGTTGGTTTGCTTGGTCAACCACGCCCTGCGGCACGATAACAATGGACCGCTGGGCATCCCGGAGACGGCTCACGGATTGATTGGTGGCGTGCTCGGTTTGCTGCTGGTGTTTCGGACGAACGCCTCGTACGACCGCTTCTGGGAAGGTCGCAAACTGTGGGGCGCGATGGTCAATGACTGTCGCAATGCCGCCCGCATGTCGCGCACGTGGCTCGCCGCGGACGCGCAATTGGTGCGTGAGATCACCGAATGGATCGCCGTTTATCCGTGGTCGGTCATGCACCGACTGCAGGGGACCAAGGGACTGGCTCCTCAAACTTTGGATCTTGATCCGGCTGACGTTGCCGCGGTGATCGCTGCACCCCACCCGCCGCTCGCGGTGGCTCGTCATTTGAGCGAGCTGTTTCTCAAAGCTAAGAATACGGGGCTGATCTCTGACATCCAGTTCGTCGCCATCGACGCCAACATTCAACGGTTGCTCGATTATCTAGGAGGGTGCGAACGAATTCAGAACACGCCAATGCCCTTCGCGTATATGGTCCACCTACGACGCGCCTTGATCATCTATTGCTTCACGCTCCCTTTCGCCTTGATCGACAAGTACGGTTTTGCGAGCCTGATCATCGTGCTGATTATCTCTTACACGATGTTTGGTATCGAAGAGATCGGGGTCGAAATCGAAAATCCGTTCGGCAGCGATGAGAACGACCTGCCGCTCGAACGTCTGTGCGAGACCATCAGTCAGAATGTCCGCATCGAACCACAAAATCCCTGACAAAACACCGCAATTTACCCTCTGCCTGCAGGAGACACCCATGAAGTTTGCCATCTGTCATGAGCTGTTCGAGAACTGGGAATGGGAACGCCAATGCAAGTTCATCGCCGAGTTGGGCTACAAGGGAATTGAACTCGCGCCCTTCACGCTGGCCTCGCGTATTACTGATGTCTCGGCCGAGCAACGCAGTACTCTGCGGAAGCAGGCGGCCGACCATGGATTGGAGATCATGGGACTGCATTGGCTGCTCGCCAAGACCGAAGGCCTGCACGTCACCACGCGCGATATCGCGACACGACGTCGTACCGTTGTCTATCTGCGAGAACTGGCTAATGCCTGTGCTGACTTTGGTGGGAATGTGCTCGTATTCGGATCCCCGAATCAACGCAATCTCGAACCAGGCATGACGCGCGAAGAGGGAATCGCGAATGCCGCTGATGTCTTTCGCGAAGTCACACCGGTGCTCGCCGAGCGACAAGTCAAACTGTGTCTCGAGCCACTGACACCCAAAGAGACCAACTTCATGATGACGTGCGCGGAGACGATGGATGTCGTGCACGCCATTGATCATCACCAGGTCTGTCTGCACCAGGATGTGAAGGCCATGTTGAGCGAATCAACGCCCATTCCCGAGCTCATTGCGAAGTACCGTGATGTCGTCGGACACTTCCATGTGAATGACAGCAATCTCCTCGGTCCGGGAATGGGCGAAACTGATTATATCCCGATTTTTACGGCACTTCGTGACACTCACTACAGCGGATGGGTCTCTGTGGAGGTCTTCGATTACAAGCCCGGCTGCGAGTTCATCGCGCGTCGCAGCATGGAGTACATGCTCGATGTGTTGTCGCGCTTACCACCAGCATGAGACACAGCTGCGAGAGCTCACGTTGAGACGTTGATCACGATCACGACCCCATCACTGCATCATCGATGACCATGATCATCGTAGCGCTGATGGGGTCTGCTCATTGATCAACATCATGAAGCTACATCATCGATGATGATTCAACGCGTACAACACACTCCACATGACACTCAAGTGATCCCATAACGCGCGTTGCAGACCATTGTGAGACACTCTGCGCGACTGAATGCGCGAAATTTTTTAAGATATTTTACGAGTGCTTGAAGCTCATCATTGAGCCTCTGATGAGTCACTCTCACAAGATGCATCACATTCATTTCACCCTGGATTTTTCCACGCCAAATGCATGTCACATATTTCATCATCGAGTGCCTGATGAGTGTGTTGCAGGGTCATCGAGAGCTCATGCGTGGCTTCGAAATCGAAAGATTTCCTTGGTTTTTTGATAATTTTGAAGAGATAAGGCTTGCGTTGTTTTTTGAAATGCTTACTATGGCGAACATCATGGGTCACATGATCATGAAGTTTGTCAAGCTCAAGCAACGATGTCGATGTTGCAGAATGAATGACACGCGGCAATGACCCCAGTGATCCCCGGCCTATCATGGTTGGTAGGTTGGAAAGAGACATGTTTCGAGTTAGCAGTTTCGACGTTCTAGCCCGGTGCCAGCGACGAAACCGCTACGAGTTGGCAATGTAAGGAGGAACTTTTCATGGCCAAGAAAAAAGCCGCAGCAAAGAAGGCCGCAGCCCCCGCTAAGAAGGCAGCCGCTCCCGCCAAGAAGGCAGCAGCTCCCGCTAAGAAGGCTGCTCCCGCTAAGAAGACCGCCAAGAAGGCAGCCACCAAGAAGGCCGCCAAGGGCGCTTAGTTCGGGCTCCCCGATTAATTCGGGCTCCCGAATGAAATCGGGAACTCAACGGGCACTCTGCCCGTCCCCGCTACAACGAGTAAGAAGCGGTCAAACCCTGTGTTTGACCGCTTCTTCTATTTTATCAGGAGTTTTTTCGAGCGACCACCCGTCGACTTCTCACACCCGGTATGGAACCAGTATTGAACGACAATTGTCTCATTTAGGGCGGACAGATTTCAAAGGCTGTGATCTGATAGCGCAGTGATTCATCGGCAGGGGAGGCGGTCACTTGAAGTTCTTCACGATGGACTGGTGGCGCGGTTTTCAAGATCTTGAAGAATACGATCCACGACCTGAATTTCAAGTACACCTCGACACCATTCGCGATCGGATTCCGTCTGACCTGCTGGCAATTCAAGAAACCATATCCCTCCACGACGCCAATCTCCGCGCGCTGAACCTCGATGTGGGAGCCGGCACCCTCGAAATTAAACTGCATGGACATGGCGACGGCGGTTGTTTGCGTCATTTCATTCTTCGCTACGGTGAAGTGAACTCTTTCCGCTCGACGGCCGATCCCGAGATCGGACTGAATGGGCCACATGGGTATGGCGACTTGGGTTACGATGAGGTTGATATAACAGAGCACGGCAAGTTCGAACATCGAATTCTGTTTTCGACGGGAATAGAGTTTCAGATTGTCTTTGGTTCCTTCAAACTGGAATGGCACGATGTCGTGTGACCGAACGATCCTCCCATCAACGCTGTGCTTGGCCCCTGTTGATTCCGATCAGGCAGTCTGTGCGCGTTCTCGGACATCGCTTGAGTGAAAAATCGTGCCAACCGGCGTCCGCCTCCCAGGTCCTTCCGATCGTATGGCGAGGCCCCCGGTCGAGCTCAATTTCGGAGGGGAGCGCGGACGATTTCTTTCCACGCAGGCTCGAAAACACCATCCCATGATTGACTAGATCAGAGAGTATGCCCATGCCGTCGGTGACAGCTCCCGACCCCGAAGTGGCCGCCCCTCGAACACTCAGTGAAGAGGAGAAGACCGCGCGACTCACGGCCGAAATTGAAAAGTCCGAGAAGCTGGCCACCAGCCAGCTGCACATGGCCGAGTGGTTCCTGGTACAAGGCAAGACCGACATCGCCAAACGCCGGTTGCAGCTCCTCATTGAGACGCTGCCGCAGTCGACGGCTGCCAAGCAGGCAGCGAAGCTCCTGCAAGGAGTCCCGTGAGCGGCACGGCGCTAGCCGCCGGTGCTTTCAGGATGGACATCCCATTGAAGAACCGGTGGCTAGCGCCATTCCGCTCACAAACGGAATGCCCCGTTAACGACAAGAGCCACGCGAACGGCACATTCGCGTGGCTCAGTTTTTGTCATGTGTGTTCTTCAGAGTCAGTGAGAGAACGAAAGCCTTTCAAAGCAGATCGCGTGCCACTCGTGACCTCACACCCTGATTAGATTGCGATGCGTTCGATTGGCATCCGAGTGCCGTTGTCAGTTTGACGTAGGACGGCCACTGTTGGTCGGCTGACTTCGCCCGCGAGGGCTCAAAAAGGACGGGCAAGAGTGTCCATCCTACAGTTCATGCCGTCAGTAACGATTGCACGGCTCGCCTGTTGATTGCGTCTTCAATCACCTGGTGCAGCCAGACCTGAATGCCTCGCATCGAGATCTCTCTGCGTGGAGATGATTCGGAAAAGCAACACCCAGCAAATCGGTGACCGGCAGCGAGTCGCCACAGAGACCATCGCGGCAAGACGTTAGGCTAACGGGGCGTTCTGGCAACGCGATTTGTGGCCGAGGTGCCTCATCGAATCAGCAAATCACGTCGTCCAGGGCCGAGATACTGACGACATCATCAATCCGCACCATCACCAACTTACGGTTGCTGTTGATCCCCAGGCGTTTGGTCTCCACCAGATAGATCTCACGCGTGGTCTTGGTATCGCGCAAGTCGTGGACGTCGGCGTCTTCCAAGTGCAAGTAGTAAGCGTCCCAACGCACCAAGGTCCCGATGTAAACGTACGGACTGGCGAGATCGAGAACGACGATCCGCCCTTCCAGATGCTGATAGATGGGATCCAGATCCATGAGGTTTCAATACGACTGATTAAACGGATTGGGAAACGGCCTGGGAGCGACGCACAAGTGGATTGTATCCGTAGCCCTCGGCATCGGATATCAATCAACAGGATGATCTAACATAAGTCCCATTGGTCCCATCCGTCCCGTAAGTCCCATTCTTCATTCTACAAACGCAGCGACACCAGCCCGATGATATCGGACTGGTGTCGCCATAATGCTTCGCACACGAAGTGATCGCTGTCGCTCGCTGGCCAACTACTATCGCTTGGTCATGTAGAACATGCAGTCGTCCACAACCCACGGAGTCGACCAGGTCCGGCCGTTGTCCATGTTGACGACATTGAAGAAGAACGTTTGAAAGCGTTCGGCTCGGAAACCGTGCGGGAAATATGATCCGATGTAATCGTTCTTCGTCAGGTGATCTAGCCCCTGGCTGGCAAAGTAATGAACCTTGCCATCGGGTGTGAACGACATACCGATCGTCCACCAACCAGTCTCCTTGATGATGGGCCCCTGGAGATCTTCGCCTTGATTGCCAGCGCGAATGATGAAGTACGCCAGAGGCTTGCCGTCGGCCGTTTCCTGCTTCCGTTGATGGCAGATGAATAGACCGGGCCAATATTGTTCGGATTCAGGAGCCGAGAAGCGGCGGAAGCGAATCGTGTTGTCGATCTTCGAGCCAAACAGATCAGCCCGCACACCGAACGAGGGGCCAGTCCGATCTTCCCATTTCTCCCACGGCGGCAAGAAGACGCGAACGACAAAGTTGGGGTTCCACGAAACGGGAATGAATCCGCCGAGTTTCGTGTTGATGTTGCACAACAGATCGTCCTGTTGCATCTGATAGCTCGGTTGGCCCTGCACGCCGGTCTTCAAGGTTTGCAGTTCCAAAGCACCTTTGCTGTTCTTCAAGCCACCGACTGGAGTCGGAACCCGCTTCACCGCGCAGGGCTGGCCGCGATAAGTGCTCTCGGACCAGCGTCCATTCACCGAGAAGCCGGCGGGGAAGCTGTCGACATGATTCAGCGAACCACTCCCTTTGGGCAATTCGAAAGTATAAGACCAGTTTTCATCTTCGAAATGGTCACCCACCTCGTCGACCAGCGTCCCTGTTCCCGGAATCAGCAGCGTCTGTGCGGAACCGGTCGACGGAGTGCAAACAGCAAGTACCGTCAGGATGGCACAAGCCCGAATACCAATCACGGTCAAAGAAGAATGCATCGGCATAATTCATCCATCAAACATCAAAGCCGAAAAAATCAGGTCGCCCTCATTGGCACCTGGACCCCACCTGAAACCACCCGCGCAAGAACGTCGCGTTCGCCAATCGGAACCCGATTCGCGAACTCACCGTCGGTGATCCCAGTAACGACCGAGACTGCCGACAGATCATGCAAAAGTTGGTGACAGGGACATCTGAGTTATCGGAGCACCCGTGCTCCCCCATTGATGCAATCGCTATATACGGTGTCTGCTGAATGACATATCTCGGAACACTTCTGCTGATTTGACTGATCGTTAAAGTTTGACAGGGGGAGTCATTGGTCCGTTGTCAGTTGTCCTTGGTCATTTGGTGGAGGTGCGTAGTGATTTCACTTCTGTCCGTAATGCCTTAAGAACATTACTCGGGCACAAGCACGGCAAACCGATGACAAAGGATAACTCGATTGGTTTCCGCGTCACGATCGACGATAATCCCCGCTTGGGTTGCTCGACCGTCCTGCCCCCCTGTCGTTCGTTCTCGTTTCAGGAAGACTTCATCCGGTGCGGCCGTTTTTTATTCCGCGTAATGCGCGGGAATTGGCATTTGTGGTCCTGTGCAGCGGTGGCGAGGACACAGAGTTCGCTGCGCAGCGTCTCGAACAGGCGGCTGCCGATCAAGTGGTCTCGCCGGTAGATCGCCGGCTGGCGACCGAATTGATCTACGGCGTCATCCGTCGCGCGGCGACTCTCGACACAATTTTGAAGTCGTACGTCCGACGAGGCCAGCAGCAAGTCGAACCCGAACTGTGGATGATCCTGCGTCTGGGCGCGTATCAGCTCGTGATGCTGGACGGTATTCCGCCCCATGCGGCTGTCCATGAGACCGTTGAACTATCGCGACGTGTCGGTCGCGGCGGCTGGCCGGGATTCGTGAATGGTACTTTGCGCGGAGTCTCGCAATTAGCGATGCCCGATCGGACGTCACAGCCGGCGGCCGATGCCGTACCGCTCGCTAACGGCCAGTTCGGCAAATTGTCGAAGGTCATCTTTCCCGATCCGCTGACGCAGCCGGCCGATTATTTCGCTGCCGCATATAGTTTCCCGGACTGGCTCGCCAAGCGTTGGGCCAAGGCATTCGCACCGGACGAACTGTTCCGCCTGGGAACGTGGTTCAATCTTCCCGCACATTTAAGTTTGCGCATTAACCGCATGCGGACAACTCGCGACGAGTATCTGGCATTGCTGACGGACCGCGGAACTGCGTCTCGTCCGGGAACGGTGAGCGAATCAATTCAATTGGACGGATCGGTCCGGGTTGATGATCTGCCCCATTTTGCCGAGGGGTGGGTGACCATTCAGGACGAATCCTCGATGTCGGCCGCACTGTTGTTGAATCCGCAACCCAACGAGCGATTGCTCGACCTGTGCGCGGCCCCCGGGGGCAAGACAACGCATCTCGCCGAACTGCAAGGAGATCAAGGCAAAATCGTCGCGGTCGATGTGCAGGCAGAACGTTTGGTGGTCGTCTCGGCCAACGCCGCGCGGTTGCAATTGAAGAGCATCCGCACGCACCTGATGTCCAAAGACGAACTGGATGCTCCCACGGGCCACTTCGATGGTGTATTGGTCGACGTGCCGTGTTCGAACACAGGCGTCTTGGGTAAGCGTCCCGAGGCCCGCTGGCGAATCACTCCCTACGATCTTACGGAACTTCCCAAACTCCAGAGAAAATTGCTCAACCTGGCCCTCGACCGAGTTCGCCCTGGCGGCCGAGTCGTTTATTCCACGTGCAGCATCGAAGCCGTCGAAAACCGACAAGTGGTGGACCAGTGCCTGGCGAATCGCCCCAACGTGACGCTGGCCGAGGAACGGCACCATGTGCCCGGCCAACCCGCAGACGGCGGGTATCAGGCACTGTTACAGGTGGCTCGGGCGGAGAAACCGTAATCAACACAGCCCTTGTCTCCGAATTAAACAACAGTCGATCTCTCTTGCGTTCTGACACAATCGGCGAGATTATGAAGAGATCGGAACGAAGCGGATCTCGTTAAAAATCTCCCAACTCAAAGTTCAATCACATGGCGCGTCGGGAAAATCGACCAGCGGAAGAGCCGCCCCGTCCCGCTCCGCGTCCACTGACTCCGCGCATTGCTTCTGCCGCGCCCAAAAAGGCGCCACCAGCGGTCAAGATCCTCATCCAGACTGATCCGTCAGACTTAGAGCCCCGCACATTACTTGAGCGGCTCAAGCAGAATTTTGCCGAGCGAGCTTCCAGCATCATGGTCAGCCTGGCCATTCATTTGGTCGCACTGATGCTGTTGGGTCTCGTCGTCTACCAAACGAGCGAGGGCCTCGAGGCATCCGACGGCATCATTGCGACGTGGCTCACTCCGGAAGATATGAAAGATCGCGAAAAACAACTCGCACAAGCTACGCAGGTTGTCGAGATTGAAGCCGTTTCCATCAATCAGCCGAAGGTCACTGCGAAACAACCCGAAAGCGAAGAGGGTCCGAAGGCCGCACAAGCGGACGCCGCCATTGCCGATGTCCCTGTCGCCAATGCTCCCAAAGTCGGCAGGGCGCTGACCGGACGTACGCCAGAGAAAAAAGAGTCACTACTCAAATTGTTGGGAGGCACCCGGCAATCCGAGGACGCCGTCGGTCGAGGTTTGGGATGGCTCGCCAAACAGCAGCAATCAGATGGCCGCTGGGAATTGCATCGCGGCTACGACAACCCGGGGCGCGAGAACCTGCGAACGGACACGGGAGCAACCTCTCTCGCCTTACTGTCGTTCCTCGGTGCTGGCTACACGCACCAGGAAGGTAAGCATAAGAAGGTCGTTGAGAAGGGACTGAACTGGCTGCGAAAAATCCAAAAGCGCGATGGCAATCTACATGACTGGGAAGAACTCGGCCGGCAAACGGCATTTTATGCACATGGTCAGGGCACGATCGTCTTGTGTGAAGCCTATGCACTCACCAACGACGAAACGCTACTGGAGCCCGCTCGAAAAGCGTTGCAGTTCATCTATGATTCACAGAACGAACATGGGGGCTGGCAGTATCAACCGGGTGCGGCCGGCGACTTGTCCGTGACGGGTTGGCAGGTGATGGCGATGCAAAGCGCGCGGATGGCGGGGATTGAAGTTCCCGAAGATGTCCTCGCCCGCACTAGCCTGTTTTTGAATTCTGTCTCCAGCGAACAAGGGAGCCGCTATCGCTATAAAGCGACCGACCCCTCGACCGGTTCATCACCCGCGATGACGGCGGAAGGCCTGCTCTGCCGCCAATACCTCGGCTGGCCCAAAGATCATCCGGGCATGCAGAACGGCGTGAACTGGCTGCTGGAAGATCAGAATCTGCCGAAGTGGGCGGATGGTAAGCGAAACGTTTACTTCTGGTATTACGCCACGCAAGTCATGCACCACATCGAAGGCGAACCGTGGGACCGCTGGAACGCCGCGCTGCGCGATCAGATCGTTTCGAATCAAGTCAAAAACGGGAAACTGGGGGGCAGTTGGCATCCCAGCAAACCCCAGGGCGACGACCACGAATACGGCGAAGCCGGCGGCCGTCTCTATGTGACCTGCCTGTCGATTTTGACCCTGGAAGTCTACTACCGCCATCTGCCGATCTACCGCCAGGAAGCCACGGCCACAGAGTGACACGAGCGAAAATCGGTGACTCCTCGCGGTAATGACCTCAAAGAGAGGAATTAGCCACAGAATGACACAGAAGAAACACAGAAAAGAGAATGAATTTCTCTTCCTAAATTCTGTGTTTCTTCTGTGTCATTCTGTGGCTAAATTCATTTCTTCAACAGAGCCAGCCGCAGACGAAATTACGTCGTCGCGGTAATCGTCGCTCGCAAGAACTCGCGGTTCAGTTGGGCGATGTTGACCACAGAGATTCCCGCCGGACAGGCCGCTTCACACTCGCTCGTGTTGGTACACGAACCAAAGCCTTCCTTGTCCATCTGAGCGACCATCTTCTGCACGCGTTGGGCTCGTTCGGCCTGACCTTGCGGCAACAAGGCGTACTGCGAAACCTTCGCACCAACGAACAACAATGCAGACGCATTCTTGCAACTCGCCACACAGGCACCGCAGCCGATGCAGACGGCCGCGTCGAGGGCTTTGTCTGCATTCACCTTGGGGACGGGGACCGAGTTCCCATCCGGGGCATTGCCCACATTCACCGAGACGAAGCCACCCGCCGAAACGATCCGATCAAATGCCGAGCGGTCGACGACCAGATCTCGCAGGATCGGAAATGCGGTCGCCCGCCACGGTTCAATCACGATCGTGTCGTGGTTGTGGAACTTCCGCATGTGCAACTGGCAGGTCGTAGTCTTATGGTCGGGACCGTGAGCCTGACCGTTGATCATCAGGCTGCAGGTACCGCAGATGCCTTCACGACAGTCGTGGTCGAACGCCACCGGCTCTTCACCTAAATGAATGAGCTGTTCGTTCAAAATATCGAGCATTTCCAGGAAGGACATCTCGGTCGAGATTCCCTTCAACTGGTATGTTTTGAACTGGCCGCGATCCTTGGGACCGTCTTGGCGCCAGATCTTCAAGGTCAAATCGAGCTTCGCGCTCATTCCCGGTAACTCCTCTTGGTGAGGTGAACTTCATCGAATGTCAGCGGTTCCTGGTGTCGAGCCGGCGCTGAGTTGTCACCCTTGTATTCCCACGCGGCGACATGGCAGAAGTGATCGTCATCACGCACCGCTTCGCCTTCTTCCTGATATTCTTCGCGGTAGTGCCCGCCACACGACTCGTTCCGCTGCAACGCGTCAGCCGCCAGCAGTTCGCCGAACTCCAGGAAGTCGCCCACTCGTCCCGCATATTCCAGGCTCTGGTTGAGCTCATCGCCTTGCCCCAGCACCCGCACATTCTCCCAGAACTCGCTGCGGAGTTCGCGGATCTTGCCGATCGCCTTTTCCAGACCGGCGGCATTCCGCGACATCCCACAGTTGTCCCACATGATGTGGCCCAATTCACGGTGGAAACTGTCGGGCGAACGACGGCCCTTAATTCCCAATAGCTGCTTCGTCTTGGCCTCAGCCTGTCCAGCGGCTTCCCGGAAGGCCGGATGATCGGTCCCGACCGCCGCCAACTTGCTGGTCGCCAGGTGATCGCCCACGGTGTAAGGTGCCACGAAGTATCCGTCCGCGAGACCCTGCATCAAGGCACTCGCGCCGAGGCGATTGGCCCCGTGATCGGAGAAATTCGCTTCACCCAGCACGAACAGACCGGGCAGGGTACTTTGCAGGTTGTAATCGACCCACAGCCCACCCATGGTGTAGTGGATCGCGGGGTAAATCCGCATCGGGACCTTGTAGGGATCCTCGGCGGTAATCTTGGCATACATGTGGAACAGGTTGCCGTATTTTTCCTCGATCGTCTTCGCACCGAGACGCTTGATCGCGTCAGCGAAGTCGAGATACACGGCCTTACCCGACGTCCCGACACCCTGGCCCTCATCGCAGCGTTGCTTGGCGTTGCGCGACGCCACGTCACGCGGCACCATGTTGCCGAAAGCCGGATATTTGCGCTCAAGGTAGTAGTCGCGGTCGCTCTCGGGAATCTCGTTCGGGGGTCGGTTGTCACCCTTGGTCTTCGGGACCCACACGCGACCATCATTACGCAGACTTTCGCTCATCAACGTGAGCTTCGACTGGTAATCGCCGGTCACCGGGATACAGGTCGGATGAATCTGCGTGTAGCACGGATTGGCGAAGAACGCCCCGCGTTTGTAGGCTCGCCATGCCGCGGTAACGTTACAGCCTTTGGCGTTCGTCGACAGGTAGTAGGCGTTGCCATACCCTCCGGTACACATCATCACCGCATGTCCGGCGAGACTCTCAATCGCACCCGTCGTCATATTACGCATGATGACACCGCGACAGACACCGTCCACCGTGACGACATCCAGCACTTCGCGGCGGGCGTGCATGGTGACTCGCCCGATGCCGACCTGACGCATCAAGCTGCCGTAGGCGCCCAGCAACAACTGCTGTCCGGTCTGGCCACGAGCATAAAACGTACGCGACACTTGCACGCCGCCGAACGTCCGGTTGGCCAGAGTACCGCCATATTCGCGGGCAAACGGCACACCCTGAGCCACGCAATGGTCGATGATCGCGGTGCTCGACTGAGCCAAGCGATAAACGTTGGCCTCACGGCTGCGGAAGTCGCCGCCCTTAACCGTGTCATAGAAGAGGCGATAAATGCTGTCGCCGTCATTCTGATAATTCTTCGCCGCGTTGATACCACCCTGGGCCGCAATACTGTGGGCTCGACGGGGTGAATCGTGGATCGTCACGGCGTGAACGTTGTAACCGAGTTCCGCCAGCGAAGCCGCCGCCGAGGCACCCGCCAGGCCGGTTCCCACGACGATAATCGTGTATTTCCGCTTGTTCGTGGGCGAGACCAACTTCATTTCGAACTTGTGCTTGTCCCACTTTTGCGCGATCGGCCCGCTCGGGACTCGCGATACGAGTCTGTCGCTGCCAATCTGATCCACAGTGCCACTCATGACTGACATCCTTCTGGACATCGGGCCGCAGCCCGTTTTCGCATCGCCTCGTAGCCCGACTCTCTGAGTCGGGACTCCTCATCTCAGACACCCGACTCAGAGAGTCGGGCTACGCTCGGCAGGAGCCTCGCCCTATTTCTTCAACAAGAAAAACCAAATCGGCAACCAAGCGAATCCCACTCCAATCACAATCGCGAACAAAACCCCAAGCTTGGTAATGAACGGCGTGTACTTGGGATGATTGAGTCCCAAGGATTTGAACGCACTCTGAAATCCGTGCAGCAAATGGAATCCGAGCACCAGACTCCCCAGAATATAGACAGTCGCGCTGATCGGATCCCGCAGCACCATCAAGGCATGGTCCGCCGGAGTCATCGATTCATCATACGGCAGCCGCATCTTCCACTCAGCCAGCCGCATGTCGCTCAAGTGCAACAGCAGAAAACCGAGGACGATCACGCCGGTCAGGAACATGTAATTGTGCGGCCGTATCTCCAGCCCACCCACGAGTTTGCTCTGCTTTTCCCGGTAGCCAATCGGCCGCGCACCAGTATTCATGCGGGTCGTGGAAAAGGCGAGAATGATGTGCAGCACGAAGAGAACGAGCAACCCCGCCTCGGCGACCGGCAGCAACTCGTTTTCGTGGAGCTTATGGGCATACTTGTTGTAGTGTTCCGCCCCTTGGAACAGCAACAAATTGCCAGCCAGATGCACGGTCAGGAACCCGCACAACAACAAACCGGTCGCCCCCATCACCAGTTTTTGCCCGACGGATGTCGAGAGAGCACGGATAAACCAGTTGCTCAGAAGGGCCTGTCTCACCCCGCTCAAGTTGGGCTCCTTTGGCTGCGAATCGTCTGTTGGCCGTTCCTGAATACCGCGTCGACAATACGTTTTGCACGATTGCCAGCAGCCACTGTCCGGGATTCAAGACCAGTTCGATCACCTACGGAATTATAGGCACGGAATCCAACACGATGGATCAAAGTTCTGCTTCCCGTACCCGCAAATCTACAGTAGCAGAAGCCTTGCCGGAAGAAAAGCAAGCGGAATTCGATCCGCAGGGAATTCATGGTCGAGCGGGAAGTCGCTTGTTGTCGCCAGACATCACCCCTAAAATCAGCAGCGAATCCCTTATAAAAAAGAATCCCTCACGGAAAGTTCTCGGCATCATGCGCCGGTGCATTAACGAATTCTCTGACGGCGACGTCGTCGACGATGTTTTTCTGCTGGCCGACAAGCAAATCCGCGCCAACCGGAACGCCGCTCTCTATTTACTGGTGGAACTGCGTGATCGGACGGGCAGCATCAGCGCCCGGATGTGGAACGTCACCGAAGAATCCCAGGCGCACCTGCAGCCAGGAGGCCTCGTCCAGGTCAAAGGCAAAACGCAACTTTACCAGGGTACGCTGCAACTCATCGCGACGCACATCTACCACGTGGCCCACGACGGATTCGACATGGCCGAGTTCCTGCCGCGGTCCAACCGCGACGTGTCGAAACTCGCCGTCCGCCTACGCGAAATCCTGATGACCATCGAAGATCCGCCACTGCGGGCCTTGATGGAATGCTTCCTGATTGACGAAAAGCTGATGCAGAACTTCGAACTGGCCCCCGCCGGAACGAAGGCCCATCACGCGTACCAAGGGGGCCTGATCGAGCACGTCGTCAACATGCTGGAGGTCGCCCAGCGAATCGCCGACCTCTACCCCGACGTCAACCGCGAACTGCTGCTCGCGGGCATCTTCCTGCACGATATCGGCAAGGTCCGCGAACTGAGCTACGAAAACGGCTTCGGCTACACAGATGAAGGCCAGTTAATCGGCCACATGATCATCGCCATCGAGATGCTCAGCGAAAAAATCCGCGAATCAATCGAACTGACCCGCGAACCGTTCCCGGAAGAAACCTCGATCCGCCTGAAGCACCTGATCGCCAGCCACCACGGCTCGTACGAATTCGGCAGCCCGCGTCTCCCGATGACCCCGGAAGCGATCGCCCTGCACTACATCGACAACCTCGACGCCAAAATCCACGAGTTCACCCGCGACATCAATAACGACCCGAACCCTCAATCGACCTGGACAGCATTCAACGCGCGGCTGGATCGCAAGTTGTTCAAAGGGCCGAAGAAGACTGAAGCAAACGCAGTCAAGCCGCGTTAAGAGCGGAGATCCTCGGCTATTCGAATCCGAAGATTGACCCGGTAACAGCAAAGGCTGCGGCAAAGAGAAAGAACATGGTGATTGCTCGCCAATACTTCTTCCGAAACAGAGCTCGGGCAGCCAGGATCATCAATATCGAACAAGCCGCCCAGTGGGATGGTTCAACGATATCTCGAACCACGTCTTTGCCCCACGGCATATACTCATCAACGAAATGCTGGATGATGCAGCCGACACTCATGACGGCGAACAGAACTCCCAGCAGCAAGACGACCCAGGCGACACACTGCCGGAAACCGAATTTTAAAAAATACGGTCCTTCTAGTTCCTCAAGCTCCTCTTTCGAACGGGGACGGCGCGGCTCTGGCGTTTGTGCTTCCATGATGATCTCGGCTCTAAAGTAGACGTCGCCACCGCGAAATCGTTGAGTCGCAATGAATCGTTGCTGCGGAGGGAATCGAGTGATCGAGAGCCCGTCTTTATGTCGGGTATTGATTTGGGTCTCTGGGGGGACGATGTTGGCTTCCGCCCGACGCTCTAATGGTATCATCATGTGATACTGCCGTCACTCTGCGGTTTTCGTGTGAACAACAAGAATTCGATGGTCCGTTAACATTTCTGATGGCTCTCTTGTCCAACTCATTGGTCCGTGCCGAATCTGATCAGTTGTATTTTCCTTTCTCGCAATCATCTGATATAAGAAGATCTGGTCGGGCTATTGACGAGGTTCCTTCTAAAACTGTCACTCTACTTCGGCAGCTTCCCCGACCTTTTTATACACATCATGACCGCACCGCTGACACAAGCTGAGATTTACCTCACCAAGTCACTGAAGGTCATTCTGCCTACGGGTCAAGGGCGGGCTACGCCTGAGACCGTGGCGACTGCGGTGAAGAATCTGCAGGCGCTGGGGTTTGGGATAGGTCAACCGCTCTGGGAACGATTATCCACGCTATCCGATGGCGAGGTCATTGGATGGTACGAGTGTGTCCTGCCGATCCTGCGAAAGATGGTGGGTGCTCATCGAACGTTCGAACCGATGTATCCGAACTTTCCCCGGCAGGTGATGCTGGCGTCCGATGCGGAGTTGTTCTTCAATGCCATGACCCATTACTACGGGTTCATGCTCTCAGATCTGATCGGTGATCCGATTCTGGTCGTTCTGCCGCATTACGCGAAGGAGGCCCGGCCGGAGCTGGACGAGTTCCACGAACTCCGTTGGATCGAGCTGGGATCGCAAGCCGACTTCGAGGCGATTTTCACCCGCTTGGCGGGCTCGAACGGTTCGCTGTCCGAGGCGGATAAGGAGATCCTGACGTGGTTTGCCGCGGACCCGCAGGTGGATCAGTTGCTGCCTGCCAAAATCCCTCAAAAGGAGACGCTGGCATTCCTGGTCGCGGCGTTACCGAATCCCGAGATGCTGACCCCTTCGGTCAAGACAGCTACAGATGTTCTGCGAGTCGCCGTGGCGATGTCTCAAGGTGATGTTTCCCTCGCGGAGCCGGCGAAGTTCCGTAATTTCTCGAAACGCGAACGCCGCTTCCTGCTGAATTGCCTGGAGCAGGCGGGAGAGACGCGCACCGAGGACATGTTGCGGTGGAAGCCACGCTGGATCCGACTGGGAGAACGGCTGCATCCCGGCGACTTCAAGCAGCGGTACCCGCAAACGTTGGCGGCCTTCGACACACTCCGCAACAATGGACCTTGCCCAACGTTCAATTCGCAGATCGAGCAAGGACTGCGGCGAGAGAACTCGCCTTCCACACTGGCACTCCTCGCCCTGAGGCCCGGTGATTTTGCTCGTCGATTGGATCATGTCCTGCGGACGCATGCGGATCAGCGAGACGTGTTAGACCGCTTTGGGGCAGTGGCGCCGAAGGTCTCGACACCCGTGTTGCTGCAGGTGTGGTGCCATTTTCTCCGTCGCGATTCGATTGGCCGCCGAGCCTTCTTTCCCAAAGGCAACGCTGCCAAAGTCACGCTTCAGGAGGGACCTCTGGTTCCTCTGCAGGACGGCATCGCGGAGGCCGCAGCGAACGGGGTCCGCAGTGTTCTTGTTGAACGATTTCGGGCTCTGCCGTTGCTCGGCAAAGTCTTTATCGATCCGCGCTTGAACGAGCAATTTGTCCCGTTTTCCCAACGTTCGGCCAGCCGGTCATTGCGTACCATCGCCCGCGGCTCAAGGTTCGACCTGCCTCCGGGCGACACGATCCGATTGTTCTGCTGGTGGAAGAATTTGGAAAAGGGTGACGAGTGGCATTCTCGCGTGGATATCGATCTCTCCGCCTCGCTCTACGACCCATCGTGGTCTCACACGAGCGACGTCGCGTATTACAACCTGAAGCATCTGAAGTGCTATCACAGCGGGGATATCACCTCTGCCCCAGAGGGAGCTTGTGAATTCATTGATATCGGTCTTCCATCAGTTTTGGATGGTCACGCCCGTTACATTGCCGTGTCGATCAGTTCCTACTCGCGACAACCGTTTGTGGCGCTGCCCGAGTGCTTTGCTGGCTGGATGATGCGACGGAAACCCAACTCGGGCGAAATCTTTGAGCCGAAAACAGTGCAAGACAAGATTGATATCACTGCAGTCACGCGCACGTGCGTGCCCATCATTATCGACGTTCGAGACCGCAAGGTCATTTGGGCCGATCTGGGCTTAACAACCTCTAGCCAGATCAACAATGCCGCTCGGAATTGCGTGGGATTTTCTCAGATCGGCCGAGCATTAGTCGAACTGAAGAAGCCGACGCTCCACGATCTGTTTCAACTGCATGCCGAGGCGCGTGGCGAAATCGTCGAGGACCTCGACAACGCCGATACGGTGTTCGGATTACACACGGGAACAGTCACCGCGTTTGACACGGGAATCATCATGAGCCAATACCTTGCCTGAAGCCAGGGTGAATTGCATACCACACGCCCGTTTGACAGCGAATTCAATGAGAGGCAGAGAATGAATGCGGCTGTCCCCATTCGCAGCCTACTTTAATTCGCGGCCGATAGCATCCGATTTTAACGGGACATCAACACCAAAGTCGAAGTGACACCACGTTTGCTCGCGATGCCACTCCGACTTGTTTGTTTGAACTGAATTTTCAATCGCTACTGGTTCGCAGCAGGTGATACGAAACGATCAGTTATCACGATTCGATTTCGGCCCCTTCTCGGGCTTATTCTTGGGAGCCGGGTTTCGATCGGGCTTGGGAGCCGCTTTCGGAGCGGGTACCGGTTTAGGATCAGCCTTGGGCTCCGGAGCGGTTTTCGGCTGTGGCATCGGTTTGGGTTCTGCCTTCGGCTCGGGCTTCGGAGCCGGCTTCGGTTCCGGAGTCGGATCGACCTTTGGCGGCGTGGGCATCGGCTTCGGGTTGGGCTTGGGTTCGGGTTTCGGTTTTGGTTCCGGCGCCGGCTTCGGATCTGGAATCGGATCGGGTTTCGGTTTGGGATCTACCGCTGTTTTCGCGTTGGCCTTGGGTGCCGACTTCTGGGTCGGGCTGGCACTCTCCGCGGGATCTTCCGAGGCCTCAGCTTTGGCCTTCGTGCGAGCTGTTCCGACGCCAGGTTTTGTTTTGGGATTTGCAGCCGGTTCGTCGCCTGGATCTTTCTTGCCGGCCACGTCGCGTGGTGCGGGCTTAGCCTTCGTGTCTACGGCGGGTAATTCTGGAGCCTTCGGTGGTGCCAGGTCGCCCGTCGCCTTCGCATCTGCCTTGGCAGCGATCGGTGATTGCGGCAGTTTTTGTTTCAATCCTGCTTTGGCAGCGGTCTTATCGTCTGTGCCAGCCGCGGCTTTCGCTTCAACATTCTGGCGTTCCTTGCGGAACTTCTGGATCTCCTGGCCGCGCTGAGCAAACTCCTTGCGTTCGTCCGCTTTCACGGCTCGCAACTTGACCGACTTGTCGCCAGTTTTCGAGATATCGGCTAACGGTGTAGCGACAACGAGATCGTTGGCTTTGGCGTTCTCGCCTTTGACCAACTTCTGTTGTGCCGCGAACGTCCGCGGGGGCCGCGCATCTTCATGATCGACGCGATTCTTAAAGCTGGTCTGGAGACCCTTTTCCCAATTGGCGTTCTGACGATTCTGCCAGCGCTGCTGGGCGAAGAAGGGATCGTATCCGATCCGGCGTGTGCCCACCGCAAACCAGGGATAGAAGCCGCCAGAACTGTAGTTCGACGCGTAATAGTCGCCGAAGTAATAGTGTTGATAGCTGGGCCGGAAGAACAGTTGATTGGCAAAAATCGCGGTGTTAATCACGATGCTGGGCGAGTAGGAAAATCCGTTGCGGGAGTAGATATTCGCATTCATATAAACGGGTGCGAACAGCAGGCCGCGGCGAGCTACGGAATAGTCCCAATAGCCATTCACGAACACATAACCGCGTGGTGCCCAGGTGTAGTAGGACGGGGTCCACACCCAGTTCTGTTGTCCCAAAACAAAGTACCCCGGCTGCCACATATAACGTGAGTCCTGCCACACCCAGTTTCCGGACACCCAAATATGATTGGGCGAAGGAGGATCGATATTGGGACCCGCTTCGAGTGACGCCGGTGGTTGAGGCAAATAGTTAACATCAGTCGCGGATGCGTCGGCCCAATAGCCGGACGTCCATTGATAGCCGCTGCCCGCTTCCGCCCAATAGCCGGGGACCCATTGACGTCCCGGGGGTAATGACCGCCAGATGCCGCTGATCCACAAGAAGTCGTCGCGTTCATCATCCCACGCCCAATAACCGGGAATCCAGGCGACGTTGTCACCTTCAAGTGTTTGCTCAGGAGGCAGTTCTTCGATGGGTTCGGGCGGTGCCTTGGGCGCTTGCACGCCCGGTTCGGGATGGAACGAGATCGTCCCCGCGAACGCTTCGTGAACGGGCCCTCGAGTCAGAACCTCCACCCCTTCGGCCGTATCTGTCTGTTGATCCTGTGCTGGCAGAGGCCGACCATACGGTTCCGTGGCAAACACCACCAGCGCGGCCGCCAGGCACCAATTTGCGATTGTTCGAAATTTCATCTTCAGTCACCTTATTGCATTGCGATGGTTCATCAGTCGATCGTCGACGCACTACTACGTCGGACAGCGTGGGAATCGAGTGATGTCAACAACGCCCGTACTGAATGAACCATCCCGGGGCACCGGAAGCTTCGGTTCTTCAGCACAAGAGTCGTTTGGAGCCTGGATAGCGCATTCCGTGCCACCGCGTCGGTCTTTCCGATGATCGCTCTATTTAGTCCTCATTCAGGGCCGCAGTACCCGTATGCGAACGGAAAAGTCGCACTCATCTCGTTAGTTAGAACTGAGACACGCTGTCAAATCTGGCCGCGCAACGAGCGGGTTGCGCGCTCATGAATCACGTTGTGAAAAAGAGGGGGGAGTTCAACAAACGGTTCAAATGCCGCTGACGTTCGCCACTTGGACTCCTGTCTGTCATACTCATCCTGCTTGACCGGCGTCGGGCTGGTTGAGGTTTTTATTGAGGTGCTATGGCAAGGAAACTCTCCATGACCAGTCTGTCGTCGTTGTCGCGTGAGTCGCTATTGGCTGCTGCTGTCTTCACCGGATTAGGCATGTGCCTGAATCAACCCGCCGTGGCCCAGACTCCGCCCCCGCCTCCGCTGCCGTATGGTGAGGCGATTTCGCTCGAACAGGCCAGGAAAGTCATCGCCGCGGCCGAAGTGGAAGCCAAGAAGAACAACTGGCCGGTCGCCATTGCCGTGGTCGATGGTTCCGGCTTTCTGGTGGCCTTCCAACGGTTAGACAATACTCAACTGGGCAGCGTGGAAGTCTCGCTCGAGAAGGCGAAGACATCCGCGTTGTTCCGACGTCCCACGAAGGCGTTTGAAGATATCCTCGCCATGGGAGGGGCGAACAACAAACTGTTGAAGCTGCCCGGGGCTCTGCCCATTGAAGGTGGAATCCCGATCGTGGTCGGTGGCAAGATCATCGGCGCGATCGGCGTCTCAGGCGTCAAGTCGAGCGAAGATGGTCAGATTGCCGCGGCTGGTGCGGATGCGCTGAAGCCGACACCGTAGCTGATTTAATAACATAATCCCATCCCTTCGAAACGCATCTGCCCCGCTGGCAGTCAACTCCATTGTAAGACTGTCGAGCGGGGCACTTGGGGATACTTGCGCACTTCTAATAATCTGCTCACGAATAGGCTTGATGTCATTTTTCGAGTGCCCCGCCGTCGACATTCAACGAGACACCCGTGATATAGGAAGCTTTATCTGAAGCCACAAACACGATCGTGTTGGCGATTTCTTCCGGGTCGCCAATTCGCTTAAGTGGTACCAGCGACATCATCCCCGCCTTGTTTTCTTCGTTGCCCGTAAATCGATTCAGCATGCCGGTCTCAATGGGACCGGGAGCCACCGCATTCACTCGCACACCGTATTCGGCGGCTTCGAGTGCCGCAGCTTTGGTCAGTCCTTCCACGGCGTGCTTGCTCGCCGAATAAATCGAGGTTCCGGCGAACGCCTTTCTCCCGAGCACCGACGAAATGTTAATGATGCTCCCTTTCTTCTGGGACAGCATCACTCGGAGCTCGTGTTTCATGCTCAACACGACGCCAAGTACGTTGGTGTCAAAGATCGCGGCGTAGGTCTCCGGTGTTTGTTCCACGACCGGCCCTGGTTGACCTTCAGTACCGGCATTGTTGACGGCGACATCCAGCCGGCCAAATCTGGCAACGGTTTGATCCACAAGCCTCTGGACCTCGTTTTCATGGCGAACGTCCGCGTTGATGAACTCAGCTTCTGCCCCCAGCTTGCGCAATTCAGCGACCAGTTCCTGACCCGCGGCATCGCGACGTCCCGACACTACGACTTTGGCGCCTTCTTTGGCAAATGCCAGAGCCGTGGCCCGACCGATTCCCGTCAGAGCACCCGTGATCAATACGACTTGATTTGACATGTTATGTTTCCTTAACTCGCGAGAATACTTTGTTAGAGCGCATCACTAATCGTTTAGAAATGCTTTTGGTGTTGATAAGGCCCGATGCCAATCCACCCCGGCCCTTACGGGGCTGTTGATTTAATCGGCATGTAAACATAATTGCAGTATACTTAATGTGAACGGTGATCCGGTTTAAGCGTTCAAACCTATGTTCAACGGGTAGCAACTGCCGCGAAAACGAAAATACGCGATTGGGACTTGATTAAATCAACTAGCCCTTACGGGACCGGGCTTACCTGGTTTATTTCTATTGCAGCATTGATTAGACATTGCGGCGCGGCAATCAATCGGCGCCTACTGAGGCCAATTCGTTGACTGTTTCAACGGCGGATTGTTCATCCTCATTTGACTCCTTGTAGAAGGGGTAATCGGTGTAGCCCCGATGATCACCTCCATAGAACGTTGTTCGATCATAGGGATTGAACTGCAGTCCGAACTGGATGCGTTTGGGAAGGTCGGGATTGGCAATGAAGTGGCGTCCGAAAGCCACCAGATCTGCGTCGCCCGCAGCAATGATGGCTTTAGCGTCGGCCGGTTCAAATCCACCTGCAGCGATGATCTTGCCGTGAAAGATTCTTCGCAGATGTTGAGAGGCGACTGGAGCGAGACCCTCTTCAATGGCTTCCGAACCCTTGATGCGTGGTTCAATAATATGCAGATAAGCGAGACCAAACTGGTTGAGTTGTTCGGCAACATAACGAAACGTGGCTTCGGGATTGCTGTCCGACATGCCAGCCCAGCGACCGCTGGGACCGATTCGCACGCCGACACGATCGCCACCCCACACAGATACGGCCGCGGCGGTCACTTCCAGGAGGAAGCGGGCTCGGTTTTCGACCGGGCCACCATAAGCGTCGGTTCGCTTGTTGGAACCGTCCTGGAGGAATTGATCGGGCAGGTAACCGTTGGCTCCATGAATTTCGACTCCATCGAACCCCGCCGCCTTGGCCCGCTCGGCGGCTTGATGGTATTGTTCAATGATGCTCGGGATCTCGTCAATGTTGAGTGCTCGTGCCGGCGTGACCGGTACCCAGCCTTTGGCCGTATAAGCTACACCTTCATATGGCACGACCGACGCGGTGACCGGTGCCGCACCGTTCGCCAAATCCGCATGCGACTGACGTCCGACATGCCAAAGCTGCAGGAAGATGCGGCCACCTTTGGCATGCACGGCCGCGGTCACTTTCTTCCAACCGGTGACCTGCTCGTCGGTGTAAATTCCGGGAGCCCCCAGATAACCACGAGCGGCAAACGATATCGGCGTGGCTTCGGCGATAAGCAGGCCCCCTTCGGACGCCCGCTGGCTGTAATACTCGGCCATCAGGTCGGTGGGAATGTCACCGGGTTGTTGCGAACGCAAGCGTGTCAACGGAGCCATCACCACTCGGTGAGACAAGTTAAGAGCTCCTACTTGAACTGGCGAGAAAAGCGATGGTTGAGTGTGCTGTGTCATGACTGAATCCTACTGAGTAGAGATTTAATTATAGGGGGCATCAACATTAACGAACGCTACTGCGATCGGCTTCCAACCTCTTATTTCACACCAGCTGAGGGTGTGGAAACGCATCTTGAAAAATTGGCTTCACAAGAGGGATTACTGGCCAGACGGCCGAACCTTACACGAATTGGAGAAATTCGCGGCTTCCATGCATTAAGCATTGGCTGCGAAGAGATTGAGTCGGTGAGCCGCGTGCCGCAAGGGACTTCGGAGGCTTTCGCTCCCCAGCAAAACCAAAGTCCAGAGACATTGGGCACTGCGGCTCACCGGCGTCTCAAACTTGGGCAGCCATTCGAGCGGCAATGTTCTAAGCGCAGCAGTTGGACACCAAGCGGAACGACTTCTGTGATATGCTTCGCATGTTGATGAGTCGATAGATCGTGGTATGGAGTAGATGACATCCTCAGTTCAGCAAGTCACTCACGGCAAACCGATCCCTCAAGAAAAGGATATCCGATGGAGACTCAAGCTTCCGACACCGTTACCGATTCTCATCAAACGCAGTGTTGCATTGTCGGTGCTGGCCCCGCAGGCATGGTGCTGGCACTTTTGCTGGCTCGCAAAGGGGTGCAGGTCACGCTGCTCGAAAGTCACCGCGACTTCGATCGCGACTTCCGGGGTGATACGATCCATCCCTCGACCCTGGAGGCCCTCGATCAACTCGAATTGGCCGACCGCCTGCTGGAGATTCCGCACGGCAAACTGGAGTTCATGCAGTTCTCTTCGAACGGCACGACTACGACGGTGGCGAATTTCCGGCGACTCAGGACCCGCTTCCCGTATGTCATGATCCTGCCGCAGGCCAGGTTTCTCGACTTCCTGGCCGAGGAGGCTCGGCAGTATCCGTCGTTTCGCTTGGAACTGGGGGCCAATGTCCAGCAGTTGGTCCAGACCGACGGGGTCACTCAAGGCATTCGCTACCGTGGACTCGACAACGCGTGGCACGAGGTCCGAGCACCGTTGACTGTCGCCGCCGATGGTCGCTTCTCCAAGATCCGCAGTTTGTGCGGTGCCGAGCCCATCAAGACCGCGCCACCGATGGACGTACTGTGGTTCCGGTTTCCGCGGCGGCCAGGCGATCCCCATGATCAGATCACCTTCTTTGTTGGCGGCGGCCTGTTCGTCTTCTTCCTCGACCGGGGAGATGAATGGCAGGTAGGCTACGGCTTGATGAAGGGATCGTATTCCGAGGTCAAGTCTGCCGGACTGGAAGCCATCCGAGAGAACCTGGTCCGCCTGGTACCGTGGGTGGCTGACCGGGTGGAGACGCTTCAAGACTGGAAGCAAGTCGTCGTCCTCTCCGTCGAATCCAGCCGGCTACCAACCTGGCACCAGCCCGGCCTGCTGCTGATCGGCGATGCGGCCCACGTGATGTCTCCGGTCGGCGGAGTGGGTATCAACTACGCGATCCAGGATGCCATCGAGGCGGCCAATGTCCTGACCGAACCGCTACGAACAGGACAGATGACAGAGGCTCATCTGGCCGAGATTCAAAAGCGTCGCGAGCCGGCAGTGAAGGCAATTCAATGGTTCCAAGGGCTGATCCAGGATCGTGTGGTGAAGACGGCTCTCGACAAGGATCGTCCGTTTCGATTGCCGTGGCCGGCTCGCCTGATGCTTAAGATTCCTGGTATCCGCGATTTTCCCGCGAGGATGATTGCGTTTGGGTTGTACCGGTCGCGGATCAAGGAGTGACTCTGGCGTCTTACGGCCGACGCGGTCAGCGTTGGATCGCAGACGCTGGCAGGGTCTGCCACGGGTAGCCGGCGACTTCTCTAACGGTCTTAACGGTCGGCGAGTCCGAGCCGTCCGCACCGGCCTCGGTGACCGCTGCAACTTTGTGCTCTGACGAGCCCTTTCGGAATGCGACGTTATTGCTCGCACGTCCGAAATTTAATTGCTGGTCGCGTCCGCATTCTTCTCTCATCTCGAAGTCTTCGTGTTACCCTTACCGTACTGGCGGATCGGTGCGAGAGCACGTGTTCGTGATCCCTGTTCTCCATCTTGATAGCCAGTTCGTTTGTCATCTCAGATTGGGAGTGTCTGCATGAACCGACACATTGTATTGTTTGTGGCAATCATCGTGGTCATCGTGTCGGAGCTCTGTGCTCAAGAAACCAAACCCAAGGTCCCGCCTCCGCCACCCGCTGTCGATGCTCGGGCCAAGGACCGGTCGGCGATCCATGAGACTCTGGCCTCGTTCGCCAAAACCTTTGAGTCACGGGACGCCAAGAAAGTCGCTGCCTATTGGACGGCCGAGGGCGAACACCAGACGACGCATGGAGCAACCGTGCGGGGGCGCGAGGCCCTCGAAAAAGCCTTTAGCGAATACTTCGCTGTCACCCCTGAGGTCCAGGCCGAATTACAGCCATCCGCCCTGCGTTTCATTTCAAAAGATTCTGCGATTGAAGTGGGACAAGTCACGGTGCGCCATGGCGCCACCGAAGCTCCTACCCACGCGAACTACACCGCCTTCCTGGTCCGTGAAGACGATCGTTGGCGGCTGGCAATCCTGAGTGAAACTCCCAGCCGTGCTGAATCGATCAGTGACCTGAGCTGGCTGATTGGTGAATGGAAGTCGACGGGCACCGGTGGAGCTGACATTCGGACCAGTTACGCGTGGGATGCCAACAAGAAGTTCATCCACGTCCAGTTTTCAATCAAGGAAGGGGAGCGGACCCTGAGCGGCAAGCAAGTGATCGGGATTGATCCGGCGACCGGCTCCCTTCATTCCTGGACCTTCGAAGCCAGCGGCGGCATCGGCGAGGCGGATTGGAGTCGCGATGGTGACCACTGGGTGCTCGATGCCGCCGGGACTCTGCCCGACGGTCGGACTCTGACGGAATCCAATATCCTCCGCCGAGTGAACGATGACACGTTCACCTGGCAATCGACGAATCGCCTGTTCGACGATCACGAAGTCGCCGATCTGGCTCCGGTTAAAGTGACGCGAATCAAATCCGAAACCAAATCTGAGAAGTAAGCCCGTCGGACGTCTGCCGTACTTCCCTGCATCTCAGTATCACGACACAGAAGGCAGCCCATCATGCACCTAAAGAAATTCGCGTCCGCAGCGCTGGTCCTCTCCTTAATGATCCCCGATTCACTAGTGCTCGCC
>JAKFVC010000269.1 GCA_021732415.1 Planctomycetaceae bacterium
CCCCCAGCCCCTCTCCCCGGGGTACCAGGGCGAGGGGAGCCAGAATCTTCAACATCACTATTTTCTCCGACCACGAGACCCACCATGAGCCAACTTGAATCACCCACTGGGCTCTCCACCTCGGGTCGCTACGTGATCCTGGTCTGCGCGTTTCTCGGCTGGCTCTGCGCTGGCGTCATCATGTCGATCACATCGCTCGCCATGCAACCCGTGGCCATCGATCTGTTGGATCGCAGCGGGGAACTCGACAAGGCACGATTCAAGGTGTTGAGTCAGCAGGTTCCCAAGAAAGGTGCCCCGCCGGCCGCGTCGCCGATGTCGTCCAGCGATGTCCAGCAGTTGAAGCACTGGAAGGGACTGGTCACCGGATGGTTTGCCTGGTACCAATGTGCGTTCTTGTTTGGGGCCGCGTCGGGAGGTTTGCTGTTCGGCCGCGTCGGTGATCGGTGGGGACGTTCCAAAGCGATGGCCGCCAGCATCCTCACCTACTCGATCATGGCGGGCGCGGCGGGTTTCGCGCAGGATCCTTGGCAGCTACTAGTCTTGTGGTATCTGGCCTGCACCGGCGTCGGTGGCATGTGGCCCAACGGGATCGCCCTGGTTTCCGAAGCCTGGGCGAATATGTCGCGGCCGATGGTCGCTGGCGTCATCGGCACTGCAGCCAATATCGGCATCTTTCTGTTCGCTACAGTCGCTGTCTATATCATCCCCATCACGCCTGACGGCTGGCGCTGGGTGATGGCGGTCGCCGCGGCTCCGGGAGTGCTCGGGATCATCTCACTGATCTGCGTGCCGGAATCTCCTCACTGGCTGGCTGCCCGACACGAACAGGCTGCGGGATCGGCCCGGCAACATTCCAAATGGGAAGTGTTTCGGCCGCCTCTGCTGAGCGCCACTGGCATCGGCATCATTCTCGCCACCATCCCTCTGATCGGAGCCTATGGCAGCGCGAACTGGATGGTGCCCTGGGCGGGTGAAGTGGGGGATGCTGCGACTCCACCCAATCCCTACTTAAAGGCCTATGTGCAACAAGCTCGTGCGCTGACGGGGATTGTCGGCAGCCTGCTGGGGGGCTGGATCGGTAGTTTGTTCGGTCGCCGCACCACCTATTTTGTGATCAGCCTGGCCGCGCTGCTGATTTCTCAATATACGTTCTGGTTTGTCGTGCCGACGGACAGCGACTTTTTGATCTGGGTGGCGGCACTCGGCTTCTTCAGCGGAATCTACTTCGGCTGGCTCCCGCTCTTCCTGCCCGAACTCTTCCCCACGCGAATCCGCTCCACGGGTGCCGGCGTTAGTTTCAATTTCGGCCGCATTTTGACGGCAGTGACGGTCTTCACCACTGGATACTTGACCGAGACATTCGGTGGAGACTACGCCCAAATCGGCCGGGTCACCAGCCTGATCTTTGCCTTGGGTATGGTTGCCATTTTATTAGCTCCAAATACCAGCACAAAACACTTAGCCGATTGAAGTCACCATCGCCGATTGGCAAATCGAAACGGTTCGGCGGAAATCCCTGGGATAATGAAATTGAATTTATCCCGGAGGGATTAAAGAGAGTGGCCGGTGGTTGAGCGCAGCGACACCACCGGAATGCGGTAAACGAATGAATTTCGACCCTGAAGGGGTCGCAGAGACGTTGATCTGCGACCCCTTCAGGGTCGACAACACGAATGCGCCACCTAACCGGTGGTGTCGCTGCGCTCAACCACCGGCTACTCTCTGTGACCCCTCCGGGGTCGAGTCCGCCTTATGTCCTTTCCGTCCCTTTCCCGAAAATCAGGGACAGAAACGACGGAAGGGACAAATACCGCGGGCAAACCCCGCAAGAGTCAAGTTCTGGTTGACCCCAGTCCGAAGAACATATAAACTAAGGTTGATGATTAAGTCGATCGTTCGAACGTCGGTGGAAGGTAAGGCATGGGATCTCAGCAAGATCATGGAACTGGGAACGCTTTTGATCGGCGTCTGTTCCTAAGAAACAGCGGCTTGGCAGTCGGCGCTTTCGCCTTGCCCCAGGTTCTGCAAGCCCGTGCGGAAACCCCCGGGGCATCTCCCGCCAAGCAGGTCATCGTGATCTTCCTGCAGGGTGGTCTGTCGCACCTGGATTCCTGGGATCTGAAGCCCGACGCCCCCGCTGAATACCGCGGTGAGTTCCAACCGATCGCGACCAATGTCCCGGGTTTTTCGATTTCCGAACATATGCCGCGGCTGGCTCAACGAGCCGACCGCTACAGCGTGATTCGCAGCGCCTACCACGGCACTCCCAGTCATGAAGCCGCGATCCATTGGACCCTGACCGGCTACGACTATCCGGGTGCGAATACCACCACCCGGAACCGCAACATCAAACCGTCGATGGGATCCATCGTCTCCAAGACGAAGGGACCGATTCGCCCCGGTTTGCCGGCTTATGTCTGCGTGCCAGATCGCGGGCAACTGGGCGACCGCGTCCGTTACGCTTCAGCCAACTATCTGGGGCTGGCTCACGATCCGTTCGAATCGGGAATGCCCCCGGCCAACGCCACCAATCCGTTTCCCACTCCGCCGAACCTCAGTCTCGCGAGCGGCACCGATCTGCGACGGCTGGAACATCGCCTCGGCCTGCTGCGCGATCTGGATCACTTACCGCGGGCCCTCGATGCCAATGGCGCCATGGCGGGCTTGGACGAATTCAACCGGCAAGCGGTCGAACTCCTGGCACACGATGTCACTCGCAACGCGTTCGACATGTCACAGGAATCAATCGCCACCCGCCAACGCTACGGCAACACCAGCTTCGCGCAGCGACTGGTCCTGGCGCGACGTCTGGCAGAAGCGGGCGTGACATTCACGCTGGTGAATTTCGCCAACAATCAGGATTGGGACACCCACGTCGGAAACTTCAAATCGCTCAAAGAGACCCGACTCCCGGAACTCGACCGAGCGGTCTCCGCACTGCTGGATGACCTGGAAGAGCGCGGCCTGCTCGATACAACCCTGGTCGCCCTGTTCGGTGAATTCGGCCGCACCCCCAAGATCAACGCCAACGCTGGCCGCGACCATTGGTCCAACGTCTTTTCCGTGATGCTGACCGGCGGCGGACTCCAACGTGGACAGGTCCTCGGCACCAGTTCGCCGAACGGAGAGATTCCGCAGAACCGCCCCATTCACTTCAACGACATCCTGGCGACAATTTATCATCAACTGGGAATCCCCAGCGACCGCGTCTTCCACGACCAGTTTGCCCGGCCATTTCCGATAGTGGACTCTGGATTACTAATCCCCGAGTTGATCTAATCACGCAAGTCAAAGTCCTTCTTGATTCCACCCGGCTCGGACTTCACCGTCAGCTTCTCGATCGTCGATTTCGTATTGAATTTCGCTGGCAAAAGTTGGTCCTTCAGTTCGATTCCGCCGGGTGGCGGCGGGCGATCAAGAGCTCCGCCGGGAAGCTTCGAATCCTGCAAAGACACTTTATAGGACAGGACCTTGACCGCGTAGGTCCCCGGCATGAGTGCCCATTTCGGTGCGACTTCATAATTGCCATCAGTGATTATGGCCGATGAGGGAGGGGCGTCTGTTCCCGCTTCAGGAAAAAATGAGATTTCTCCATCTTCAATTGGCTCACCGTTGTAGGTAACATGGCCCGAGACACCGATCCTCTCCGGTCCGGCGGCGCCGCCACACCCGACGACAAACAGTACGACAATAGAGATAGACAGGCACTGCAACCAACGCATTTTTGCTCCAAGTTGATGAGCGGCCGAACTAGAGCGTTTCCAAGATTGGTGTAGCGGAATCTCGTAAGAGTTCCGCCCCCAAAGTCTGCAGACTATCGCGGAACTCTTACGAGATTCCGCTACAGAGATTCTACTATCGCGGCACTCTCACGAGATTCCGCTACAGAGATTCTGGAACTGCTCTAGAACTCGCCGACGATCTCGCCACCAGCCCGCGTTGTCAGGCCGGTCAAGATGATCTGCGAGAGATTCTGCGAGAGGAATCTCACTGCTCCATCCGCCATTAAGAAATGGCAACCACCGACGTGGTAACTGGCGGGGCCACTAAATGAATTGCCATCAAACATATTGTGCAAGAAAGGGGGACTTCCATTCGCAGTGGAGCGGAACGGCGCGTTGATGCCGTTCTGAGTGCCGATACCGTCGGCATACGCTATCCAGGCACAACAATCGTACCGCCCTGGACCTTGAGAGATGATCTCGCAAAACGCCAAGGTGTTGCTAGTGCCGTCTGTGACGTCGCGAAATCCCACTTTGGAATCGTGATAGATCAGCCCATTCCCGTTATCCATGACGAGGCTCCATCCGGAAAGTCGTCCAATTCCGCTGTCCGAAATGGACTCGTAATGCGTACGTGCCGAATCATTATTCGAATCCGTGGTCGCTGGATTGGTCCCACCGGTCCAGTTCACCCCGTCCGTCACCGGATTGGATGGACACAGCAATCCAGGCAGCATTACTAATGCCGGGGCACCAAAGTTGGGTGCGGAGTTGAACCCCACCGAAGTATTCATCTGATTGTAAAGATTTGCCTGATCGAAATACGGCAGCAACATAGTCTGTGTACTGTGCCCCAGATAGGTCGTACCGGCTAAAGAATAGCGTCCCGCCGGCAGTACATTAAAACTGCCATGGTAGTTGTGCAGTGCCAAGCCAAGTTGCTTGAGATTATTTCGGCACTGAGTCCGCCGGGCAGCTTCCCGGGCCTGCTGCACTGCTGGCAGCAGCAACGCAATCAAGACCGCAATAATGGCGATCACTACCAGTAATTCAATCAACGTGAATCCGCGTTTTTGTTGCATCGCGCAGCTCCTCCCTTGAATCGTCTTCGAGAATTGAAGACGAAGCAGATATGACAGCTAAGAGATAATGCCATGCAAGCGCGCTAGACTAAGTCGAACACATTGAGATATCAGAATACTCCGGTCCGTTTGAGATTCGCAAGTTCAATGTCCTCACAATCTCAATCGATTTTTCATTTTGTCCTCATACAATCTTTAGTTCTCGCCTGGGTCATAGAGAATTTTTCTTCCGCAAAACAATCCTGTTGCGAAGAGTAGTTTATTCGGTTACGATCAGTACGCATCAGCGCCGATGGATGCGTATTGTGATTCAATCCCCTTGCGAAGCCCGCCGGAAAGGCAGCCATGCGTCGAACGGGTTGTGAACGCCACGAGCACCCGGCAATCGGTCGTCGCGATCTCTTGCAGGTCGGCGGACTCAGCCTGCTGGGGACCGGGCTGTCTGATCTCTTGCGGCTCGAATCACAAGCCGCGGAAGTCGCACGAGGCACCGCGCCACGGGCAAAATCAGTCGTCCTGATCTTCCAGTCTGGCGGACCATCTCAGCACGAAACATTCGACCCCAAGCCGGAAGCTCCCGCCGAGATTCGCGGTGAATATGGGACGACTCAAACGCGTCTTTCCGGTGTTCACTTCTGCGAATACCTGCCCAAACTTTCGCAGCGGACGGATCGGTTTTCCATCGTCCGCACGATGCATCACACAGCGGACAGGCAGTTCCGCAATGAACACAACAGTGCGACTTATCTGCTCCACACGGGGACGACCGAACTTCCGGACGGAGACACCAACGCCTCCATTACAGCCCCCCGGCCGGGACGTATTGCCTGGCCCAATCTCGGTTCGATGATCGCCTATGCTGCACCCACTGATCCGCACGTGGGCTGGCCGGCCGTCGTTGAGATCCCACGCGGGAACCTCATGACTTACCCCGGTCGTGAGCCCGGCCTACTCGGCCCGCGTTACGGAAGATGGGGCGTCGATTTAGCGGCCCCCTGCAATGCCAAGGATGCCGGTGGATCCTGCCCCAACTGTTACAGCCACGACGATCCCAACGATCCCGCCCGTGCTCCCGGCCCTGGACCGAACGCCTGGTGGGACAACACCAGTTGCCGCAAGCCGGTCTTCCACCTGCCCAATCTCGGATCAGACGGAGTCTCGATCCCTCAACTGACGAACCGCACGGAACTACTGCGTCAATTGGATGGCCTACGCCGTGCGGCCGATGCTTCGCAAGTCCACGCAGTCTCCACCGCCTGGGACGCTCAGCGCGACCAAGCCATGCGGCTGCTGCTGGCAGCTCGTCCCGGCAAACAGAATCCCTTTGATCTCGATCAAGAGACAGACGCTACGCGCGACCTCTACGGTCGTGAGGAATGGGGCCAAGCCTTCCTGGTGGCTCGACGGCTGGTGGAATCCGGCGTGCGCATGGTGCAGGTGAATCTGCGCGGCTGGGACACCCATCAAAATGCCTTCCGCGACCTAAAGGGCAAACTGCTCCCGTCCATCGACCATTGCCTCAGCGGCTTCCTGGATGACTTGTCCGCACGCGGACTGCTCGACGAAACCCTGGTCGTGATGTGCGGCGAAATGGGCCGAACTCCCAAGATTTCACCGATCACGGTCGGAGGCAAGAATGTCGCCGGCGAAATCTTCACTCCCGGTCGGCACCACTGGGGCGATGTCTTCCCCTGCTTCTTTGCAGGGGGCGGCATCCAACCAGGCCGCATCATCGGGACGACCGATTCACACGGCGGCCTGCCGACATCCGAAGCCTACACACCATCCGACCTGGCGGCCACGATCTTTCATTTATTAGGAGTCGGCCCCGACCGTGAGTTCCATGATGCGACCGGACGGCCGTACGTCATCTATCGCGGACAACCGATTCGAGCGCTACTCTAGCCCCCGTGGCCGACGCTGCTAGCGTGGGCTTTCTGTCACGGACGCTGGCAGCGTCCGCCACGGGGCCTACTTCTTAACTGGTGGAATACTCCTCACAAACTCGATCACATCCGTCATCTGCTGCGGCGTGATATCCTTCTCCAATCCTTCCGGCATCAGTGAAATGCCGCTTGAAACCAGTTGCTCGATGTTGGCCCGCAGGATCACGTCTTGAGCTCCATCGGCTCGCTTCAAGGTGATGCTCGTGGCCGATTCCGAGCCGATAATTCCGTTCAGAATCAAGCCCTGATCGGTCACCACGGTATAAGTCGTGAACGACGGCAACGCCTCGCGATTCGGATCAAGAATGTTCACTAACAGGTCTGCAGGCGTCTTGTTTTGGGTGGAAGCCAGGTTCGGCCCAACCGCCTTGCCGAGATCACCGACCTGATGACAGGCCGCACAAATCTTCTGGAAGACCGGCTTGCCTCGCGTCGCGTCACCCTGCAGCTTGGCGATGGCCGCGGTGTACTCGGCAATGACGCTCGACCGATTCGAAACCACATCGCCGCCGACAACCTTCTTCGCGGCATTACGAATGTCGACACTGGGATGATTCAACAGCAATTGCTTCTTGTCTCGTTCAATCTCGCCGGGCTTCACCTTACCTTCCCCCACTGCAGCCAACAGGACATGGGCCCGCTGAACAGACCTGACGAGAGCCTCAATGACTTCGTGCCGTACAGTCGGACTAAACCCGCGCCAGGCATCGAGCAGCACTGATTCCACCCCTTCTGGATTGAGGACCGACAACGCTTTGACAGCCGCAATTTGCAACGGCGTGGCCGTCTGCGGTGACAGCAATTCGCTCAACACCGGTTGAGCCAGTTGCGGATCAGCAAACGCCAGCAGTCCTACCCCGGCCTCGCGCTCCGGCAAGGGCAGCTTCACATCTGCGACCTTCTTGGCCGCCGAATCAAACATGGTGGCCACCGACGCCTTGGTCTCGGCAGAGATTTCCGCGGATTGCGTTAGAGCCGCGATCGTCTTACCGCGCCGCGCCAATCCATCCCCCAGCGACTGCAGCAAGGCCTGTTGTTTAGCGGGCGTCAATTCCTGACTCTGAGTTAATGCCGACAACACCTGTCCGGCATGCCCTCCCTCTGGAATGGCTCCAGCCACTGCCGCCAACTGGTTCAGCAAAGTCCCGGCTGCCGACTGCTCATTAAACTTCTTATCCGCCAGCAAGCGCACGAACAACGGCCCGGCCTGCCCTGCGATCGACGACAGCCACGCTGTCCGCAAATCGGGGTCAGCGATATCGCGTTGAGCCAGCTTGGCCAAGCCATCCGCACCGGCCGGCGACTTGATCTCGCCGAACGTAAATGCCAGTTGCCAGCGCACACGATAGGCTTCGTCGTCAGTCATCGACAAGAGTTTCGCAGCCAACGCGGGAGCCTGATTGACGAACGCATCCGACAACTTGATGGCATGTTCACGAACGCCGGGATGCTTGTCATTCAACGCCACCAGCAGGACTTCAGGCGACAGCGCATTCAATCCCGACAAACAGTACAAGGCATGCAAACGACCGAGGGGTTGTATCGAAGACTGGACCAATTTGACCAACGGCTCGACCGCCGATTTGTCCAGTCGCTCCCAGATCAAACGTTGAGCCGTCTCGCGATTCCACGAGTTCAACGACTCCAGTTCCGCGACCAATTCGACAGACGACTTGCCCCCCAGCTTGGGCGGTGTGATGCGTTTCATATCCGGTGAGACGAACCGATAAATCCGCCCCTTGTCATGTCCGCTTTGAAGGTCCAAGTGGGCCTTGATGTCTTCCGGAATCGACACCGGATGCTCGATCGTCTCGCGGTACACGTCCATAAAATAGAGCGTGCCGTCCGGAGCATTCACAAAATTCGCCGGGCGGAACCAGTTGTCAGTTGATGACAGAAACTCCTCTGTTTTGTCAGCTCGAGTGGCAACGAAGGCAGCTCCCTTGGGAGTCAGAACCTTGCGATGCACGAGGTTACCGCCGACATCACCAACGAACGCATTGCCCCGAAACTCTTCGGGATAGGCACTCCCTCGATAAATCGTCACGCCAGTTGCCGACGTAAAGAAGCCAGTCGGGTAGAGCTCCGACGGAGGCGCGTTCTTCGCAAACGCCGGGTCAGCGGCTCGGCGACGAGTTCGCACCAGACGCCACGGCTCGGGGTTGCTCTTACGAAAAACCGGCCCTGCCCCACCTTCGACGGCGATGCTGCGCGTCACTCCGGGAACCGGCAGGTACGGGTTCCGCAATAGATAGTGATGCGGGAACACAATCTCCTGGATGTGATCGCTGTTGCTCGACACAAACTGGTTCCCCCAATCGTCGGTCGAATAACCAAATTGCGAGCCTCCCGAAAGAGGTTCCAAGGTTTCTTTCACCGGATCGATCCGCAGGATCTGAGCCCCGTTCAAGACCAGCAGATTTTGCTCGCGACGAGTCAGCTTGCCACCGTTCATACCACCGGCGCAGTACAGATGATTGTCGAGACCCCACTTCAGATTATTCAGCAGCGCCTGGACGTTTTGGCGGCTGAACCCTGAGAAGACGATCTCGCGCACGTCGGCGACGCCATCTCCATCGGTGTCCTTAAAATAATAAATATGCGGAGCCGACGTCACATACACGCCACCCTTATAACAGGCCACCGACGTCACCCACTGCAGCTTGTCGGCAAACACGGTACTCTTGTCATACTTGCCGTCCGCATCGGTGTCTTCCAGCAGTCGCACCACGGCCGCATCCTTCTTGCCCAGTCCCTCCGGGCACTGCGGACGTGGTTCCG
Source organism: Planctomycetaceae bacterium (assembly GCA_021732415.1). Taxonomy (GTDB): domain Bacteria; phylum Planctomycetota; class Planctomycetia; order Planctomycetales; family Planctomycetaceae; genus JAKFVC01. The sequence goes on from JAKFVC010000269.1 coordinate 9,535, forward strand.
GTGAATACGGATAGTCGCGCATTTCGGCGACATACATCCGGCCATTCTCATCGAAGCACGCATCGACCGGATCGAAGACATCCGGCTCGTGAGCGACCAGTTCGAGCTTAAAACCCTTAGCCAGCGCAAATGTGGGCATCGTCTTATCAAACGGGAACCCGGGAATCCGCGGCAGTTCCTCCGCGAGCGATTTCTTCGCGGGAGTTTGATCGTCAGCTTGCAACAGGACCAAAGAAGAACTGCCACAGACCGCCAGGACCAATAACAGAATTTCCCAGCGATAACCCAGAGACATCCCACGCATCGTTGTTCCTCGTCAAAGTGGATTTTTCATGTTCTCCAATGGGGATCGAAGAACAACCGCAGTGATGTCGAGCGCTCGGATCACAAGCAACTAAGTTTAACGCCGCAAGCAGATCTTCTCCAGCATGCATCAACTGCTGCTTGAGTGTTCAAGGCCTCGCAAATAAGATCGACCAGGTGAGCCGGGTCAATATGATGCTGCGGCAACACCTCGCGCTGCAAAATGTGTAACTCCAAACGACTCAGGAATCGACTTATGAATCTCACAGGGCGCACAGCATTGGTGACAGGAGCAGGGCGAGGCATTGGCCGCGGTTGCGCGATCGAGCTGGCCCGGGCTGGAGCCGACATTGCCATCAATGACCGACAACCTTCTGCCGATACGGAATCCACGTTGGCCGAGATCCGTGCCCTCGGGCGCCAGGCGATTCTGGTTGACGGAGACGCCTTTGAGCGAACCTCCTGTGAAGGGATCGTCGCGCGTGCGATCGAGGGGCTAGGCAAGATCGACATCCTCGTCAGCAACCCGGCCTTCTCACGCCGGGGAGACTTTCTGAGTTACGATCCCGCGATCTTCGATAAAACCCTCCAGGGCACCCTGACGGCAGGCTTCCACATGAGCCAGCTTGTCGCCCGCCACATGGTCGAACGCGATCAAGGGGGCAAGATCGTCTTCATCTCCAGCGTCCACGCCCGCATCCCGTATGCCGGCAGCGTTGCCTATAACGCGGCGAAAAGCGGACTCAATCACATGGCCCAGACGATTGCCGCCGAACTGATTCGGTATCGCATCAACGTGAATGTGATCGAACCGGGCTGGATCGATACCCCGGGCGAACACATCGCATTCGGCGACGAAGCCATCAAAGCTGGTGCCGCAATGTTGCCGTGGAAACGCCTGGGAACCCCCGCGGACATCGGTCAGGCCGCCGCATTCCTCTGCTCCCCAGCAGCCGACTACATCACCGGGACATCATTGCTAGTCGATGGCGGGTATGCCTTGCGAGCGGCAATGCCTGTCGTTGAGGCGAAATCTAATTAGACAGCCATAAACAAGCACTTAGGAATAGGAATCTTCAGCCACAGAATGACACAGAAGAAACACAGAATCAATTATTCCTTTTCTGTGTTTCTTCTGTGTCATTCTGTAGCTAAAACTCTTCAATCTGGGGTCTCCAAGATCACGGCGACACTCACCCCCGATTCCACGCGGGGAAACGTATGCAGCACGATCACCAAGCCACCATACAAGGCGTAAATGACTTCCGTCTTTTTCCCCAACAGATCAACCACCGTCCCCAGCACATCACCCTTCTGGACTCGTTGACCGAGCTTCACGGCCGGATCAAAAAAGCCACCGCAAGGCGTCGGATGGTTGAGCTGCATATGCCCCGACCCCGGACGACTGTCTTCGACGACTAGAGGCGGCTCGGCAGGTGACACCGCCGGACCTGGCAGCAGCCCAAATTCCGCCATGACGTTTAAGCAACCATGCACGTAGGCATCGACTCCCGCCGGATCGAATCGTCCGCCTCCCATGTATTCCGCATAAATCGCCGGGACATTCGCATCCCGTGCCACAGACAGCGACCGCCCGTTGAGATTGGGATCCGTGCCCCAAATGAGCGGCAGTCCAAATGCCCGCGCCATCCGCCGGTGTTTTTCCAGGATCTCCGGATCGCGATGCAGACAGTAACCGCTCAGCGGCAAGACGACGAGGCGCGTGCCCCCCGTGTGTAGATCGATATAAAGATCGGCGGAACGAATCAGCGCGGACAACTGAAAGGCTGTTTGTTCAGTAACAGTCCCATCAGCACGGCCGGGACACGTTCGCGCCAGATCTAGATTATCATCGGCCGTGCGGTGACCACGACGGAACGCCGGCTCATTGACGCACGGAACCAGCGTCACACGGCCACTCAGTTTTGCCGGATCAATTGCCGTCATCAACCGGCGAGCAGCCGCCATCGGCTCGAACTCATCGCCGTGTACGCCACCGGTGATCAGCAAATGTAATCCCGGCTGCTTTCCGACAATCGACGTTGTCACCAGTTGCATAAAGACGTTCGCAGTCTAGTAAGGCGTACTGATTCGTGGGACGGGTCTCCAGGCCCGTCCGTCTAGTCTGTCTGGCGCAGAGACACAAATAGACAAGGCCACTAACTCACGACGCTATCGAAACGGTGGGAGAGTATGAGTGTGTGAGAGTTACGGAGTCACAAACAACCTCAACATCGTTGGAATTATATTGCCCCTCATTCCCTCGTTCCCTCATACACCGACACCCTCACACTCTCTTACCGCGTCAGCGTCTAGCTAAACCCTGATTTCCATACGGACGGACGGGCCTGGAGACCCGTCCCACGATACCGTCCAATTACTTCCGCGGCGTTAAGGCCGCCAGATCGCGCTTGGTCTGTTCGAGACCGTTCTTGACCCAGATCAAATCACAACCCAGGGTCGTCCAGAGTGCTCCGCGATCAATCAGTTGTTGCACGCGAGCGGGCGATCCGCCCGTTGTGCCCCAGGCCTTACCGTGTCGATCGGCCGCTTTCTTCAGAACTTCCAGCGCTTCGTCGATCTTCGGATGTTGAAATTGCCCGGGAATCCCGCTCAATATCGAAAAATCCGCCGGCCCCAGCATCAGCACATCAACACCTTCCACCGACGCGATCTCATCCGCATGTTCCAGGGCTTTCGGATCCTCAATCTGAATGACGTTCCAGGTTTCGGCATTGGCCTTCTCGAGGTATTCGGCCATGCCCATCATGCAATACGGCATATCGGGGTTGCCCCCATCGAATCCCCGAGTCCCCAGCGGTGCAAACTTACTCCAGCGGACCACTTCGCGAGCTTCATCAGCATCGTCACAGCGGGGATACAGAATCCCATGCGCACCGGCTTCTAACAACCGAGCCATGCGCATGAACTCGCCCTTGGCCGGCCGGGCCATGATGTCGGCCGTCCCCACACGAGCCGCACGCATCAAATTGCCGGCTGTCTCAACGCTGTAGCCATGATGCTCCAGATCCATCCAGATAAAGTCGACGCCCAGCAGGCTCGTCAACTCATAAACGGAGGGCTCGGTCAGATGCAGCGCAACACCGACGACGGGTTCTTTTTTGGCAAGCTTGTGCTTGACGATACTCGTACGCATTGAGATAGCTTTCAACATTTAGTGAACTAGTCCGTAGGATAAGAACCGGACGCTAACGCGTTCCGGCTGATTTTAAAGCGACAACATCAACCGACTTCCAATCGCTGCCAGCGGATGACGTGCAGGCAATCTTCGACACACCAGAATACGACCATGACATCGCCACTGGGAAGTTGCACCAGGCTCGGATATCCAAATTTCAATCCGCTCAATTCGTCGGAATTGCTGCGAACGCCCTTCATTCCCGAGACGGCACCCTGCCACAAGCAGACTTCTTCCAGGTTGATCCAGTCGTCCCCCTGAATCTGCACCAGATTAGCCCACAATCCCGGTTTGTCCAGCCGACGGTAAACACAAAGCAGTCGACCGTCCGCCAAAGTCAGCAATTTGGACGTCTCACCCTGGATCCCATTCTCTCGCGAAGGCGAGAATGTTTGTCCGTCCTGTGAGATCGCAAAGCGGTTGGGCAAGCTTTTCCCGGTCGTTTCCTCAAAGGACCAGACCACGCCCACCAACCGGCCGTCAGGCAACTGAGTCAGCCCCTGCTCCCACGAAATGACTCCGCGATCCGTCTGGTCAATGACTCGCAGGTACTCGGGCCAGGTCACTCCGCGATCGTAAGACACAAACGCCACAGCCTGCATTCCATGCGGTGCGGTCCCGTTCCAATCCTTCCAGGTCGATGTCGGCCACAACCACCGACCATCCGCCAATTCGATAATCCGATGGCACATTTCGAACGCCGGACCAACCAGCGGCGGCGTGACGATCTGTGGTCCGGTCCACGTCTGTCCCGAATTCTCACTGCGCAGCAAAAAGATGTCCGACTCGACATAACCTAAATTCGCCCGGTTGATGACCCCTTCTTCGGGATCATCTCGATAGGCACGAATCCCGATCCCGACTAAAGTCGTCTCCGACACCGCACTCGTCCGCACTGTATGTGTCGAACGCCGCGTGACCGGATCGCGAAAGAGGGGCAATGGTACGGACCAAGTTTCCCCTCCATCGGTCGAACGGGAGACGCAGGTGTGATAATCGAAGCTCTCAACCCCTTGCCCCAGATCAAAGGTCGATACCAATTCTGTGCCGCTCAGGCAAATCAACGATGGATGCCACGCGTGGATCGCCCGGAGATGCGGTTTAGGATTGCGGTACACATTCCCCGCAGCCACGGTCTTGATCATGCCAAAACTCTCTCATCCTCTGAAATATACGGCCGAAGCACTGACGTTGGTCTTGAGATGCGATTGCAGTCGATAGGAGGCCGAGACGCCAGCCGAGCCCGTAGCCCGACTCTCCGAGTCGGGTAATCTTCGTTGACAAATCTCCCGACTCAAAGGGTCGCGCCACTGCGCAATATGATCGAGTATCGTTCGATGTGATTGATGGCAGATGAGGTTCTAGAGCGCAAACCAATCTGCAGAGACTCAGAGTACCAATCGGCTAGTCCGCCGGTAAAGTGAAGTGCCGAGATTGGCGGCAGAAGTGCAATCGGCGAAGTTCCACGATATGCTCTGCTAGTCCGAAGTAGCCGCTCAATCAAAAAGTGACATAGACCAGATCTGTAATCGCGTTTTCTCCTACCTTGAGGAGCAGGTTATGACTGTCGGGATCGGGATGATTGGCAGCGGATTCATGGGGTTGACCTACTCCGAGGCCATCTCTAAACACGTCCGCGGAGCCAAGCTGGTAGGCGTCGCGGGAGGCAAACGTGCCGGCGAACTGGCTGGCGAATACGGAGTCTGGGCCGCCCCATCGATTGAAGCCTTGCTCGCACGAGACGATATTCAAGCCGTCGTCCTCGCCACGCCCGACCAGGACCGCCGCGATTTGACGGTCGCCGCTGCCGCCGCCGGGAAACACGTCCTCGCGGAAAAACCGATGGCACCGACAATCGCCGATTGCGATGTCATGATTGCCGCCTGCGAGAAAGCAGGCGTCAACCTGGCCGTCGTGAAGACCGAACGCTACCGCAAGCTCACCAAACGCTGCAAGCAGATCATTGATGAAGGTGGCATCGGTCCCATCCGAATGCTCCGCACGGTTTCTGCTTTTCCGATCACGCTGTCTCGTGAATTGTTTGCGTCTCGCCCCTGGATGTCCGATCCGGCTGGCGGCGGGCTGTTCATGGGCATGGCCACGCACAACACCGATTTTCTGCGATGGTTGACCGGGGCCAATGCCGTGAAGGTGTTTGCTCAGGTGACAACCTTCAGCGATCTGCCATCGACCGCGCAAAGTGTCATGGCCCAGATCGTCTTCGACAACGGCGTCATGGCCCATATGTGGATCACCACCGAATTGCCACCGCCGAGCATTCCCTCCAGCGAGGTCCGATTTCAGATCATCGGACGCGACGCGATGCTCGACTTGGAAAACTTTGAGTTCCTCGATCTCGGCAAGGGAGACAAGTGGGAACGGATCGAAACCCCTGAGCGTTTCGACTATCTCAAGGAACCCAAGTCGCCGATCCGGCTCTACCCGCACATCGGAGTCGTCCAGGAATTCGTCGACAGCATCCTCGAAAAGCGAGCTCCCAAAGTGGGCGGTGCCGAGGGGCGTGCCGCCGTCGAAATCTGCGAAGCGTGCCTGATCTCCGCGAGGACCGGTCAAGCGGTTGATTTGCCGTTGCCCTCCTCGAAATAGCCAAATTTGGAGTGCGGTGATTCACCACCGCTTTCCAATTCAGGACAATCTGCCGAGTCTATCAACCAACTCAACTCGTCAGTTTTTCAATGTCGAGTGACATGAGAAAGCGGTGATGAATCACCGCACTCCAAATTTCGGAGACCCACCCCATCGTGGCCAATACCTCGCAGGACTCCGAACACCCCCTGACTGTCGCCGAGCAAAATCGCAACGTCCTGGTGTTTGCGGCCTGCACTTGCCTGCAATATCTGGCAGCACCAGTCCTGTACGTAGGAATGACTCAGGCAACGCTGTGCGCCAAACTGGGTGCCTCGCCCGATGTGGCCAATCTGCCTGAGACGGCGTTCTTCATCATGACGGTCATGCCCGTATTCCTCGCGTGGCTGTTTCCGGGAGTCGGCTACCTCAAACGAATCATGTCCGTGTGCTACCTCGCTGCCGGTCTGGCCCTCGTTCTGGTCTGCGCCGCGCTGCTGGGGGATGTCTCTGACAAGATGAAAATCGCCTGCGTGATTTTCCAAGGGGCCGTCAGCGGAGCAGCCATGCCAACCGCTATTGCCCTGCTCTGGGAAGCCATGGGGCGCGGAGTCGCCGAATCTCGTCGTGGTCTGGCACTGGGGTTGGCATTTGGATTAGGACCCTTTCTCGCGTTTGGCGCTTCGCTGGTCTCCCAGGAACTGCTGAGTGGCAAGTTGTGGGGATTGCTGCCGAAGCAACTGGATTACCCCTGGGAATTCGTGGCCCTGTTTGGCAGTGCCGGGCCGATGATGTTAGTCGCGGCACTGTTGTCGACGATCGTCGTCATCCCACCCGCCAGCGAATCGGAAGCGTCGTCAACGCGCGAACCGTTGTGGGCTGGGCTGTTCGATTTTCTGACCACCCCGTTACTGGCCAAAGCCACGATCGTCACGATTCTCCTGTATGTGGGCAACACGATTGCCGCCAACATGAACTTGTATACGACGTATGCTCTGGGAGCCGACCCGGAGCAATATGTGGGCTATCAACTCGCCTTGCGTTTCTTCTGCAAAGGAGTGGCGGGCCTGCTGCTGGGATGGATTCTGGTGAAATCAAATCCGCGGGCGGGCATCCTGATCACGGGGCTGATCTTTGTGGGATCCCAAGTGTGGGCCCTATGCGTCCCGGGTATCTGGTATCTGTTTGCGTTTGGTCTGTTTGGCGCCGGTGAATTGGTCGGCGTGTATGCTCCGAACTATATCCTGTCTGCGTCGTCACCTCGGCGATTGCGGCAGAATATGGCGTACGTCACGATGATGATGATGCCGGCCGGACCGGCGGGCTATCTATTCGGGGCGATTGCCAAAAGCTATCCGGATAATCCGGCCTTCGGTTTTCGGCTCAGCTTTTACCTGTGTGGCGGTATTCTCATTCTTGGTTTGATCCTCGGAGTCACTTTGCTTCCCAAGCGGCCGGTTCCTGAGGAAGTCACGGAATAAATGACATGGTTGCTCATCACGTCGTCGTGATTGGAGTTGGTTCGATCGGCGAACGACATACGCGTTGCTTTCAAGCCACCGGTCGCGCTGCCGTCTCCATTGTCGAATTCAAAACGACACTGGCGGAAGAAATATCGCGCCGCTATGGAGTTCCCGCGCACGCCGACCTTGATGCCGCACTTGCACATCGCCCCACAATCGCCGTGGTCGCTACGCCAGCTCCGCTGCACGTGGCCCAAGCGACCAAGCTAGTAGAAGCTGGGGTTCACGTGTTGATCGAAAAACCCCTTTCGACTTCCATTGAGGGTGTAGAGCGACTAACGGCCCTCGCTGCAGAGCGCGGAACGAAAGTAGGAGTCGCCTATGTCCTGCGTTCTTACCCCGTGCTGGCTTCGATGAGGCAGGCTGTGCAATCCGGACGGTTTGGAACTCCACGCCAAATCACGATGCTCTGCGGCCAACATTTTCCGACGTACCGCCCGGCCTATCGCGAGATCTACTACGCGAATCGCGCGGCGGGGGGTGGAGCCATTCAGGACGCTCTCACGCATATGGTCAACCTGGGCGAATGGCTGGTCGGGCCGGTCGATAGACTTGTCGCCGATGCCGATCATCTCGTGTTGCCGGGGGTCGAAGTGGAAGACACCGTTCATCTGGTGACCCGACAGGGTTCGGTGATGGGCAACTATGCGCTCAATCAACATCAGGCTCCCAATGAAACCATCATCAGCGTGAACTGCGACCAGGGCACGGTCCGCTGCGAACTGCACAACAATCGGTGGCTGTGGCTGACCAAGCCCGGCGACCCGTGGCAAGAAGAACCCTTCGGTACTGCGGAACGCGACACGGCGTTCATCACGCAAGCCAATCAGTTTCTCGACGCCGTGGAAGGGAAAGGTCTGATTCTGTGCCCGCTTGAGGAGGGGATTCAAACATTAAAAGTCAATCTGGCAACCTTGGCCAGTGTGGAAAATAAAAGCTGGATGACGATTTAGATTCCGTAGCCCGACTCTCCGAGTCGGGAGTATGAAGAACGAAGATTATCCGACTCGGAGAGTCAGGCTACAGGCTCGGCAGGAGCCTCGCCCTTATACAACTTCAAACCTTAAAGCCATCATGAGCCAACCACCCAAAAGTGAACCGACCGTTTCTCAATTATTCGACCTCACAGGCAAACGTGCGTTGATCACGGGTTCGACCGGCTATCTCGGCAGCGCGATGTCACGTGCCTTAGCCGAAGCCGGCGCCAGTGTCATCGCGACCAGCCGTGAACTCGACAAGGCCCAGGCGGTAGCCGCGGCCCTGCCCAGCCCGCACGGAGCCAAACACATCGGCGCGGCGCTGGACCAAATGACGCCTGACCTGCTGGACGAACAATTCGAGAAGATCGTCGAACAGGCCGGTCCAATCGATATTCTGATCAACAACGGCCACGCCGCCGAGCCCGCAGACTGGACCAACATCACGGCCGAACAATTTAGTACTCAACTGACCAATTCGACCGGCTATTTTATACTAGCCCGGCTGCTTCGAAATCACGCTGTCGAACGCAAAAGTCCGGCCAGCATCGTGATGCTAGGTTCAATGTATGGCGTGGTGGGTTCTTATCCTGAGGCCTACGAAGGGGTCTGTGCAGCGAGCTCGGTGGCCTACCATGCGTTGAAGGGTGGCATCGTCCACATGACGCGGCATTTGGGCGTCTACTGGGCCAAGGATCAAGTGCGAGTGAACTGCCTCAGTCCCGGCCCGTTTCCGCCGGAAAGAATATCCCCGACATTAGTCGAACGCTTGAGCGCCAAGAGTCCAATGGGCCGCATGGGAATTCCGGCGGAATTGAAGGGTTCTGTCGTGTTCCTGGCAAGCAACGCCAGCAGCTACATGACCGGTCAGAACCTGATTATTGACGGCGGATGGACTGCGTGGTGATGAACGGTTTCATCTAACTAATTCGAGCGAAACGACAGCAGGATTCAAGAAGACATTGATCTCACGCAAAGGCGCCAAGGCGCAAAGAGGAACTCCTGAGTTTCTACCCTGTCTCCTCTTTGCACCTTGGCGCCTTTGCGTGAGACATTCTCTATTTCCACGCGTGCCGCCAGTTACGAACGAGATAATCAGTTAGTCGCTGCCGCCTTTTCGGTGCGACGCTTAGCACTCGCTCGCATCTGACCTTCAATGTCGATCCCAACCAGTTCACTCCACGCGGCGATCAACTTCTTCCAGATCGGTCCGGGTCGGCCATCGCCAATCGGCAAGCCATTAATCTTCGTCACCGGCATCAGGCAATACGGCGTCGTCGCGGTGAAAGCTTCATCGGCGTTGATGACGTTATGAACTTGAAAATCCTTCACGACGAAGGGAATCCCCAGCTTCGCGGCCAACTCCATCACCGTTTGCCGGCTGATTCCGGGCAATGTGTTAGTGAGGCTCGGCGAGACGATCGTCCCCTGCTCCACGATTAAGAAATTCGCCCCGCCGGTTTCGGTCACATTACCTGCCAAATCCAGCAACAACGCGGAGGCATCCGGATCGACCAATTGCGCTTCCTTGTCCGCCAAATAATAGTGCATGCGGCTGCGATACTTCATCTTGGGATCGTAGCACTGCGGTGGCACATGGCGAATCGACGGCGTGACAAGATGTGCCCCCGTATCGAGCTTCGGCGCCCACAATTCAAACGGCATCGGGAAGGTGTGAGCACACACGGTAGGGGTCAGTCGAGCTGACCGCCCCGCGGATCCCGCATAGACCGGAAATTCTCCCGCCGTCACGAAGTGAATGAGCCCCAGTTCATCCTCGGGATCAACCAGCTTCGCGTTATTCGCCACCAGTTCGCGAGACACGCTGGCCAGTTCGGCCTTCGTCATGCCGATGTCCATGCGCGTGTACTTGAGCGAACGAAACAGTCGATCCATATGGTCATCAAGCCGATATGGAACAAGTCGAAAGGTCCGCGTCATCTCAGTGACTGTCGCACCCAGGACGATGCCCGCATCAAAGATCGCCAGATGCGCCTGCGACGCCGGCACCAGTTGGCCCCGCAGATAGACGAGTGGTTCTGTCACGCCAGGTTGAGGCATAGTTATTCGGCTTCCAGTTCCTTCTTGAGAGGTCGATATCCATATTCATTGATGATCGCAATCACGCCGCGATCACTGTCGCTACGGGCCACTGCGGCGAGCGCATTGAGCCCGGAATTCAGAGATTCGACCGCCTTCTCCAATTCGCTCGCCTGCGCCTCACTGTCACCACTCGCTTTGGCAATGTTGGCCTTCAGGAGGGCGATCACACATCCCAGATATTCACCGCCACATTCGAAACGTCGAGCCAGATACAGGCTGAATTCGCGATTGCCTTCCCGGGCTCGGGTGTTGACCCGGTACATCTCGTTCATTGCGGAATAATATAATTCTTGTGCTTTGCCGAATGATTCTGGGATTTTAGGGTTTTTCATGTCATAAAATCCCCGGAGCATACTGCCGTGAACAGCATTCATGGCCGCATTCTCCAACAGAGTTGTGGCTTCTTCAATCTGTTCGAAAGCCTTCGAAGTGCGTTCGGCACTGGCTTCACCAAGCGTTGGAGTGAGCATGTCAAACAAGGCCTGTTTGATTGTCAATTCGGGCTGGAAGCTCGCCCGGCTGAGATAGTAGGCATTGAAATCCATGTCTCCGATCTCACGACAACTGAGCTCAAAGCCGCTCCATCCATCTGTCTGCGATTCGTCGATCAGTTTTTTCCAAGACGAACAGAACATCACAGGCAACACGCCTGACATATCATTGGGCGGCGTTAAGATCAGATTGCAAGAGATCGTTTTCGACGGCGCCAACTTCATGAGCTGGCACTTCTCTGCAGAACGGCGCGCATTGACCTCGATAGCAAACGACACCTCAGTCCCAGCGGGAACAGTTTTGTCGAGTATCGGAAATCCGCTGGGACGAACCTCGTCCAATGTGAACTTAACGGTGCGGTTATCCGGCAAAATGCCCAGATCTTTCTCCGCGACAAGACGACTAAATAACTCCAAGCCTGCCTGCTCGAGTGACAAATCGTCCCATTGATGAAGCTTGGAACGGAATGCATCGCGGACTTCCAGCGAGACGAACTCCACGCTCGGATAAGTTTGCAGGTAGGCTCGAATTTGCGTCTTCGCAAGTTCTAACACGACCGGATCAACCTGTCGCGGAGCTTCCGTATCAAGATAAATACGTTGACTAATAGGTGGCTTCGAATCCGGCTTGGCGAGAACGTTCTCGGGCAATATGCCGCCAAATGCGGTCGGAAAGTTGAGTGGTCGAATCGCAATGCCCGCACTCATCCCCAATTTTTTGGCGGTACTGAATATCGTTCTGGCTTGTTGAGTTGCAGCGGCAACGCGATCGGTGTAGTCCTGTTTTCCAAAAAATTCCGGATTCTCAAAAAACTTGGCGCCACGAAACACAGTGCGTCCGGCAGTGTCACCATCGACTGCAATCGAGGTATCCGGTAACCGAAATCCGGTCTCTTTTTTTACTCCTTTGAACTCAAAGTCAACATAGGGGTCCCAGGCTTCAAATGGGAGTACCAAACGATTGAACTTCAATTTTGCCAGTTGTTTGATCAATTGCTCATGTTCAGACAATCGCCAGGAAACGCGTCCGATGAGCGCCCGACTGGAAGTTTTCCACGTCCGCGAACGAAGGGTCGGTTCGAGGAGCAGATCGATCCCCTCCAGCTTGAGCATTTGTGGCTCTGCGGGATACATATCTCCGTAGAGCGCATACCGAATCCCGAAGTGATGGCCAAGTTCATAGACGGCCCATAAAGTCGCGACGGGCGAGCCACCGCCTGCTACTAGCGCCGGGCGGTCTCCCAGCTTGATGCTGCGGACGAGATGCCCCTGATCCGAGAGTTTCGGCCAGGTCGCAGCAAGCGGCTGGAGAGCCGGATTGGTTGTCGGACTGCCAATCAAAATCAACGAGCCTGCTTCCACCGGGACCTGTTCACTAACTTTCACCTCTGCGTCGAACAACTTCTTGAATTGAACGGCAACTTCCGAGGCGGCGAACCGCTCGAGCTCGGTGGCTTTGGGGCCGACGACGACATCGACCTTGGAGCCAGCAATCGCCTGTCCAGACAGCAGGATGCCAATCACGAGCGTCAGAGACACGACGTGGCCACCGGTCCGGGGCCTTACGGCACCCGGCTCACCTAAATTCTTTACGCCACGCCGTGGAGGATCTTTGTCACGGACTTTCGAAAAGAATCCCACTCGATCTGTGATTCGAGTCGATGGGAGGGTGAGGCTCCCGCCGAACCGGATCGTCTGGCGAGGATCGATCGACGCTTGCGGTTCGGCGGGAGCCTCACCCTCCCATGACGTCGAAATATCATTCAACCTCCGCCCTGACGGGACGGGGCTCACCGGGGCAGATTTTGCTTTGCTTCGGCCGAAGAACTGCATCGACGTTCGATTGAATCGACTCATGATTACTTCGCCTCCTCTGAAATGCAGTAGAGGTGTTCGCGGGTGCGAATAAAGATCCGGCCGTCGGCGATCGCGGGGGTCGCTACGCAGGACTCGCCCATATCGTTCTTCGCCAGGACGTTTAACTTTGGTCCTTGCTCCAGAACGACCACGAAACCATTTTCTCCGACGACGTAAATCTTCCCGTCACCGGCCACGGGTGACGCGTAGTAATCGCCGATATTCTTAATGCGGGCCAGTTCCCAGTTGGACTTGCCCGTTTTGATATCGAAGGAACTGGACAAGCCCCCCTTCTTCACCACGAACAGCTCATCGCCAACTACGAGCGGCGAGACTAGATTCGAGGCCGGGACTTTCAACTTGTATTGATTCAACCACAGCACGTTCGTCGCAGTCACATTGCCGGTTCCTCCGCCTTTGACCGCTTGAATGTTAGAACCGCCGCCAACCTGGTTCTGGCTCGATTGGAACGCCGTGTCGAGTTCATCCTCTTCGATTACGCCGTTGTGGTCTTTGTCCGACAGGTCAAATCGCTTCCAGAATTCCTTGGGCAATTCCGCTCGTTCCAGCTTGCCGTTCTGGTCAGTATCGAGCCACTCGAGCAAGGCAAATTTCAGCGTCCGTTTTTCATCCCCATAGCTCTGATTGGCCAGATAGATCACCCCGTCGCGCACCACTGGCGACGTCATGATCGTTCGCAACAAGGTGTTACAAGTCCAGCGTTCCTTACCTGTCTCGGGGTCATATCCCTTAAGCATTCCCGTGCCAGCCACAACGAGATCGGTTTGGCCGTTGGCTTCGCAGATGACGGGAATCGCATAGCCGCCCAGCATTTCGGGGCGTTCGGTCTTCCAGCGTTCGGCACCCGTCGACGAATCAAACGCATACAGGACAGGATTGAGATCGTCATCCTGGTTGAAGATGACCGTGTTGCGATACACGATCGGCGACGAGGCGGCCCCCCAATCCATCAGATAGGCGGGCTGCGGCACTGGTTTTTGCCAGGCCGTTTTGCCATCCGCCACATTCAGGGCCAGCATCCCCAAGGTGCTGAAATAGACATACACCCGGTTGCCATCAGTGGCCGGCGTCGAGGAAGCCTGACTATTCGGCGGCGTAATACGCGGCAGTTTGCCCGTGTCGAATTCACGCGACCACACGGGCTTGCCAGTGGCTGCTTCGAAGCACAGCACACTGAATTTGTCCGGCGCGGTCATCGCCGTCACAAACACCCTGCCACCGGCGATGATCGGACAGGCCACGCTGTCGCCCAGTTTGACCGACCATTTCACCTTATCAGTGGTGGAGAACTCGACAGGTAAGGGATATTTTCCCGGCGCGACACCGCTGGCATTGGGGCCACGGAACTGGCGCCAATCTTCCGCTCTTAATTGAGCCGGCAGGGTTAATCCTGCCAACAAGAAGGTCCAGAGCAGGACCTCTGAAAAACCGTGTCTTTGAGTTCGGCTTCCACGCATGTCAGTATCCCTGTGTGTGTGAAATCGAGCGCCGAGCTGATTGGTCATCCTAGTCTGCGTGTGGCGAGCACGCAATTCGTTGAGTGTCGTTGACCACTCGGTGTTCAACGACACTCTTGTCAATCGGTTCGTTCGGGTCCTTTGACGATTGCGAACCAGGTGTATCCCTGACCGGCATGAGGCCCCCCTTTTTCCACCAGGAGACTCAGGATCAACGCCGTGCCGACTGACGTCAGCCACGGTACGGCGATTGCCAGAAACACGGTCGGGCCCTTCGGTGCGTCGAAGATTTCCTGATACCAGCACCAGACGATGGCCACCGACAAGCCAGTCAACGCGCCGGGGACAGCAGACCGAGCCGTGGAGCGGGGCATAAACATCCCAATAAAGAACAAAGCGGAAAGGGGCCCCACAAATAAATTGAAGAACCGTGGCATCAGGCTGATCAGCGTGCCCTCTTTCAATCGGGACGCCATTTCTGCCACCAGGCAGGCGTTGGCGGTCACGATCACCGTGACCACGATCGTCGTCAAGCGGGCAAACGTCAGCTCACTGACAATCCGTGGCCGGCCTTGACGTAATCGGGGTACGATATCGTTTGTGGCTACGGCGGTGATGGAATTCACCCCCGATTCCAACGTCTGCATGGCATCGCAAATGAAAGCGGCGATGATCAAGCCCGCACAGCCCACAGGAAGCTGGTGCCCCAGAAAATGAGGGAACAATTTGTCGGCTTGCCCGGTGGCCGTCCAGCCGGCAGGCATCAGTTCGCTGTGTCGCAGATAGAAGGCCAACAGGGCTAACCCCGCCGTCGCAAGCAGTGCTGCCATCAACAAATCCACGGCGACATTAATTAGGTAGCTGCGACGAGCGGCCTTCTGCGACGAGGTCGAAAAATAGCGTTGCAGAACAACCTGGTCTGAACCGTGTGTGCAAACCGTCCAGAAAAAGTTGTTGACGATCATCCAGACGATCGTCACTCGAACCGTGAGATCAAAACTGATGAGTGGTGGCGACACATGATCCGGAGCATGCTTGGCCGCCGTCGCCCACCAGTCGAGCGGGCCGGTCTGGTCGACAAACATCACGTAGAAGATCACCATCAGGACCCCCGTGAGCAGCAACAAACACTGCAACACGTCGGTCCAGATCATCGCCTGGATCCCGCCGACCGAAGTATAGATGGCCGCCCCGATCCCCACCGCTACGATCCACCAGTAGATATCGTTCCCGGGCAACACGGTGAAATCATCCCCCTTCACGCGATCGAGAGCCATGGACGCGGCATACACCACCATGCTCATCCAGCCGAGTCTTAACAGGATGAACAGAAACGCTCCCAGCAATCGCACGCCATAGTTGAACCGGCGTTCGAGGTATTCATAGGCGCTCGTGACTCTCAAGCGCATAAAAAATGGAATCCAGAGAAAGAACACGACCGTCATGCTGAACGGAATGGCCAGATATCCGATGAACAGCCCAATGCCGTGCTTGATCATTTCGCCCGGTGAGCCCAGGTACGACAGCGTGGAAAACAGGGTCGCGAGAATGCTTAAGCCAACAGCAAACCACGGCATGCGGCGACTGCCGATGAAGAAGTCGTCCGTCGTTTCCTGCTTGCGCCCGAACCAGACTGCAATGCCAAATGTCGATAGCATGTACAGGACAATGACGGCATAGTCGAGCATCCCCAGCCCGCTATCGGTCGTCAGTGAGGTTTCGGGCACCATAGAGCCTCCTCGTCGATGAGATGACCGATCATGTTCCGCGAGCGCGCGAGTCACAACCTGTGTCCGCAACCCGGCGGAACGTCTGAGCCATTGGAACATGCCACCCGCGTGCTTTGCAAGTCGGTAGGACCGTTCGACAGCAGATCATCGGCAAATCATCCGCCAACTACCATCCGGGATTGGAATTCGACGCATCAGACGACATAATCATCGATCCGCGGATCTCGCCGACCGTGAATTGGTACGATCCATTTGAATCAACTTGACGTTTGCCTCGCGGCGAACTTTTTCACCACTTTCCATTAGCCCCACTCGACAGACTTATGCTCAACAAGATCAGCAGCCGCATCACTCAACCCAAGTCCCAGGGCGCCTCGCAGGCCATGTTGTACGGCACGGGGATGACCGCCGAAGACATGAACAAGCCGCAGATCGGTATCGCCAGCGTGTGGTACGACGGCAATACCTGCAACATGCACTTGAATGTGCTCTCGGACAAGGTCAAGGAAGGCGTGGTCGCGGCCGGCATGGTGGGGATGCGGTTCAATACGATCGGGGTGAGCGACGGCATTTCGATGGGGACCGACGGGATGTCGTTCTCGCTGCAGTCTAGAGACCTCATCGCCGACAGTATTGAAACGGTCATGTCAGCCCAGTGGTACGACGCGAACATCTCAATCCCCGGTTGCGATAAGAACATGCCCGGCTGCGTGATCGCCATGGGCCGACTGAATCGCCCTTCGATCATGGTTTACGGCGGAACCATTCGCCCCGGGTGCACACCGCGACATCCCAAGCTCGACATCGTGTCGGCCTTCCAGGCGTACGGCGAATACATCACCGGCAAGATCACCGAAGAAGACCGCGCGGACATCATCCGCTGTAGTATTCCGGGTGCCGGCGCCTGCGGGGGAATGTATACCGCCAATACGATGTCCTCGGCGATCGAAGCCCTGGGAATGTCGCTTCCTTATAGTTCCTCGATCCCCGCCGAAGACCCGCTCAAGCTGGGCGAATGTATGGCAGCCGGGAAGGCCATCCTGAAGTTGCTGGAACTCGATTTGAAGCCGCGGGATATCATGACCCGGGCCGCTTTTGAGAACGCGATGGTCGTCATCATGTCGACCGGTGGCTCGACAAATGCCGTGCTGCACTTGATCGCCATGGCTCGCTCGGTCGATGTGCCTCTGACCATCGACGACTTTCAGAAGGTCAGCGACCGCATCCCCCTGATCGGCGACTTGAAGCCGTCGGGCAAGTATGTAATGGAAGATCTCCACAACGTCGGCGGAACTCCGGCACTCATGAAGTATTTGCTCGAGAAAGGTCTGCTTGACGGCAGCTGCATGACGGTCACCGGCAAGACGATCGCCGAGAATCTCAAGGATGTCCCGGGCCTGGCCGCCGGACAGCGGGTGATCGTCCCGATTGAAACTCCGATCAAGGCCACCGGCCACCTGCGCATCATGCGTGGCAACTTCTGTCCCGATGGGGCCGTCGCCAAGATCACCGGTAAAGAGGGTCTGGTCTTCAAGGGCGTGGCCCGCTGCTTCGACAGCGAAGAGGACATGCTGCTGGGTCTGGAACAAGGCAAGATCCAGAAGGGCGACGTCATCATCATCCGCTATGAAGGTCCCAAGGGAGGCCCGGGCATGCCCGAGATGCTCACCCCGACCTCGGCCATCATGGGTGCCGGTTTGGGTGAGTACGTGGCCCTGATCACCGACGGCCGGTTCTCGGGCGGTTCGCACGGGTTCCTCGTGGGACACGTCACCCCGGAAGCTCAAGAGGGCGGCCCGATTGCCCTCGTGCAGGACGGAGACAAGATCACGATCGATGCCGAAACCAATCGCATCGACATCGCCCTGACCGAGCAAGAACTGGCGACTCGCAAGGCGGCTTGGAAGCGACCCGCTTACAAGTACACGCGCGGGACACTGTACAAGTACATCAAAACGGTGAAGAACGCCAGCGAAGGCTGCGTCACCGACGAGTAAAAAGTCTAGCGACAAATTTGGACTGCGGTGATTCATCACCGCTTTCCAATTTTATTTTACATTGCGAACCAATCGAGTTTGTGCTCGGCCTGGTCCGTAGTTCGGCTCGTGAGCGTGAATTTGAAAGCGGTGATGAATCACCGCAGTCCAAAAGGGAGTGCCATGCGCGGACTACTGATTGCCAGCCTGTTGATTTGCGGGTTTTCTCTAGCAGCTTGCCGCGCAGGCAATGCTCAAGAGCCAAAGGCCAAATCAACGGCCGAATGGCCCCAATTCCTGGGACCACAGAGAAACGGAATCTCCACGGAAACAGGCTTGCTGAAGGCCTGGCCAACGGACGGTCCAAAAGAAGTCTGGCGCGTGGCTGGCGGCCCCGGCATGTCCGGCCTGGCGATCAGCCAGGGCCACGTCGTGACGCTGATTCATCGGGAAGGGAAGCAAACGGTCATTGCTCTCGATGCCCTCACGGGGAAATCGAAATGGTCCACCGTGGTCGCTCCGGAATATCACAATGGTATGGGGAACGGTCCCCGGGCGACTCCGGCGATTGCTGGCAATCAAGTCTTCATTTTCACCGGCGAGGGAATTCTCGCCGCGCTGAATTTGAGCGACGGCAAGCCCGCCTGGTCGCACAACATTGTGAAGGATCTGGAAGGGGAGATCGCGGAATACGGGATGGCGTCTTCGCCGCTGGTGGTCGGCCAGCAAGTCATCGTCACGGCGGGTGCTCCTAATGCAGCCGTCGTGGCCTACGACACCAAGACTGGGAAGCTGGCGTGGAAGACAGAAGACGGTGCGGCGGGATATTCCTCGCCGGCATTGTTAGAACTCGGCGGACGACAGCAAATCGTGGCCTCCACCGGCGCAACCATCCTGGGACTCGCCCCGGAGACAGGATCGCTACTGTGGCAATATCCGTTCGAAACGAATTACAACTGTAACATCGCCACCCCTCTCGCCGTGAAGGGTCAAGTCTTCATCTCTGCTGGAGAAAACCACGGCAGCGTGCTGTTGGCACTCAAGCCGAAGGGCGAGCAGTTCGATGCCAAAGAGGTCTGGTCGTCGCTCGGCACCAAGAGCGTGCTGCGTAACGAATGGCAAACGTCGATCCTGCACGATGGACATCTTTACGGTTTCGACAACGTGGGAGCCGCCGGTCCAGTCACCCATTTAACGTGCATCAATGCCGAAACGGGTGCTCGAGTCTGGCAGAAGCTCCGCTTCGGCAAGGGCAACCTGATTGCAGCCGACGGCAAGATCTTCGCGACGACGATGAACGGCGAACTCGTCATGATCAAGCTGACCCCCGCTGCCTACGAGGAACTGGGCCGATCAACAATCCTCGGCACGACTCGCCA
This sequence comes from Planctomycetaceae bacterium, assembly GCA_021732415.1. GTDB lineage: Bacteria > Planctomycetota > Planctomycetia > Planctomycetales > Planctomycetaceae > JAKFVC01. Next base: position 29,137 of record JAKFVC010000269.1, read on the forward strand.
AGCTCCTGCCTTGGCGAATGGGATGCTCTATCTGCGCGACGATAAGGAAATCGTTTGCCTGAATGTCCGCCAGGAATAGTCACTCCGCAATTACATACAAACGTTTGATTTTTTTTCACAGGGTCTTTTTGAGCCACAGAATGCCACAGAAGAAACACAGAATCAGAAAGTGAATTCATTTCCTATTTTCTGTGTTTCTTCTGTGGCATTCTGTGGCAAAAACTCCCTCTTACTAAATCTCTCTTGTTCTCTGAATCTTCGTGGTGAAATCTCCTGACGGATAGTTCATCAAACACGGCCCAGCGATCCCCGGGGTTGCCGTTTGATGTCCCCGGAATATCCCACGCAACCGGACCGGGGCCGGTCTCTGCGATTTCTGTCGCGCCCTAATTATCAAATTATTCCGAATGAGTTGCGTGTAACGCCTCCTGCCTTTTCCTGAGAATTCGGGTCGTAACGCGCCTGAACAGACAGTTCGATTCCGATTAGACATCGCGTCGATGGAATGCCCGTATCCTGCATGTCGCACGCCGTCGTTGGGATGAGACAGGTCGTGCGGGTTGTAGGAAGTGGGCCACCTTTTTGTGTTGCAGTCGTAGCGCCAGAGCCGTCGCTCTCTCGTCGCACGCCCAGCTTCAAATAGATCACCTGGGACGGTGTTCTGAAGCCAACACTGCGGGGGTTCTCTTCCCCAATTAAGTCGACCCGAGACTCGCGTTTGCATCATTGATGAACGCGGGCGAGTATTTCCGTCCCAATGGCAGCATCTAACTTTCACCGACCACCGATTGCTTCCGGCAGCGCTCCAGCGCGCCCCGAGATCCAGGAGATCTGGTCGCGCTATGATGAGCTCGATCGGACACAATGGTCGTCTCCCGCTGAGATCGAACAGGTGCAGCTGCGTGAGATCCGCGCGTTGCTGGAACATTGTCAGCGCCATGTTCCCTACTATGCCCGGCAACTACACGGCTAGTTGATTTAATCAAGTCCCAATCGCGTATTTTCGTTTTCGCGGCAGTTGCTACCCGTTGAACATAGGTTTGAACGCTTAAACCGGATCACCGTTCACATTAAGTATACTGAAATTATGTTTACATATCGATTAAATCAACAGCCCGTACAGGCAGCGGGCTTGATTCCCCGCGATATCCAATCTCTGGACGATTTCCGCCGTCTGCCGATTACCGATCGCCGGACCTGGCAGGAACACTCGGCTGAACTGCAAGCCACACAGTTGCCGCCGGGGATGACACTGCAGGCGAAAAGCCACACGTCGGGCACGACCGGAATTCCTTTACAGGTCCTGCAAACCAACTACGCACATCACTGGTGGTGGGCCTGTCAGCTGCGCGATCTTGATCAGACGGCTACCGAAGATGAGTCTTTCTGCTATGTCGTCCCGAGACGCACTTTCGACGACGTCGATGTCTGTGATCAACTGACCTACAGCACCAGCGAACTGCCCGCATGGCTCAGCTTCGATCCGGACACTCGCAAGTTCACCGGGACTCCCACGAACCGCGACGTGACGATCCACCCAATTTGCGTCACCGTTTTTGCAACGGACGAAGCGGGTGAATCAGCTTCCAGCACATTTGAATTGATCGTCCTTAATACAGAAGATGGGCCGGTCGCCGTTCCGGATATTTCCAACCAGACAGCCCGCGAAGATGCTGCCTTTACGTTTAAGGTTCCGGCCAGGATCTTCACCGACGTCGATGTGGGCGACACGTTGACGTATAGTGCGACAGGCATGCCGAGCTGGCTCGCCTTCGATCCGTCGACCCAGACCTTTACGGGAACACCAACTAACGACGACGTGACGACCGCTTGGATTGTCGTCACGATTTCCGCAGAAGACGGCTCGGGACAATCAGTTTCCTCAGCCTTCAATCTTCGAGTGCCGAACACTAATGACGCACCGACTGTCGCGCACAGCCTCGCTCCGCAAACGGCGACAGAGGACACTGTCTTCACCTATGTCGTGCCGTCCAAGCCGTTTGGAGACGTTGACGTCGGTGATTCGCTGACCTACTTGGCTAGTGGATCGCCCGCCTGGTTGTCATTCGACCCCAGCACTCGGACGTTCTCCGGAACACCGGGCAATGGTGATGTGACCAGCAATCCCATTACGATCACCGTCCGGGCCACTGATCAGGCCCATGCTTATGTAAGTACGACATTTGCGTTGATGGTCAACAACGTGAATGACGCGCCCACCGTCGCCCATGTGATCTTCGACAGGGCCGCCGTTGAAAGTGTTCCGTTCTCGTTCACCGTCCCGGCGAATACGTTCACGGACGTCGATGCCGGCGACACGTTGACTTACTCGGCCGACGGCCTGCCCGCCTGGTTGAGCTTCAATCCAGGTACTCGTACGTTCACGGGGACCCCCGGCAATGGCGATGTGCGTTTTGGGCCCGACACCATCACGGTGACAGCCACGGACAACGATTCACAGTCTGTGTCGACCACGTTCGGGTTGACCGTCGTCAACACGAACAACGCACCGGCAGCCATCAATGCACTCAGCAATCAGCAGGCGACAGAAGATACGCTCTTCACCTTCTCCATTCCCGACAACACGTTTGCCGATGTGGATGGGGGTGACCATTTGACGTATTCGGCGACCGGTCTGCCCGAGTGGCTGGCACTCGATAGCCAGACGGGAGTCTTCACCGGCACACCGGACAATGGAGACGTCACCACCCAACCCATCACGATCACGGTGATCGCGACAGATTCCGCCCAAGCCACGGCGTCAACGACCTTCACCCTGACGGTCATCAACACTCCTGACGCTCCGTTCCTGTTTGCAGGACTGTCTGCGAAAACGGCAACTGAGGATACGCCGTTCATCTTTGTGGTGCCACAAGACACCTTTAAGGACGACGATGTCGGAGACACGCTGACCTATAGTGCCACAGGCTTGCCGACGTGGCTGTCGTTCAATCCGCAAACCAGGACCTTCAGCGGATCGCCGCTCAACGGTGATGTCGACCCGACCGGTACCACGATTACGGTCAAGGCGACCGACAGTACCAGTCGATTTGCCTCGACGACATTCGTGCTGACCGTCTTGAATACGAACGACGCACCGACAGTCGCCAATGTGATTACGTCACAAACGGCGACCGAAGACACGCTGTTCTCGTTCACCGTTCCGCAGAATACGTTTGCCGATGTCGATGCCGAGGACACCCTGACCTACTCGGCCACGGGGCTGCCCGCGTGGCTGTCGTTCAATCCGCAAACCCGCGTCTTTAGTGGCACACCGGATGATGCTGACACCAGTTCGCCACAGTCGACCATCACCGTGACCGTGACCGATTCCTCCGAAGCGAGCGTTTCCACATCGTTCCAACTGACGGTCGAGGCGGTCAACGATCACGACCCGGTGTACACATTTGAAACGCAGACGGCCAGTCTCAACGAGCATTCGGCCATTGGCTCACCCGTCGCATTCGCGCCGGCAACTGATGACGATCTGCCCGCTGAGACCCTGACGTACTCGATCATCAGTGGCAATATCGGTGGGGCGTTTACAATCAACCCATCGACGGGAGCCATCACGGTCGCGGCCCCGGAAGTGTTGGAATTCGACACGATTCCCACGTTCACGCTGACGCTGCAGGTGACCGACAACGGCAGCCCTGAGGCCCGGTCGACGACTTCGACATTGATTGTCCATCTGGTCGCCGACAACGCCCCGCCTGTTCTCACGCCGCCGGTCGTCTCGTTGAGCGACGGGAGCGCGACTTACCAGTTGGGCAATCCGGGTACCATCGTCGATTCAGGAGCAACATACTCCATCGAACATGCTCCCGAATCGTACCAGGGGACACAGTTGGTGGTGTCCATTGGCGGCCGGGTCCGACGCGACTCGCTGACGATTGCCACCGGCGACGGAATCACCATCCGCGGCACCCGGCTCTTCGCCGGGACAACGCAGATCGGAGCCATCACGGGAGGCAACGATCGCAGTCCCGATCTCGTGATCACATTCACTGGTGCGGCCTCCACCGAACAGATCGGCTCGATTATGCAACGAGTCCGCTTCGTCGCCCACGCGGGTGACGGGCAGACGCGAAACGTGTCGATGCAAGTAACCCACGTCACAGGCGTAGCAGACAGCAACGTGGCCAGTCGGCACGTTGAAGTCACGAGACGTTCACGACGCTAACGCCAACCGTTTAGTCCACTAAGCACAACTGACCGCCCGGACCATTCCGGGCGGTCAGTTTGTTTTCATCTTAGCCCCGGGGGCTAATAACGATTCGTCAAACACTACTTCGACTAGCATCACTTCTTCAGCGCCTTCACCAGCCATCCGATCGCATACTGCTCAGAATCCGGATTCACCGCGTGCCCCGTATTCGGCTGCAATCGGAACTCAAACTGTTTCGCCGCATCGGCCGCCTTATAGGCATCGCGAGCCGCCTTAACACACAACTTCAGCCCCGGCTGCGGCGTCCGATCGTCATGGTCCCCGTTGATCACCAGTAACGGTCGCGGAGCAATCAACGGCAACATCACGGGCCCGTCAAACTCGGCATGTACTCCCGGCACCACTCGTTCATAAAACCGTTTGACAAATGCCGCATTGACCGCCCGCACCCCGGCATCGCTCGCCGCCCCGTCAACTGCCGATTGAATCGTCCCAACCCGCGATTGCCACGCGTTGTGCTCCAAGGCCCAGCCAAAACTTTGCACACCGATGCAAGGGACCGCAGCGGCCAATCGCTCATCCACTGCTGCCGCCATGTAGAGTTCAAAGCCCCCTTTCGAGAACCCAATCGCCCCGATGTGCTGCGGATCAACATCAGCCCGAGTTTCCAGGTAATCCAGCAACCGCAAGACATCCCAAACAGTGTCGTAGAAAAAGGGAAAGCCCTCACCCGTCTTCCACGTCTGGAGAATCGCCGCCCGATAGGCATCTGGCGCTCCACCAGAACGATCACCGGCATAGCGTCCATCGATCGCCACGCCAATCACACCCCGAGCGGCAAACTGCCGCAACAACGGCTGGACACCTTCTTTGCTGCCCCCTGTGCCATGCAACACAATCACGACCGGCAACCGTCCCGTCGCAGCAGCCGGTGCGACGAGCAAACCGGGTACGCGCTGACCCGCTTCCGAGTCATACGCAAACGCCACCTCACGCAGGTTCGCGGCCCCCGGCGCCGGTTGCTCGGTCGCCTGCAGCGGTACCTTCGGCCGATCAATCAATTTCAAGAAGCGGGCTCGAGGCCCCTCACCTTCAGGGATCGGCCGCGGTGGACGATCTGCCGCTTCTGACACAGATGCAATCATGACGACAATTCCAATCACGCGGCACAGGAGACAGCTCATTGATCTTCTCCGAATCCAAACGATCTCTGGATTGCCCCGCTCGCGCGGCGAAATCCTACGACAATCACTATCGTAGCCGAATGCATGACAATGTGCGACGAATCCCTCCGCCGCCGGACTCCTTCGCGGACTTCACAGAGTTTGCATAGAAAACCGGGACATTCTGGTTACCATAGTAATGGGCCGCCTGGGGTTCGGGCATTTACCGAATCGTCGTGCAATTCACTCTTCCAGAATATTGAGCTGAACCATGGAAACTTCGACCGCTCCCTATATGCTGCTCTTCCGCGACACCACCCCTGAAGTTTACGGCGCAATGACTCCCGAGAAGCGGGACGAATGCATGCGGAACTTCTATGGCTGGCACGACGGCCTGGAAGCGGCCGGAAAAATGGGACACGCACATCCGCTGATCGCCGAGGGTCGAGTCGTTTCGATGCCGCGTGGCGGACGCATCGTCGATGGCCCATTCTCGGAAGCCAAGGAAACCATCGGCGGCTACTTCCTGATCCACGTCTCCGGCCTGGAAGAAGCGACCGAGATTGCCCGGAAATGCCCCAGCTTGCAATACGGCATGACTGTCGAAGTTCGCCCCGTGGCCGCGTGTTGCCCGCTCGCCGGAACAGCGGAGAGACCACCTGTCGCCCGGCAATTGGAGTCGGGTGTCGCCGCGAGCTAAGTAAAAAGGTCCAGGTGAGCGGCACGGCGCTAGCCGCCGGTTCGTCAGGGGAGATCGACCGACAGAATCGGTGGCTAGCGCCAGTCCGCTCACAAGCTGCGCCGCTGAGCGATCCTGAATTCGCCCGACTCTGGAGAGTCAGGCTACGACGCTTCCCGAGATCCTCTTTTATGACTTCCCTCCACCCGCCTGGCGAAGGCCGGACCTTGCCGGCACGAACGCTCGTGCCGCCAAGTCCACCCGGCCATTGGTTGTGGGGACATCTCACCAGCTTTCGGAAGGACCGCGTCGCCTTTATGCGGCAGGTCGCGAAAGATTACGGCCGTGTGGTCGCGTTGCGGCTGGCACATCGCCGCGTCTGGATCGTCACCGAACCGGCTGTCATCGAATCGGTCCTCATCACGCGGGCTCGCGAGTTTCGAAAGCATTTCGCCCTCCGCCTGAATCGGGGAATTCTCAATAACGGCCTGCTGACCAGCGAAGGGGACTTCTGGTTGCGGCAGCGTCGCTTAGCACAACCGGCATTTCACCGCTCACATATCGCAACCTACGTCCCCACGTTTGTCGAACACACGCTGCGCATGCTGGCTCAGTGGAAGACGGGAGAGAATCGCGACATCCTGGACGACATCATGTTGTTGACGATGGGGATTGCATCCCGAACGCTGTTTGGTGCAGACGGAGACAGCCACGGGCCACGCGTTCGCGGAGCGCTCGATGCCAGCCAGGAGGAATTCGTCCGTCGACTCTCGCAACTCATTCAGATGCCGCAATGGGTGCCGACTCCGGGGAATCGCAAACTGGCCAAAGTCATCCGCGATCTGGATACCACCATCTACGATTTCATCCGCCAGCGACGGGCGTCGGGCGAGCAGCATGACGATCTCCTATCACGCCTGCTGCATGCCCGGGATGACATGGACCACACGGGGATGACCGACCAGCAACTCCGCGACGAATGCCTGACAATCTTTCTCGCCGGCCAGGAAACCACAGCCCTCGCCTTATCCTGGACTTGGTATTTATTGGCCCAGAATCCCGAAGCCGCTGCCCGCATCTACGCCGAAGTCGACGAAGTCCTGGGCGGACGCGCCCCCACGTTGGACGATTTGCCCCGACTGTCGGAAATCGAACACGCACTGCTCGAATCAATGCGGCTCTATCCCCCGGCCTCTATCCTTGGCCGCGAAGCCACGGCCGATATGGAACTGGCCGGCTACTATTGCTCACGAGGTACGACGATCTTCATGCCGCAAGCGGTCGTCCATCGCGACTCGCGCTACTTCGCCAACCCCGATAGTTTTGATCCCACGCGTTGGCGCAACGACTTCGAGAAAAAGCTCCCCAAAGGAGCCTATTTCCCCTTCGGTGGGGGACCGCGCATCTGCATCGGCAATACGTTCGCGATGATCGAAATGACCCTGGTCGTGGCCCTGATTGCCCAGCGATTTCGCTTCACACTGGTCCCCGGTCAGACAGTCACCACCAAACAGCTATTCACGCTACGCCCGAGTCCGGGCGTACCGGCAACGATCGTCGCCAGATAGTCTGAATTTGCTCAATGCTTCGGCACCTGGATTTCGACACCATACCGTGGCGCCGCGGCGAGCAACTTCTCGAAGTCCGCTGGAGTCGGAACCGGTGCCGAGGTCGCACCCGGTTCGACAGGCTGGCCAACTTCGAAGAACATCTCTTCTAATCCTGCCGGAGCCACCGTGATGATCATTCTCGCGAGCTTCCCGCTCTCGTTTCGGAAGCTATGCACACTGCCAATGGGCATATTGGCAAACGTCCCTGCGGACGCCACGAATTGCTCATTCCCGACGCGAAAAGCAATCTCGCCTTCGAGAATATAGAACGCTTCCTCTTCGCGGCTATGACGATGCGGCGGCGGGCCGCCACCCGGTGGAACTACTGCCTCCCACATCGCATACTTGCCAGCGGTCTGCTCGCCGGTTGCCAGGAAGCGATAGATGTCGCCAACGACGCCAATCGTCCGCCCAACACCGGGTAACGTCACAACGGGATGAGGTTCGATATTCATAGAGAACTCCGCACCTTTGGACTGCGGTGATTCATCACCGCAGTCCAAAGGAAGTGCTCACTCGGTCGGCAATGGTACTTGATCGGTGGACATCAAATATGCCATCAAGTCGCGAATCTGCTCTTTCGTGAGAGTCTGCATTTGCCCGTCCGGCATTAATGAGCTCGTCGTCTGCTTTGACTCTTCGATCTCTTTGCGGTCGATCGTGATCGGGGCCTGAGCCAACTGCAGGGTAATCGTCCGTTCGTTCTGTTCGCTCACTACACCACTCAGGACCCGCCCGTCCACTAACGTGACCACCAGAACGCGGAAATCGGCTCCGACGACTCCACTGGGATCGATGACATTCTCTAATAGATAATCCAGGTTCTTGCGATTCGAACCCGTCAGATCGGGCCCAACTTTGCGCCCGGCTCCATACAACACGTGGCAATTAGCACATGTCTTCTGATAGACCGAGCGTCCCGCACCGAGGTCCGCCTTGGCGAGTGTTGCCGAATTGAGTTCCGCTTTAAACCGTTCAATCATTTCCTTCTTTTCCGTCGGTGTGGTCCGCACATCCCCCCACAACTCGGTCAGTTGCTTCGTGAGATCTTTGTCTTCGAAGGAAAGAATCTGCCGGGCATGATAGGCCGAAATTTCCGACGGCTGGATCTGCTTGTCGCGCAGAGCCTTCAACAAGACCTTGGCATACGCCGGTCGCGAGATCAGCGTGTTGACCACTTCGCCGCGGGCCTCGGGGCTGAATCCACCGAGAACCTCGAGCAGTTTTGCTGGCGTATCAGCGGAGTCATATTGAGCCAACGCTCGCACCGCTTCAATGGACACCGCGCGATCACGCAGCAATCCTTGAAGCACCGCCGCAAAGCTGTCCGATTTCGCCTGGGCCAGTTCACGAATCGCCTGACCGCGTGCAGCGGGGTCAGCGCCTCCATCTTTCACCATCGCCTGCAGCGCTTCAATTGCCAGACCATCGCCAAACACCACTCCCAGTTCTTTGGTCGCCGTTTGAATTTCGGCGTTAGCACTAGCCAGAGTCTTCGCGCTGACAGCCTTCCAGGCCGCAGGCTGAGTCGCCTTGCGCCAGCCTTTCAAACCCAGCGACATGCCCACCAGGATATCGCGCTGCACATCGGGCGATGCCTTTTCGGCGATCTTCAACAACGCGTTCGCACCGGCGGGCGATTTCTCAATCTCTTCGGCCAGGCGACGAGCGATATTCTCCCGCAACATCGGCACCTGGGAAGCCGTCAACAACTCCACACTTTTCGCAGGGTCACGGGGAATGGCAGGCTCGATCCCCAGCCACAACATGTTGGGGAACATGCGGTCGGTGGCGAACTCTTTCCGCCCCGCCAAGGCCTTCGCAATCGGCCAACGATCTTCAAGCGGCAACTGTTGCAATGTCGAGGCGATATATAAAAGGACCAGGCCCGATTGATCCTTCTCAGCGGCGGTACGGAGCGCGTTCAGAATTTCAGGGGTGGCGGCATGGCCGGCGCCGATGTTGTCCGCGAGAAGTCGAACCATCCACACTCGATAGTGTTCGTCAGATATATCCAAACCGTAGGCCAGCACCAATGAGTCGATTCCACCGGTGGCCTGGAGCGCCCACAAAGTCTTAAGCATCGCCACGGAATCTTTTGAGTTATTCTTTCCAACACCGGGCTTGCCCAGCTGTGAGGTTAACTCGGCTCGCGTCTCCGAACTAAGAGTCCGGGCGACGACAGGTTTTGTAGTGGCTGCTCCGCCTGGAAGAAATGTCGCAGCAGTGCGTTCTTGCAAGAGTCGGCGGGCTTGCCGCGAATACCAGTCGTTCGTCGCAGCTTGCAATTGAATCAATTTAGAATCGCTGGCGTCAGCCAGGTCAAATGGTGCGAGAGGCTTCGGCTTCCCATAAGTCAATTTATAGATCCGACCACTAGTGCGATGCACGCCGTCATGGTCATGGCATTCGCCGGTATCACTCCAATCGGCAATGAACACTCCACCGTCGGCGCCCGTGATCAAATCCATGCCGCGAAAGAAAGGATCCTTCATGAAGCACAGATCAGGACCGCGTTTCGCCGTGTATCCGGCCCCTTCGCGAACCAGGATGTCACTGTTGATACGCAGGCCGTGCAAATTCAGCGTATAGACGCGGCCGCGATATTCTTCGGGCCAGTTATCGCCCTGATAGATCATCATTCCGATATGAGCATGTCCGCCACCCGCCGCGCTGGTTTTATCAGTCACCCCCTTGCGGATATCGTTCCATGCCTCGCCGGTATCCCAATGCACATGGCCCGCGACCTGGGCAATCAACTTGTAGGCATACGGATTGATATCGGTACCGAACATGCGCTGGGTATGAGCCCCCGGCACCACATGCCACAGGTGTCCGATGACCGTGTTGATGACGAACATTTCGCCCTGGGCAGTAAAGTCGGTCCCCCAGGAATTAGTCATCCCATGCATCACGGCTTCGGCCTTTTGGCGTGTCGGGTGATAGCGCCAGACCCCCGTGTTGATCTTGAACCGTTGCGAGTCGCTCGCTCCGGGGGCACCAATACTGGAGGTCGCCAGAATTCCGTGCCGAGCATAGAGCCAACCATCCGGCCCCCACTTCAAACCGTTCGCGGGAGTATGTCCCACCGAGTGATCGTTGATCCCGTCCAGTACGACAACGGGCGGACCATCGGGGATGTCATCGCGATTGAGATCCGGAACGAACAGCAAATTCGGCAGGCAAATCGCCCAGACGCCGCCGAACCCGACTTCCACGCTGGTCAGCTTGACCGCCCCGTCCCAGAAGACGGTCCGCTTGTCGTGCTTCCCGTCGCCGTTGGTGTCTTCCAGGATCACAATCCGGTCGCGGAGTTTCACATCGTAGTTGCCCAGTCCGCTCCCCGCCCACGTGAAATTCTCCGCCACCCACAACCGGCCGCGTTCGTCCGTGGTGATGGCAATCGGGTTCTGCACCGCGGGTTCCGCAGCGAAGACGCTCAGTTCAAAGCCGGGCGGCAATTTGGCCGTCTTGACCACCTCATCGGGCGTCATTGGCTTTTCTTTGGATTTTTCCGAATCGTAGATCTCCGGAAATTCTTCAGCCGCAGCCCACGAGACACCCGCCAGAAACAGCGACAGACCGACAAATAAACAACGTAAGCGCATTGCAAAACCTGTCATAGAGGGTTCGAAATCAGCAAGCCCCATTATGACGGAAATGATCGTGGCCCGGAAGTTTGGAGAGCATCTTCGTGTGCTGCCCGGCTGAGAGATTCAGACCACCGTCGAAGGGGTGTCGATGGAATCGATGCGGATACGCGTCGAATTTGGCCGATTTAGGCCTCGACTTGAATCTGCCGCGTCGCTTGATTCGTATCCAAGCCACTGACGTCCGAGATTTGGATGCGCATGGAGCGGGTACCAGCGACCTTGTCGGTGGACTCGAAGCCGATGCTGTGCAGTAACGCTTGAACCGAGTTTTTCGTCGCATTGTTGTTGAAGCGAACGGCTAAGGCATCACCCTTTCTGCCACCCGAAACCGTCCCAATGAACGTCGATCCGAAGAACAGATTGCGGCCTTTGCGGGTGATGTCGTTTTGCTTCAGAACTGATAGTTTGTCCTTCGCCGTTTGGCCAGACACAGTCAGAACGGATGCAGAAAAGTTCAATGTTGGAGTGTCGATATCCGTGATGGTCGCAGAGGGATCAATCCCCACAATCTTCCGGCCGGAAGCGTGATAGACCAACGGTTGCGGGTCCAACGTAATCACCGGCGCATCGTCGACCGGGTTGACTCGGACTTCAAATAACTGCTTTACAGAATGGACACCGTCACTGACCGTGATGGTGATCGTTGCCAGACCGCTGAGATCTTGCGCCGGAGTTATCGTCACGGTAGGACTCGCCCCTGTAGGGGTGATTACGATATTGGCATTCGGAATCAACGTCGTATCGGACGAGGTCGCGGTGACGACCAATGCATCCACATTACCGATCGGATTGGTCAGGGTGAAATGAATCTCTCCCGTGGAAGTATCTTCCTTGATCGTTTGAGGCTTAATCGTGCTGATCGTCGGCAAATCGATATCGAACATCCCCCACAGCTCGTCGCCGACAACCCCGTCATTGGCCGCGAAGAACAACATGCCGTTCACATTAGTTAGTGAACTCGGCGAGGACCCCGGCAATCCGGCGCGGATGTTCGTCACCAGCGACGTCCCCACCGTCGTCCCGTCCGATTTCCACACTTCCGTCCCCGCGATCAGATCGTTCGAGGTGAAGTAAAGCGTACCATTGACGTTCGTCAACAGCCTGGGAAAAGACCCCGCCGCACCAGCATTAATGTCGGCGACCTGAACCGTCCCCAGATCCGTACCATTCGATTTCCACAATTCCTTGCCACCCACGCCGTCGTTCGCACTGAAGTACAACGTGCCGTTCATCTCCGTGAACGAGCTGGGGTAGGAACTGGCCAGACCGGGTCGGATGTCCTGCACGCGAACCGTCCCGCCATCCGTTCCGTCCGACTTCCACAACTCACGATCGCCGAGCGTAACAATGTTCGTACCGGGATCGTGAGGGTCGGGTTCGACAGAGATCACCTGTTGGGCGCTGAAGTACAGAGTGCCGTTCACATTCGTCAGAGACTGCGGAGTTGAACTATATTTGCTGTAGCTACCGTCGACGATGTCCTTCACGCGCACCGCCCCTCCTGCCGACACATCCGACTTCCACAATTCAACGCCTGTGATCCCGTCATTGGCGGAGAAATACAGCGTCCCATTCAAGTTCGTCAGATAGCTGGGCGAAGAATCCCCCGCGCCGGCATTGATATCCTGAACCTGCACTGTCCCGGCCCCTGAGCCGTCCGACTCCCACAATTCAACCCCGCTCACTCCGTCATCCGCGGCGAAGAACAGAGTCCCATTCACAGCGGTCAGAGAACTCGGCGACGAGCTATTAACACCGGCAAAGATGTCCTTCACGAGGACCGTCCCGCCGGCGGTGCCGTCCGACGTCCACAATTCGACGCCGGTCGCTCCGTCGTTGGCGGTGAAATACAGCGTGCCGTTGACATTCGTCAGAGAACCCGGCAATGAACTGCCTGCCCCCGCGACGATGTCCTTGACCTGAACCGTCCCGGCCTCCGTTCCGTCCGACTTCCAGAGTTCCACGCCGCTGGTCCCATCGTTCGCGGCGAAGTACAGGGTCCCATTCACATTCGTCAGTGAACTGGGGAACGAGAATCCCGATCCCGGATTAATATCCTTGACCAGTGCCGTTCCCGCAGCGGTCCCGTCCGACTTCCACAGTTCCCGACCGGCAGTCGCGGTGATGGCGGTGAAGAAGAGAGTTCCGTTCACATCCGTGAAATCGGCAGGGCTGGAGCTACTCGCGGCGAACTGAGTATTAATATCCTTCACCAGGAGCGCGTTGATGCTCAACAGCACCCGTTCTTCCAACCACTCGCAGGCCAGTCGTTGAGACAGGACCGCGCCAGCCGCGACTCGCGGGGTAGTTCGAGACCGCTTCCCAACACGCCACATGAAATCAACGAACGGACGTAACAGCATGGGGGACCTGATCGAGTTTAACGACCCTGAAGTTTCAGGTTCGATTCTAAGAGGTATCGAGTCTCGTAATTAGTCGTCGTTGCCGGCGATTTGGTTCAGAAATACTTCAGGAACAACTCGAACGAATCTTAATCTGTGTGCAATTGACGTGTTCTGTCAAATACACGCCGGGCGTCATTGGAAATTTGCTGTCGCGCGTCGATTGAAAAAGCGATATTCTACGTCCTCTGTTGATATCTCCCTGTATTGCAAGGCCTTACAAAATTGCACGTGCCCAGTCAAAATCTGGTAACATGTGACGATTCTCCTTGAACTTGCCACCACGGTACACTGAAATATCCCTAAGATTCGGCCAGTAGTGAAAAACATGCCGTCAGGTGAGGTCGCACCTGCCTCCGATTGATCCGAATTTGTCGTTGAAAACAACTCCACAAACTTTCTGTCTTCCGAGTGCCAAACATCGAACTTCCATCGAATGCACCGGTCAACGAAAGTCGAGCGGCCAATCTAGGTCCGGTGACTACGCAGGTTGCCGTGACGGATTTCGACCGCCACACTTAACACGATAAACGACTGAGGCTTAATATGTTACGGCGATACTTCGCGATGACCTTAATGGGTCTGATCGGCAGCCTGGGTTCCGCCGTTCAAGCCCAGAAACTCGGCATCGGTGTCGACGCCGTAACCCCGAAGCCTGACCTATCCGCCAGCGTCGTGGCGGACATTTTTGCCCAGCTCCAGAAACGCAAAATCAAACGCCTGGCAATTTGTCCGCGGGTGATTTCTCGCGACAAAGCGGGCGAGAATGCCGCCTTCGTGGGAGACCTGGGACCTCTCGCCGAGAGCTATGCGACGAATTTGCGAGAAGCGATCAGCCGCTTCAATGAAGACGGCGACTATCAGATCCAGATCGTGCCCGACGCTGCCATTCGCGCTGCGCTGCGCGGTGTCAGAGCATCTGAACTCTACGACGACGCGGTCCTCAGCAAAGTGCGCACTCGCGCCGATGCGCTGTTGCTGCTCTACGACAGGACGCCGGAAGCCGGGTTCGCCAAGGACGTTCAAATCCAGGCCGAAATGAACGACATCAGACAGGAAGGGCAGACTGACGAAGCGGTCAACCGCAGCTTCACGACGGCGTTAAGCTTGAGCGACGCCGCCTACGCCGGGCGCAGCTTTGTCGTCCGAAAGATCGGCGATGACAAGGTCCAGCCAGTTGGTCTCCGACCGGCTAGAGATGTCCCGCAAGAAGCTGCCTTCGGTGTCGGGCTCGATTGGGAACGAATTCAGTACGCCCAACTGCAGGAGGGTGACCGGCACCCGTTGCACGATGCTTCCAATCCGTTTGCCTTCCAGATTGTCGTGGGAGGGCAGCCGCGTGAAATCTGGTTTGATCCCCAGTCAGGCAACAAAGCTTACGTGGGCCTCGACCTGGAGGAAGAATTCGAGGTACGGCTGAATAACCATTCCAGCAAGCCGGTGCTGCAGGCTCTGCTGATCGATGGAGTGAATTCCATTTCGATGAAACCGGACGTCCGGCAAGAAAGGCAACATCCGCTGCAGACTGACTTCTCGCGCCACTGGTTTATTAAGCCCGCCAAGACACATTATTCCATTGAAGGTTACCTGCAATACTGGAGGGGAAAAGTCGGCAAAGCAGCTTCCAAGTCGACTCACTTCAAGGTGACACAGACCATTGACGCTGATCCGACGAAGGCGGAAATCGATAGTCGCAACGGACTGCTGACAGTCATCGTCTATGCCTTACGCAACGACGGATATGTGGAATACACCGAAGGGCTTCCTGCGACGTTTTCGGTCAACAGTCGAGGCGGTCCCAGAGGATTCAAATTTGGTATCGGGCCGGATCAGCAAACTGAACGAACAACTCAGGGGCAAGCTGGCGAACGGGGCCTCATGCTGAGCGCCATGACCGTTCACTATGTGGAATCACGGAGACTGAAAGAACTGAAAAACGCCAAATGATCGAGGAGAATCTGGTGTGACGAACGGTCCGGCCAAGCGTATCTGGCCGGAGTTCGCGGTGCGTCACACTCCCCACCACCGTCGCCATTCACCAACTAATACCTCTGATAGCATCAATTTGTTCCTTCGCTGGAAATACGGGCCATGTCGAAATCGTCAGTGGATCGGAATCTCCTGTTTGGACTACTCGCGCTGCAGAACGGGATCATCACGCGGGATGCGTTGGTCGCGGCATTCAGCATCTGGCAACTCAACAAGTCGCGCAAGCTGGACACGATCCTCCTCGAACAACGGGCGATCTCGTCGGAACGACACGCGCAATTGCAGCAAATGCTGGAGTGGCACATCGAAGTTCATGGCCAGGACACGGCCCAAAGTTTAGCTGCGGTCAATTCGGCCAGCTCCGCGTGTCAACTGCTGCATGACCTCGGGGACATTGAGTTGCAGGCCAGCCTGCGACAGGTGCTCAACAGCGAATCGGTTCCTGATCCGTTCTCGACACAAATTGAGCTGAAGCGCCCGGGGACCGGCACCGGTCTGCGGTTTCGCAGCCTGCGACCGCACGCCAAGGGGGGATTGGGCGAGGTCTCCGTAGCGCTCGACCAGGAACTCAATCGCGAAGTGGCGTTAAAGGAGATTCAACCTCAATTTGCCAATCACCAGGAAAGCCGCGAACGCTTCGTGCTGGAAGCGGAAATTACCGGGGGACTGGAACATCCCGGGATTGTGCCCGTGTACGGATTAGGGACCTATCCCGACGGCCGGCCGTTTTATGCCATGCGGTTCATCAAAGGTGACAGCATGAAGGACGCGCTCGAGCACTTTCACCAGCCCGCGACGAAATCTCAGACTCCCCCCGGAGAACGCCGCATCCAACTGCGGAAGCTGCTCGGACGATTCATCGACGTCTGTAATGCGATGGAATACGCCCACAGCCGTGGTGTCCTGCATCGGGATTTAAAGCCCGGAAACATCATGTTGGGGAAATACGGAGAAACGCTGGTCGTTGACTGGGGTCTCGCCAAATCCATGGGTAAGCGGGAGATCCAGTCCACTGAAGTCACGTTGCAACCCATTACCAGCATCAGCAGCCTGGCCATGACTCAGCACGGCAGCCCCGTCGGCACACCGGCTTACATGAGCCCCGAACAGGCCGCCGGACAACTGGACAAGATCGGTCCCGCCAGCGACATCTACAATCTGGGCGCAACTCTCTACCACGCGTTGACGGCCCATGCCCCCATCGAAAGCAAGAATCTGGCCACCATACTCCTGCACGTCCAGCAAGGAAAGTTTACTCGCCCGCGCCAGCACGACCCGACAATCACGCGCTCCCTGGAGGCCATCTGCCTGAAGGCCATGGCGCTCAAACCGGAGAATCGATATCCCACTGCCCGCAGCCTGGCTGATGACCTGGAACACTGGCTGGCCGACGAACCCGTGACCGCGCTACCAGACATGATCAGCGACCGCCTGAGACGTTTTGCCCGCAAGCACCAGGGTTATGTCCGTGCTGGGCTCGTGGGCCTGATCGTCGTCGCCTTCGTCTCCAATGCAGCGTCGTTTGTCATCGATGCCGAGCGGCGCAAGACAGCGGATATCGCTGTAAAGATGACCACACTGGCCGAAGAAAATGCCTCCCTGGCGAAGGAACAGCAGGAACGAGCCATCGACTTACAGCGGGCACTCGCCAGGAATCACTTCGACCGGGGACTCGGCAAGTATCGCGAAGGGTACTACGAAGAAGGCATTACGGAATTAGTGCAAGGCCACTCACTACTTCCCGGCCAGGACCCATTGGCGGGCAGCTATCGTCGAGTGATCCTGGATCGCATGACTCAAGCGAATCGACTGATCGCAGCACCGTCCTGGCATTCCGGCGTCGTCTCGAGCGTCGCGTTCACCCCGGACGGAACCCGGATCTTATCGGGAAGTGATGATCACATGCTGCGGATCTGGGATGCCCAAACCGGAGCCTCCCGGGGGACCCCGATGCAGCATCGGGGACTGAATTGCACCGCGTTCAGTCCGGACGGTACGCGGATTGTATCCGGCAGCACCGACAAAACGCTGCGGCTGTGGAACTCTCAGACCGGTGCCCCGATCGGTGATCCGATGCGGCATGCGGCGCAGATCAATTGCGTCGCCTTCAGCCCGGATGGCAAACGCATCGTGTCCGGCAGCCAAGACGCCGTGCTGCGGATCTGGGACGGCGGGACTGGCGCTTCAATCAGCAGTACGATGCAGCATCCTGGTGGAGTTTCCTGTATCACCTTCAGTCCCGACAGTACTCGCATCGTGTCCGGAGGCGTGGACGGCACAGTCCGCGTCTGGCTGGTGAAAGGCGGGATCCCGCTCGACAAATCGATGGCTCATTCAGGAAAAGTGCAATGCCTGGCCTTCAGCCCCGACGGTACCAGAGTCGTATCGGGAAGTGAGGACGAATCGCTGTGCCTGTGGGATGCCAGGACGGGCCTGCGGCTGGGCGAAGTCATGAAGCATTCCGGCAGCGTGGACTGTGTGGCATTCAGCCCCGATGGCAACTGCGTCGTATCGGGCAGTACCGACAAAACAGTGCGGCTGTGGAATGCTCGGACGAGCACGCCCCAAGGCCAGCCAATGCCACATGCAGGTCGAGTTCTGTGCGTGGCGTTCAGCCCCGATGGGACCCGAGTCGCCTCCGGGAGCGCCGACAAATCACTGCAGCTCTGGGATTCTCGGACGGGGGCCCTCATTGGGAAACCGCTGCAGCATTTCGGAGACGTGAACTGCGTGGCCTTCAGCCCAGAGGGAACCCGCTGCGTGACGGGCAGCGCCGATCTACGGCTGCGGATCTGGGATCTGCAGACGGAAGCCCTGCTCTACGAACCCCTGATTGATTCCGGACCGATTACTTCTCTGGCATTCAATTCCACTGGCACCCGCATCGTCTCCGGAGGCGAAGGCAACACACTGCAGTTGTGGAATACGCAGACGGGCGCTGCCATCGGCGAACCGTTGCTGCATTCGGACAAGGTCAACTGCGTGGCATTCAGTCCTGACGGAAACCGCGTCGTGTCGGGCAGCGACGATCAGACATTGCGGCTCTGGAACGCGTCCACCGGTGCCGCACTCTGTGAACCATTGAAGCATGCCGGCGAGGTTTCTTGCGTGGCATTTAGCCCCGACAGTAATCGGGTGATTTCAGGGAGTGCCGACAACACTTTGCACATGTGGGATGCCAAGACGGGTGCCGTCCACGGCAAACCGATGAAGCATGCGGGAAAAGTGACTTGCGTGGCCTTCAGCCCGGACGGCGCGATCGTCGTCTCCGGGAGCGAGGACCAAACGTTGCACAGATGGGATGCCAAGACGGGTGCCGCGGTGGGCAAACCCATGCTGCATTTCGGCATTGTGACTTGTCTGGCATACAGTCCTGACGGCCAGCGGATCGCCTCCGGGAGCTGGGACAAGACATTGCGGCTGTGGGACGCGAACACAGGTGCGCCGATCGGTGAACCGCTGAAGCACACCGAGTGGGTCGATTGCGTGGCGTTCAGTTCAGACAGCAAACGCGTCGTTTCCGGCAGCGATGACAAGACCCTGCGAGTCTGGGACTCGGTCACCGGTGCTGCACTGAGCGAACCTATGAAACATGGCGGAACCGTGCTCTGCGTGGCATTCAGTCCTGACAATACACGTGTCGTCTCAGGCAGCGAGGACCAAACCGTACGGTTATGGGACGCTCTGACCGGCGCAGCCATTGGGGAACCACTAAAGCACCTGGGCCCGGTCACGTGCGTGGCGTTCAATCGTGACG
Organism: Planctomycetaceae bacterium; assembly: GCA_021732415.1. Lineage (GTDB taxonomy): Bacteria > Planctomycetota > Planctomycetia > Planctomycetales > Planctomycetaceae > JAKFVC01. The sequence continues at coordinate 48,558 of JAKFVC010000269.1, forward strand.
GAACCCGCATTGCTTCCGGCAGCCGGGACAGCACATTACGTCTGTGGGATGGGACGCACTCCAAAGTCGAAGCGCTGCCGCGATCGACCTTCCACCAGGTCATGGCACTGTGGACAGGATCTGAAGCCGACCCATCCGGGTCGATTCATTCCTTGAGCGCTCAACAGAGCGAAGTCCTGCGTCAAAAGCTTGCCGAAGACACATCCTTCGCAGATTTGCTGTCGCAAGCCCAAACGCAACGACGTCTGCGTTTACCCATCATTCATCGCCTGGAAGCCTATGCCGCAGAAGATTCCGAAAACTGGTTCGCCGCGGCCTTTCATCTGAAACGGCTCAAAGACCTGGATCCCCAAAACACAGAATTGGCAACCAGGTTAGCGGACGCCCAGAAGGGCTTGGCGACCAAATCCAGTAAGAACAAATGAGTGAGATCTATTCATAAAGCCCGAATTAGTCGCACGCCTCCAGTTTCTCAACTCAATCCCGCGGAAGACTCAGAGGTGGTTGCATTCGAGGTCTGGTGGCCCAAGCTTCGAAGTCGTAGGCCCATGAGTGTCAGGACTACCGCCCAGCATGTTCCAAACTCGATCGGGGCCAGTTGGAGATTGAGTGACATCAGGAACGACAGTCCAAAGAATCCCAGGCCGATGACGGCGCAATAGCCCCAGAAATTGGGGGCCAGCACGAAGAATGCCAGGCCGGTCAGGCAGGCCAGGCCCTGGTAGAGTTTCAGTTCGCGGCTGGTGACGATGTCGCGGAATCCCATCGCGATCTGACTGCTGAGGCCGAACGCGAAGCAGGCGAGTACGTATCCCGACCAGACCGCCCACAGTTGCCGCTCGGCGGTGCCTTGCGGCAACCAACGCCAGCCTCGGAAATATCCCACGACTAATAAAAATGCCATCAGTCTAAAGTACTGCCCCGGAGCCAGCAGGTAGGGGGACCAATTGTATTGTACGGCCGCAGTGACCCAGAACTCGGGTAACAACATCACCGGTGCCAAGGCTAACAACAATGTGCCGTCCTTCGCCCAGCGTTCATGCAATTGGACTCGGTCAATAGCTCCGGTCAAGCGATCAACAAAACCTGAACGGGTCGAGGAGACGGGTTCGCCGTCCAGGAATTTTGCTAAGTCGTCGGCGAGTTCGGCTGCCGTGGGATAGCGGCGGGTGGGGTCCTTTTCCAGACAGCGGAGGCAGATTGTTTCCAAGTCGCGCGGGATGCTGGAGGAGAGCTCTCGCGGGGGACGGGGGTCTTCCGTCAGAAGTTGCAACAACGTCTCGGTGGGGGTGGCTCCGCGGAATGGGGGGCGGCCTG
>JAKFVC010000011.1 GCA_021732415.1 Planctomycetaceae bacterium
AGTGGTCACCAAGCGGCCTCTCCCGAAAAAACTGCCGCAGCTATCCGAGATCATGCAGTTGCTGTCGCAACTGGGGGGCTACAACAACCGAGCCACTGAAGCCCCAGCAGGACCTCAACCGATTTGGGTCGGGCTTCGAAGAATGACCGACTTCGCAACTGCCTGGATTGCTTTCGGTCCAGAAAATTGAATTCGTTGTGTATAAGTGACAGGCTCCTCAACCACCGGCTACTCTCTGCAATCCCTCCGGGATAAGGACTTCAATGGATCACTCGCCCCAGTCCGCCATGACCATGCTTACTCTTTAGGCTCGGCCCCCACCTCCGCCTCGCGGTCCTCAATCCTTAACTGTTCCATCCGCCGATAAAGCCGCGCCCGGTTGATGCCCAACAGTTCTGCCGCCTTCGTCTTGTTGTAGCGGCTTCGCTCCAGCGCCAACTGAATCGCGTTTGTTTCCACCCTGGTCAACATCTCGTCCAAGGGCAGCGGGCGAATTGCATTCGGGGGCGGTGTGTCTTGAGCCTGCAGGGCCGTCCGAAAGCGAAAGGGCAAGTCGGCCAGCTTCACGGTGATGTCTGTTGCGACTGACGAAGCCTCCTGAATCACACGTCGCAGCTCATCCAGGTTCCCCGGCCAGTTGTAGCGAGAAAAGACCGGCCAGACATCTGCTGCAAAACCCGTCAATTGCTTGGGATGTCGGCGATTGTGCTCTTCGAGAAAGTGCTGCGCCAACAGAGGCAAGTCGTCCTCACGTTCGGCGAGCGGCGGCAGTTCGATCGTCAATGTTGTCAACCGAGACTCTAGGTCCGCTCGCAGAACTCCGGCTGCAACTGCGGCAGATAGCGGCCGCTTACCCGCTGAGATAATCCGCAACCCGGGGTTGTCTACGGACTGCGTGTTTCTCAACGCAGTCGCCAGTTTCTCCTGCAGATCACGCGGCAGCAGTTCTACCTCAGACAGATAGACCGTACCAGGCTGAGGTCTCACCCCCGGGGCGACCCCAGCCAGATGAACTTCAATCAAGCGGCTGAGCACACGGTCCATTTCTTCGGCGTCGAGTTGTTCGCATTCCAAGGGCACAAACCAGCCGGCTTTCAGGGCCCCGCCGTAATGAATGACACGGGCGAGATGTTCCTTGCCGGTGCCTGACAAGCCGACCAGGCACACTTGGATCGTCGTCCGAATGGCCAGTTCCAACTGGGTCAGCACCTTGTTCATCGCCGGGCTGCGAGTCACCAGGGTTTCTTCCCCGAATCGGCTACGCAACTGCCCGCGAATGGCAGCCAGTTCGGCGTGCAGTTGCAAGACCGGTGAGATCGGCGGGGCCGGGGGTAATGCCTTCAGCGGCGTGACGACACCCAGCACGGCGGCGACCTTCTCTTGAGGCCCGCGCAACGGAAAGAAATGGATCAAGCGGGGCAGGGCAGCGCCATGCTTCGGAGTCAGGTAGGCCGGGAGTTGTAATTCCTGACCACGCCAGACTTCCGGGGGAGGACAGATAGCTCCCGTGACCGCCTCTAGATTGGAGCTGGCCGCCGTCGTGGCGTACTGACACGTCTGCCCCACGATGTCAGCCGCCGACCAACCCGTCAATCGCTCGCAACCGGCGTTGAAATAGACCACGCTCTGGTCGGCCGCGATCACGAATACGGGAATCGAAGTTTGCCCTACCCACCGCTCAAACTGACTGCGTTTGCGAGGGCTGGGAGGCATCTGGAGACCCCGTGGAAAAATGACTAATGTCTAAATCCTAATGACTAAATGTCGAATGACCAGATCGCGATGTGGAAGCAAACCCAATCTGAGCCGCCCCGTCATTCCCGTCTGGCCATCCTTTTAGTCATTCGGATTTAGACATTAGTCATTACGTTTAGCGTCCCAGGAGCCAGTTATAGCGGCCGCATTCTATTGCCAGGAAGATAATTCCAGTGGTCAATGCTGCCATGGAAATGAACAGCATCGCGACGTACACATCTGGATCCGCGGCCTGGCCCTTCGCCTTCTTGGCGCCACCCTTCGCGCTAGTTGAGCTTCGTCGTGACATTGTCTCCCTTTTCTACCAGACCACTCTTTTCATACAGTTCACACACGGCGGCATCGGCTGTGATCCCCATGATGCGGGCCTTACCGAGAAACTTCGGCTTCTCGCCACCGCGATAGACAAACAAAATGTTACCCATCGACAGACCGTCATTTTCGCCGATCGAAATCTCGATCAACAAATCACCGCCGTTTTTCTGCTTCTTCGTATCCATGACTACGCCGTCCACCTTCGGGGGCGGGTTCTTGGCCTTCTGAAAGTCTTCGATTTCCAGCGGCAGACCGCGTGAGTTCAACACGTCGCGATACTGCTGATTAACGGCCAGCAACGTCTTGTTCTGACCCGCCAGGCGTTCGATCTTGGTGTCCTGTTCGAAGATCTTGTCCTCGAGAGCCGCCTTGGCCTTGTACTGCTCATCACGATCGGCCAGAGCCGCCTTCAGCTTCTCACGCACGATCTTGACTTCGTTTTGACGGGCATTCGAATCGTCCACCAGATCGGTGTTGATCTGCGATTTCTGCTGGGCTTCTTCCGACAACCGCTTGTTTTCGGCCGTCAGGAGGGTGTTCTGCTGGCCGAGCTGCGATGCCTTGGCAGTCGCCTCACGAGCTTTCTCCTGCTCGGCCTTTAAATCGGCATTGAACTTGTCGGCAGCCGCCTTCGATTCCTGGTCGAGCTTGGCATAGTCCGCGTTCTTGGCGTCCAGTTGCTTCTGGACGGCTTCGGTCTTGGCTTTCCAGTTGGTCTGATAGGTACTGACGGCCGCGGCAAACGCCATCAGGCAGACGCTGAGCACCAGTTGCAATACGACCAGAATCTTACCGATATAGGACATTGTCCCGTTCCCCTGCTGACAGTAGGCCAATCCCTGCCTCGAGTGTGTAATCAGGCCATCCGTGCGCCCTGCTGATCATGTCTAATGTACCATCGAATTCGTCCAGTCTGACAGCCCAGTCACTGAGTTGCCAGCGTCTGAATCAACGCACCCCAGCCTATTCTGATTCCTTCTTTTCTGGTTCAGGAGTCTCCGGCTCTGCAGGCTTTTCCGTCGCGGGCTTTTCCGCGGCTGGTTTCTCTTCGGCTGGTTTCTCTTCGGCCGGTTTTTCTTCTGCGGGTTTCTCAGGGTCCGCTTTCTCTTCTGCTGCTGGCTTCTCTTCTGGGGCTGGCTTTGCTGCCCCCTTGGGCTGTTCACCGCCAGCGGGCTTTGCACCTAGCTCATCGCCGTAGCCGCCGACAGTTGCACCGTCGTCTATCAACAATGCTCGCCGCGTCTGGGCTCGCTCAAGATTGGCTTTCGCCTGATAGACCAGAGCCTTCAGACGCCCCAGTTCTTCGGTCGCCACTTCACGCTGCGCCTTCAGCTCTTCCAGCTGGTTCTTGATCAGAATGTATTCTTGCGCCCGGAGCTTCAACACAGCGAGATCGTCGGTCTGTTTTTTCGACTCCATCGTGAAGTTTTGCGAGAGCTGATTCATCTGCTCCATCAGTTCCGCAAACTGCTTGTCGAGATCCGCTTCACGGCGCTTCATCGCATCCAGGTCGACATCAATCAAGACCTTGGCCTCGGCGATCCGACTCTTGTTCCTAGCGATCTCAGTGTCCAGCACTGTCTGCTGGGCACGTTCTGTTTCCAGCAACTTCTTTTGAGCGCTCACGATGGCGGCGGGAAGAATCGGCCCGCCACCCATATCCGAGCCGTCGGTCCGCTTTTTCGCGGTCCACGGAGCCTGCGGATTGGCACGCTCGAAGGACACTTCACTCAGCTCTTTCGATTTCTGCACCCAATTGGGACCGCCGGCCGAGACGTTGGCCATGATGATCGCCATGAACGCCACACTGGCGATCGTGACGAAAACGGCGAGAATCTTGCTGATCAAAGTGGTCATTAAACAACTCCGGAAGCCCCGGACCGAAAAAGTCGGCACAGTTTGCCATGAGGTCAAACCGTACTGTCACGTACGTTGAAGCTGGATCGGCGATTTGAGCATTCCTGCCGCAAGCAAGTTTCCGCCTAGCACATATCGAGAACAATATGCACGCCAAGCATCGCCGGTAGGACCTGCACGATTGGTGGAATCCATTCCGGGTTGCGGCGGACGAAAGGACTTCCATCCGCAGTAGATACGTCTCTTATTATAGGGGTCCCAAAAAACGGGTGTCAATCGGCGAGATCGCATTCGGCGCAGAGTCGGCAAGTTTTACCAGCACCGCACCGTGGGACGGGTCTCCAGGCCCGTCCGTCCAGCAGCACTGCCAGAGCAACCGTTGTAACCGAACGACTGGTCCGTATTTCAACGCTCCAAAACTTGGCATTTCTTCGTGCCCTTCGTGACCTTCTGTTCAAAACCGATTGAGATTGGAACAGAAGGTCACAAAGGACACGAAGGTGTTCAAGCCATTAAGACGGCAAATACGCGGGGACGGACGGGCCTGGAGACCCGTCCCACGATGCGACACAATCTCTTTAAAAACAGAGGTTACAGCGCATTCCAAGCGTGTCTATGGCATTCGCAGTCGGTCTGCTAACATCTCGAACCGTTTCAGGACAGCTGCGTCTTGCTGATCACGGCCAGGGAGTTTATCCAGGTGGACTCATTAGAATCCCCTTTTCACTTCGAGCGACACGAGAACCATGGCGTGGTCTCGTTCAACCCCCTGATCAACGAAGGTCAATGGGGCACGGTCATGGAGGTCGGTCACGAAATCCTGGCGCTGATGGAATCTCTGCCCGGCCAGGCACTGATCGTCGACCTGTCGCGACTCAAGTACATCGGCAGCCCGCAAGTGGCCCTGATGGTCCGGCTGTGGAAGTCGCTGAAACGCTTTCAAGGACGGATGTCGGTGGAGTGCCCACCCGGCACAGTGCGTGATTCCCTGCAGACAGCAGGCCTACGCTCCTTGTGGCAGATCGTCGAAACCCGCGAACTGGCATTAGCAGCGGTCGGTGTGGAAGTGGAAAAAATCTCTCCCACCAGCTACTCCCCCTGGAACTGGTTTCGAGTCAGCTCCAACTGGCTGTTACCCCGCGGAACCAATCGCGCCGGCTAAGCCGATAGACGAGGGGTCGAGACGCTCGCTAAATTACTCTCCGTGTTTGCCTCCTTAGAAATCCCTGTGCCCCGAGAGTTCTATGTCCAAAGTGCTGATTGCTCCCGCTGCGTTCTTCCGCGTCCCGGGCCCGTATGTCAGGTTGTTGCAGGAGGCGGGCCTCGAAGTTGTCTACCCGCCCGCGGCCGATCCGCGGACTGAAGCCGACACGTTGTCCTGCCTGCAGGGGGTCTCGGCCATCATCGCCGGGGGCGAGTTTCTCAACGAGAAATTGCTAGGCCAGCTTCCCGATCTGCGGGTCATCGCCCGTGCGGGAGTCGGCTACGACCGCGTCGACATTCCGGCCGCCACCAAGCGCAACATTGCCGTCACGATTACTCCGAATGCCAATCACGAAAGCGTGGCCGAACATGCGCTGGGCCTGTTGCTGGCCCTCTCCCGCAACATCGTCGGGCATCATCAGGATGTTTTGGACGGAGACTGGTCACGTCGCCCCATGGTTCCCTTGCGAGGCATGACGCTGGGACTGGTGGGACTCGGTCGAATCGGGCGCAGCGTGGCCGCCCGAGCCCAAGCGTTTCGGCTCCGCGTGATTGCTCATGATCAGTTTGTCGACCCGGAACTGGCGAAGCGGTTGAACGTGGAACTGGTCGATTTGCCGACTCTGCTGGCCCAGTCGGACTATGTCAGCCTGCACGCCCCCATGACGGAATCGACCAGCGGCCTCATCAACCGCAAGACCTTGGCGCAGATGAAGCCGGGCAGCTTCCTCATCAATACCTCCCGGGGCGGCCTGGTGGTCGAAGAGGACCTGGCCGCCGCATTGCAGTCTGGTCATCTGGCCGGAGCGGCTCTGGACGTGTTCGACGTCGAACCGACACCAGTCTCCAACCCACTGTTAAAATCGCCCAATCTGATCCTGACGCCCCATCTGGCGAGCGGCGATTATCAATCGATGGAGGACATGGGAACCGAATCAGCCACCAATATCATCGCCCTCTACCAGGGCGGCTGGCCGGAAGGCGCGGTCGTCAACGCACAGATCCGCCCGACGTTCCGCTGGTAGCTGTATTCGTGGGACGGGTCTCCACGAGATCTGATCCATCCGTTGGATCAAAATCGGCGTAAGGTATAATGCCGGCCGTAGGATAACTGCGGCCGCAAGTTGATCCAGGACTTGTGGTTTCGACGCAAGTTCTGCTTTAATCTGGTTTTACATCGCGGATTTTGTCGGCCCGTCGCGACGAGTTCGAAACACGCAATTTGCAGGAATATGGCATGATGTGGAAGTTGAACGCCCCGCGTTTCGGATTCGCCAATGGTCTGGCCTGGTGCTTAATCTGCAGCCTGCTCCTGTCGGGCCTCGCCGGGTGTGATTCGGGAGGCAGCCGTCGGGCTCGGGCCGCTCGGGCTCCCGGGAGCGCCATCGATCCCGACGAACTGGTCGGCCGCTGGAAGCTGTCCTTTGTCGAGTTTCCCGTCGAGCGCGATTTCTGCCTGCTGGAGATCACTCACTCGAACAAGAAGTTTGACGTCAAGATCCCCAGTGATGAAAAACATCCCGGCGAAGTCAAAATCAAGTCGTCCGAGATCAAGGACGATGGTCAGGTCAGCCTGGTCCTCGATCTGGGCCCCATGCAATGGAGCTTCCAGGGCCGCCTTGATGGCGAGACCGTATGGGGCACTCTGATGATCCCGAAGTACCAAATCACCCCTGCCAAGTTGGATCGGACCGAGCTGACCGAAATTGATCATGCCCAGGAGCCCGTTCAGATTGCCAGTGTGCAGGATTTCTTAGGTGCGGTGAATGCGTCCGACAAGTTCGTCGCGCTGAATGAATTCGTCAAAAAGAAGGAGTCGTACCGCAGCCCGGTCTTGTTCCAGGGCTATGCCAATCTTGCGAAGTACTTCAAGGCCGAGAAATTGACTTTGGCCGAGATCAAAACAGCGATTGCGGAATACCGTGCGGCCATCGAAGTCTGGGGGCCGCGACTGGCTCCCAAAGTGGACCTGGATGTCGGCAAGGCCTTGGGCGAACAGGAACTCGAACCCGCACTGGCGAAAGAACTGCTGACCGCGGCCGAGAAACAAATCGGGGCCGACTCACCGCTGGATTGGAAGTCGGACCTGGCCGAGTCCTGGATCCAGCTCGGGGAACACGAACGCGGTTTGAAGTTGCTCAAGCCCATGCAGGAACTCGACCCGACCAATCCATTCATCCAGATGGTGTATGCGGCCGGTAAAGAGAAAGCCAAGGAAACGGATGAAGCACTGCGCGTCTATGCCGGACTGGCAATGTTGCCGCAATTCGAACGCATGCTGTCCTCTCAGAAAAGCGGGCCCTCCCTAGTCCTGCCCAGCGAAGCCGCGGCCCGGATCTGGAAGGAAAAGCATGACGGCAAGACCGCGGGATTCGATGCCTTCTTGCAAGAGGCCTACGAAAACCAGATGAAACTGTACGTTCCCAAGCGGACGATCGCGAAGGACCTGCCCGATCGCCAGGTCATCCTGATGGAAGTCTTCACTGGTTCCACCTGCGATCCCTGCGTCCCCGTTGATATCTGTGCCGAAGCCCTGCACCGCGCGTTTTCGCCGAAAGAACTGATCGTCATCAAGTATCACGAGCACGCCCCGCTCGCTGACCCGCTGGCCAACGAGCCGGGCATGGAACGCTTCGGTTTCTATGACGGCAAGGGGACGCCGATGATGATGGTCAACGGCCAGCCTGTGCCGCAGGTCGGCGGCAATATCATGATGGCCGGTGCCCAGATCAAGCGGCTGCAGGGCGGCATCGAACGTGAGCTCACGAAAACCAGCCCAGTCGGTGTGAAACTGGCGGTGACCCGCGAGGGTGATGAGATCAAGATCACGACGTCCGTCTCGGGCATCAAGACGACCGACAACGACCCTCGGCTGTTTCTGGTACTGCTCGAAAACGACATCCAGTTCGCGGCTCAGAATGGAATTCGAATCCACAACTGCGTGGCACGGACCATGCCCGGTGGTGTCGGTGGGATCAAGCTGAAACCCGGTCCGGAAGTCGAACACAAGGTGACCGTATCACTGACCCAAGTCCGCGCCGAGCAAGCTGCCCATCTGAAGCAGTTCGAAGATCAGGCCGGTCGCGAGTTCCCCTCCAAGCCGATCGAATTGAAGAAGCTGCAGGTGGTGGCATTCGTGCAAAACCACATCACCCAGAGCTACATGCAGGCCAAGCTGGTCGATGTCCCCGACGCCCCCGAGTCCGCCGAACCAGCGAAAGAGCCAGCGAAAGAGCCAGCGAAAGAGCCAGCGAAAGAGCCAGCGAAAGAGCCAGCGAAAGAGCCAGCGAAAGAGCCAGCGAAAGAGCCAGCGAAGTAGTTGTCCGCAGTTTATTGCGGGTTACGCATCGTGGGACGGGTCTCCAGGCCCGTCCGTCAAATTCAATCAGGTGAGCCAGGGTCTGCCGCGCTCGGGGGAGGGCGTACGATTGCCGCCTGTAGCCTGACTCTCCAGAGTCGGGACTCCCGAGGAGGTACTCCGACTCGGCCACAAGTTCCCAGGCAAAACACACCCTGTTCACCAACTCGCCTGGTCCGACCACCTGACTCTCCACAGCCGGCCGAATTGGGCCGCATCTGGCGTCCAACCCTTTCAACTGGTGTCCGAGTCGGAGTACCTCCTCGGAGGGTCCCGACTCTGGAGAGTCAGGCTACAGTGTTTCTGCCCGCCCCTGCGCCGTCCATAAATTCTTGCAAACCCCGATTGACCGAATTTCTAAGTTCTGGCACACTCCTCACCGGGTAGGTCGGCAATTCAGGGGGGCCCATACTTCAGGGAGGAAGTATGCGGATAGCATTAATTCATAACTGGACTTCCAGCAGCGACGTCAGCGATCGCGTGTGGAGTGCGCTCTGTCGCACCTGGCCACAAGCCGATCGCTTCACTTCCGATCCCTGGCAATCCACCGAGACAACTCATTGGCTGGCCGCGGCTCCGCGCCGTGTCCAACTGATGGGCCTCAGCACCGGGCGACACGAACAACTCTTGTCGCGACTGACGCGTGACCACGCGACGAACACAGCCTTGTTGGGAGGCTATGATCTGATCGTGAGCACCAGTCCGGCCGCAGCACGCCTGGTCTCGAGTTCGTCGGACGCGGTACACGGTTGCTTCATCGGTACCGAAGCCGCATTCCAGCCAGCTCAGACAGCGTTCGCACCACCGCTCGCGAAGGCCACCCCGTCCGAACTGGCGCCCGCTCAGGGACGCCCGCGGCTGTGGGCTCAGCACGAGACCGAACAGTTCCCGATTGACGCCGAAGTCACTCACTATCTGGCCACGACGCACGCGGTCGCCGCGCAGTACCATTTCGAACTGGCGGGCAAACCGCATGTGACCCTCTATCCGTCGATCGATACCACGTTCTTCCGCCCCGGCCCGGAAGCCCATCAGAACTTCTATCTGATGGTCTGCCACCCCGGAATCGCCACGGATGTCAGCCTGGTCATTGAAGCCTGCGAAAAGACCCGTCGCGAACTCGTCATCCTGGGCGGCGACAGCCTGCGTCAGGAGATCGGTCCCGTCAGCGGCACGGTCCGCTGGGAAACCCTTCCGGACGATACAACCCTCCGCAGCTACTATCGTCGCTGCCGAGCATTGATCTCCGTCGCTCCAACCGGTTTTGATCCGTCGTTGGTAGAGGCTCAAGCCTGCGGAACCCCGGTGATTGCCTACCACGGCTCAGCGACCGACGAACTGGTCCTGGACGCCGAACGGTCGGGTCTCGGAACAGGCCTGTTCTTCCACACGATGAGCTCCAATAGCCTGGTCTCGGCCCTGCACGAACTGGAACGTCGACCGCAGAATATCTCCGCGGTCCTCAGTCTGGCTCAAGCGGAAAAGTTCTCACCGGCCCATTTCGAACACGGCCTGTTGAACCATGTCAGCCGCTGGCTCAGCAACCGAGCCGCCCAACTGGCCATCGCCGCGACAGCAACCTTGCCGATCACAACACCACTGGACTCCCCGATCGTTCCCAGACGTCGCGCGGCATAGTCAGTCATCAACAACATCACCAGTTCTCAGCCGGGTTGTCTTCAAGCAACCCGGCTGTTTTCATGATTAGCTTGTCAAAGAGCTTGTACTATCGCGGCCGAGTGGGTGAAGGCTACTCTCTCGCAAAGTGATGCAAAAAGATCCCCGCCGCGATCGCCACATTCAGCGAATCAACTCCATCCGCCATCTTAATTGTCAATTGTCTATCGCACTGCGCCACAAACTCCGGCGGCAGCCCATAACCCTCGCAACCTAACGCCAAGGCAAAGCGAGACGTTCTCTCCGCTGTGATCAACCGCTCGGCCTGAGGGTTCAGCACGGTCGCCGCCGTCTCCACACCAGCCCGTTTCAATGTGGCCAACATTGCCGGCCAATCATCCGTCTGAATCACCGGCAACCGAAACACGGTCCCCATCGAAACCCGTAGCACTCGCCGCGAATACGGGTCCGTCCCCTCATGACCGACGATGACTCCATTGACCCCAAACGCGGCACTGATCCGCAGGATCGTCCCGAGGTTCTCCGGGTCCTTAATGTCGGGACACAGCACCAAGGTTAAGGGTTCATCGAACGACGGCCACAACGATTCGAACGTCGGATTGACCGGACGTCGGCCACAAGCCAGGACCCCGCGGTGAAACTGAAACCCGATCAACTGATCAACATCGCCAGCCCGCACAACATAAACCGGAACATCCGCTGGTACTCGAGGCAACAGCCGTTCGACATGCGATTCCGCAGCCAGAATCGACAGAGTCTCAAAGCGGCTATCGAGCAACCGTTCAACCAGCTTCTCCCCCTCAGCAATAAAGATCTGCTGCCAGCGCGTCTGGTTCGTCTGCTTGAGGTTCCGATAAACATCAAGCCGCGAGTCATCCAGATCTGAGATGGAAAAGATGGGCATAGGAAAACGCTAAGGGACGGGTACGATATGATGAGATGGTTTGGATTTCCAAAGTTCGGTTTAGTCTGCATCTTTTAATAGCAGTAAACGACCGCTGATTGAATGAATTCCCCGAAGGGGATATGCATCATAGCCCAGGGTTGCCCGCTCCTGCGGGCTACCCTGGGTATCGAATCAACATCGAATTCTACCCTGAAAGGGTTGCGTCTTATGCCTTGAGATCCAACCGAAGACGGAACCCTTTCAAGGTACGACAACATCTTGGGATACGCACCCAGGGTAGCTCGCTGAAGCGGGCAACCCTGGGCTAGATGCACAACCCCGTTGGGGTATTTATTTAAAACAACACAATTCGTGCCTTCGCCATCCGGCTTACCTAGTTCTCACTTATTAGTTACATCCGACCACATGTCGAATTACAACACATTCAACGCCGTCTGCAGCTCACGCTTCAAATCCGCCAGATCCTCCAACCCCACCGACAACCGCACCAACCCATCATTGATCCCCAAGCTCGCCCGCTCAGCCGCAGACATAAACTTGTGCGACGTCCCCGTCGGATATGACACCGTCGTCCGAGCATCCGCCAGCGTGGGCGAGAACGGAATCTCTTCCAGGGCTTTAAACAACTTCGCCACAGACTCACGACCGCCAGGCAATTCAAAGGACAACATCCCGCCAAACCCCGCGGGTAACAGTCGAGTCGCCGCGGCATGCGTGGTATGTTCCGGCAAACTCGGATAAAAGACCCGTGCCACTTGCGGCAGAGTCCGCAGGTAATTCGCCAGCTCCTGCGCCGTTTGCGAGACCCGCGCCATACGCAGCGGCAGGGTCCTCAATCCGCGTGAAGCCAGCCAGCATTCCATGGGATTGCTGTTCATCCCGAACAGGGCCATCATCTGCCGCACCTTGCGAATCGCCGAGTAGTTACCCGCGACAACTCCCAGCATCACGTCGCCATGCCCATTGAGATACTTCGACGCACTATGAAAGACCAGCTTCGCTCCCAGCTCTATCGGCCGCTGCAAGACGGGCGTCGCAAACGTGCTGTCAACCAGCAATGGGACCTCACCGAGAGCCGCCACCAGAGCCGGGATGTCAGCCACTTCCATCAACGGATTCGAGATGTTTTCGACAATCGCCAGCTTGGTCCGCGGTGTCACCGCTTGTCCGAATGCTGCCGGATCAAGAGCATCGACGAACGTGACCTCCACCCCAAATTGCGACTGCAGCTGGTTCAACATCTGCCCCGTGCGGCCGTATAACACTTTCGCCGCGATGACATGGTCGCCCGTCTTCACATGAGCCAGCAGGACAGCCGTCATCGCCCCCATGCCCGACGCACAGGCCACCGCCGCTTCCGCCCCTTCGAGCCGCGCGACGTCCGCCGCGAAGGCTTCATGATTGGGATTACTGTCGCGCGTGTAGATGTACCCCGCGACGCGGCCACTGGCGATGTCGTCGAGCTGCTCGAGCCCATCGACATCGAAGGCGGTCGTCATATAGATGGGCGGATTGCTCGTCTGCGTCGCGAACTTGGGAACCCAACCACCACGAGCGCAAATCGTTTCACCAGAGAATTCCGTGTCCATTGGAGGCCTTATTTCTGTTGCAAGAAACGCTCTATAAACATTGATCAGGCGAGCCGGGCGGCGTAAGCCCCCGGATTCTTCGTTCCTACTGTTTTCACGCTATTTTGGGGAACGAAGAAATTGAAACACAGAGGCACAGAGAACACAGAGTGTTGGCAATTCCTCTGTGTTCTCTGTGCCTCTGTGTTTCCAAAACTGAATTGAAAGAATCCAGGGGCCTACGCCGCCCGGCTCGCCTGGATAATTGTTTTTGCATCGTCAGTCTGATCTCAAATTGGTTGGGCCGCCGCAGGCAACAAAATCGTAAACCGCGTCCCCTTACCAACCGCACTTTGACATGTAATCCGACCTCCATGTGCCTCAACGATCTTCTTCACTGTCGGCAGTCCCAAACCACTCCCATGATGCTTGGTCGAGAAGAACACCTGGAACATCTTCCCCATGGTCCGTTCATCCATACCGCAGCCATTGTCGATCAAATCCAACCGCACAAAACCATCGCTTAAAGATGTCTGCAGCTCCAGCAACCCCCCTTGCGGCATCGCCTGCTGGGCATTGAGTGCCAGGTTCAACAGCACCTGCCGAAACAGGATCCGGTCCAACTGCACGGGAACCAGATTGGCCGCCAGATGAGGACTGATCTCGACCTTCTGGGCCTCTGCAGTCGGGCGAAAATAATCGATGAATTCGGAGACCACCGCATTAAAATCTTCCGGCTCCGAATTGAGCTCACCCGCACGGGCAAACTGCAGGAAGTCGTCGAGGATATTTTGCAGACTCTTGCACGAACGCTGGACCGTCTCAATCTTTGACAACATCCGCCGTTCGCGCGGAGACTCCACCTCGCCCAGATCCTCCACGAGCAACTCGAGGTTCATCGCGATCGTGGAGAGCGGGTTCTTAATCTCATGAGCCAGACCGCCGGCCAGCGAGGCGATTTCGGCGTATTGCGCCAGAAGTCGTTGTCGCTCGTCGTCAGAAAACGGTTCGCTCATTTTCGTTGTCCTGGGCTACGTGCAAGCGCTTAACTCCGGACTCGGAGTGATCGTAAATACAAACCTATCAGAAATAAAAGAATAATCTCACGCAAAGGCGCCAAGGCGCCAAGTTACGTTGCTCAACCGGGTAAAAACATGCTCTTCTTGGCGCCTTGGCGCCTTTGCGTGAGATATTCCGAATTCATCAACTACGGACAAACAGCCCGGCTGTTCAATAACAACCGGGCTGCGGAATTCGAAATAACTGTCGCCAATTTTTGAAAATTACTTGGCGGCTTCCGCGGCTTCGGCCTGTTCGATCAACACGGCCTTGCGAGACAGCTTCACGCGGTTCTGTTCATCCACAGCGATGACCTTCACCGTCAGCTTGTCGCCCTCTTTGCAGATCTCGCCGACCGACTTCACGAAGCCGTCCGACAGTTCACTAATGTGACACAAGCCGTCCTTGCCCGGGGCGATTTCAATGAAGGCACCGAAGTCCTTCACCGAGCTCACGCGACCGGTGTAGATCTTGCCAACCTTGATCTCTTCGGTCATGGCTTCGATACGGCCCAAAGCGTCTTCGGCTCCGGCCTTCTCGCTGCAGGCGATCGTCACGGTGCCATCGTCCTTGATGTCGATGGTCGTGCCGGTTTCTTCCTGAATCGCGCGGATCGTCTTGCCGCCCGGACCAATCAACAGACCAATCTTTTGCGGATCGATCTTGGTCATCAACAAACGAGGAGCGGTCTCGGCGATGTCAGACCGCGGACGGCGGATGGCCGACAGCATCGTCTTGAGCAAGTCGATCCGGGCCGTACGGGCCTGGACCAGCGTCTCACGAATGATCTGCTCGCTGATACCGTCGATCTTCAGATCGAGCTGAATACCGGTCACACCCTTTTGCGTACCGGCCACCTTGAAGTCCATATCACCGTAGTGATCTTCATCACCAATGATGTCGGTCAACAAGACGAACTTGTCTTCCACCTTCACCAGGCCGATGGAGATACCAGCGACCGGCTGCGAAATCGGCACACCGGCATCCATCAAGCCCAAAGTGGCACTGCAGACCGAAGCCATCGAGCTGCTGCCGTTGGATTCCATGATGTCGGAGATGACACGGATGGTGTACGGGAACTTGTCGCCGGGGGGCACGATCGAGGCCACTGACCGTTCGGCCAAAGCACCGTGACCGAGTTCACGACGTCCCGGTCCACGAATCGGACGGCATTCACCGACCGAGTAGGACGGGAAGTAATAGTCGAGCATGAACCGCTTCGAATACTCTTCGAACAGGCCATCGACGCGTTGTTCGTCGCGCGGCGTACCCAGGGTGATCGTACACAACGACTGTGTTTCGCCACGGGTAAACAGAGCCGAACCATGCACGCGGGGCAGCACACCGACGGAGCAGCTGACCGCACGCAGATCGGCCAGACCACGACCGTCAGGACGGGTTCCGGTGAGGATCAACTCGCGGATGGCCTTGTAAGCGACATTGTCGAAAGCGACCGAGAACTCCTGGGGAGTACCACCGTTGCCGGCGACATCCGCACCTTCGGGGAAGTACTTGGCCTTGGCTTCGGCCTTCAACGCGGCGACCTTGTCGTTACGTTCGTGCTTGACCTTGATGGCCTTCGCTTCACGCACCTGGGCGTAAAATTCTTCACGCAGCGGGGCGTCGAACGGGTTGCTGGCCTTGGGGATGAAGGGGGTCTTCGGACGATTGGCCTGAGCCAGGAACTCATCCTGCATTTCGCACAGAATTATGATCTGCGAGTGGGCATACATAATCGCGTCGGCCATCTCGTCTTCGGGCATCTGGGCCGCGAAGCCTTCGATCATCAACACCGAAGTCTTGGTACCGGCGACAACCAGATCCAGAACGCTCTCTTCAATCTGCGCCTGGGTGGGCATCAAGACCCACTCATCGTTCACGCGACCGACGCGGACGGCGGCAATCGGGCCCTGGAACGGAACGGGCGACAGGCCAAGGGCGGCGCTGGCACCGATGATCGACAACACGTCGGGATCGTTTTCGCCGTCGCTGGCGAGCACGTTCGACATGATCTGAAGTTCTTCAATGTAGCCCTCGGGGAAGAGGGGACGAATCGGACGGTCTGTCAAACGGGCGGTCAAAACTTCCTTCAGAGTGGGGCGACCTTCACGCTTCAGAAAACCACCGGGGAACTTACCGGCCGCAGCCGAACGTTCGCGGTAATCGACGGTCAGCGGGAAAAAGTCCTGGCCCGGTTTCGCCGGACCATTCTGAGCCGCCACGAAGACGACTGTTTCGCCATATTGCACCAGGACGGACCCTGCCGCCTGCTTCGCCATTTCGCCCGTCGTCAGACTGAGCTTCCGGCCGCCAAATTCACGTTCTACGGTAACTTTCACTGTTTTTACCCTGCTTCCTACTACTTATTTCTTTTCCGATACAACAACATTTTCCACATGACAACAATTGGCGATGTGAGTTTCTTCTTCAGAAGACCGAGAATGTACGCTCAGTTGCGTCGCCCCGCGGGCCAGCGGCCCAGGCGGAACAACTGAAGACATACGATTGGCCCATGAACCCCCAGCGGAAACGTCCTTCAAGGACGGCCGGAATTTTCGAGACACCCGCGCCGTCAGCCGGGGAGTATCTCGCAAAATTCGGGGTCTGGATTTCAATACAGATTCAACTGGCTGGAAATGAGTCTGCCCGTCACCGAGATTGGTGACAGCGCAACGTGCAACGCATTCCCGTCCCTGGGATTTCCACAGGCCAGCGAGTGGTTTGCCACGTTGATGAGAACAGCTCAGGCTCGGAGCGGAGAGTTCTTTCAATCTGAAAAAGACTCTACGAAGCAACCTGATACTCTCTGTGGACATCACCATGCCACTGCCACCACCAAAGACCGGTGGGGCGCGGCCGAGATCTTCCGGCCGCACTGATACAAACACTGGCACCGGAACTACTTACGCAGTTCGAGGCGTTTCAACATGTCGAGGTAGCTCTTGTGATCGGTCGCCCGCAGGAAGTCCAGCAACCGGCGACGACGACTGACCAGCATCAGCAAACCACGGCGGCCGGCATGATCTTTCAAGTGCGACTTCAAATGCTCCGTCAGTTGCGAAATTCGGTGTGACAAAACCGCAATTTGCACCTGAGCTGACCCGGTATCGGCTTCATTCTGCCGAAAATCCCCAATCAGCGACGTCTTCTTCTCTTTCGTAATCGACATGAACGACTTTCTCCACAGCCGCACCGGCTGCATTACTTTTACTCTTCGGACGAGTTGGACTGGTTTACGTCAGCGTGAATTCTTTGAACTCTTCGACTTCTTTGAACTCTTCGACTTCTTTGAATTCTTTGCGACGTGTCGGCGATGGTTGCTCGATCGCCAACTCAGCCAAAAACCCCGACTAGCGAGTAAAATCAATTCCCATCCAGGGACTCGCACATCTCAGCACGGAAACCTATCCCGCACCTAGCGATACCTGTATTTCATTGCAACACTGTAACAAAAGATGCCGAAAATTCAATTCCGCGTGGTGTTCCGGAGATCATCACACGCTCCGAAATCGACATAAACACCTCTCGCATAATGCGATACGCTCGTTTCAGTGAAGGCCACACTGTGTTCGAAGTCGTCAATCATGAAGTGCCTTTCATCGGCAGTCGCTAGTTCGGCTATTGAGCAGACCGTTCGAATTCTCTCGCGACTTCTTTGACCTCTTTGAATTCTTTGGTCCCTTCGCAGTAGGACGGCCGAGGCCACCATTCAACGGACACTCAATTGTCGCGCACTCTTTGAATTCTTTGACCCCTTTGAAAAAACGGCCCTTCTTTCGATAGTCCGTCACTCCGAATGGGGCAACAACTCAGAGGCCGCAACATCTCAAACGCGATTCCCGCATGCGCACTTCGACTTCTTTGCTCCCCAACTTCGTCAGTAGGATGGGCACTCTTGCCCCTCTCCCCCATTCAACTCGGCAATTCCAACGGGCAGAGAGTGCCCATTCTACAGGCCTCCACAGACCTTCTATCAAAAACTTTGCTCACTATTCGATTCATCAGCCCGCATCGTCAGCTTTTGTAACACATTCAAATCGATGTCGGTTCTCAACGGCCGTACCGCGCCGTCCATGATCAAGACATGTGAGATCCCCTGATGAGCACTCCCATACCCTGAAACATTCAGCTCTTTCGCATTCAATGCCTGGTCCGATGTCCCCAGGATCCGGGCAAACGGCGACTTCGCGGTGGGAAATACACCGCTCCAAGTCGTCATCCGATCAAGCCTCTCGCTCGTAGATCTTTCTCCAACTCCCAGGGTATTAGCAGTTCCGTCTCTGACGTCCCGCATGGATAACGCACGGTTGTGGGAGAAAACTCCGTCGCCGACACACCTCTTCCCAGGCTGCATCTTCTCGCACTGGCCGAAGTCACTCGTTCCGAACGATCCGACATAGTTTGCAGTCCCGACCTGCGCGATGGCCTTCCCGTCGGCACCCTTAATCGTCCAGCCCCTTCTGGTGAACGGATCTGACGGGCACCGCAGAACGGACAACGATCTGCTGACGATGGATCTGTTCGCCTTGTCAGACACACTGCTCAAAAAGTCGATCTCGTTGTACAAGGCACTTTCGTCCAACTGCGGTAGCAGATGCGACAGCCAGCCCCAGCCCGTCACTCCCAGAACGTTTGCCCGATTGGGATTCAAATCGCATCCAATCCAACCCGGCGGAAATACCAGGAAGCTGGAGTGATAGTTGTGTAAAGCCATTCCGATTTGCTTGAGATTGTTTTTGCACAGATTACGATGCTCAACCTCCCGCGATCGCAAAATGGCGATCAGGACCACGAAACCCAACAATAACACGCCTCCCCCGACAGCCAATTGCTCCACCAGCGTGAATCCCGAACGGCGTATCCTATGTGACTGCATGGCGGATTCCTGAAGTGACTGACTGTCTCGCGACTAACGCGTTATTTCTATTCCGAAATCTCTTCCCCGCCGGCCCGCGTCGTCAATGCCTGGAACACTTTCAAATCGGTGTCCGTGTTCAACGCACGGATAGAACCGTCCATGTTGATAAAATAGACCAGTCCCTTATGAGCACTGCCATAACTCGACACGTTTTTCTCTTTCGCGTCTAGCGCCTGGTCCGAGGTCCCCAGGATGCGCGCGAAGGGCGACTTCGCCTTGGGAAAGACTCCGCTCCAGGTCGTCATCCGATCCAGTTTTGCCCCCATGGACCGCTCGCCAATTCCTAAAGTATTGGAAAGTCCATCTTTAATATCGCGCATCCGAAGGAATGAGTTGTGATAATACAGCCCGTCACCCTCGCAGGTTTCTCCGGGCTTCATTTTCTCACACTTCCCGAAGTCGCCCGTTCCAAACGACCCCACATAGTTGGCGGTCCCCACCTGGGCGACGTCTTTGCCATCGGCGTCCTTCAGCATCCACGTCTTTTTGTTAAATGGATCCGAGGGGCAACGCAGCGTCGCAAACGCCTTGCTGACCACGGCGGCATTCTGTTTGTCGGTCACACTGATCGTATGATTGATCTCGTTGAAGAGAGGAGCCTCATCCAAATAGGGTGCCAGCCGCATCTGCATCCCCCAGCCATTCAGCCCGAACACATTGGGCTGCTTCGGACTGTCATCCCCCCCAACCCAGCCCGGCGGTAATGCCCCCTGCGAGTCGTGGTAGTTGTGCAGCGCCAGCCCAATGATCTTGAGATGGTTCATGCATTGGGTTCGATTGGCGGCCTCCCGAGTTTGGAGGATGGCGTCAAAGATCTGCGTCCCCAATAACGAAACGGCGGCGTTAACGGCCAGCAATTCCACCAGCGTGAATCCGGATCGGCGAGTCTGAGGTGACCTCATGGCGAATTCCTTAATTTGCGAACTGATTCCCCGCGACAAACACGTCACCGCTGCCGGCCCGCCACAGCGTCAACGGTGAGTGTACCTTATCGCCAGTTCACTTCAATCGCCGTTCGGTTTATAACCGCAGGATAGGCTATCGGTGTCTTGTCATCGTTTGATTTTTGGGCTGGGTGCCACTGACTCTGCCGGTGCTGGGAGTCTATCAATCCGTTATCCAGCAAAGCACTGGCACAGCCAGTGGCACCCAAAGTCCTGACATTAGTGATGAATCAGGCCGTATTGAAGCAACCAGCACTGGGTCCAAAGACACAGTCCCGACATCCAACAATCAATACGGCACGAGTTCCTCAATATGCTCTCCTCGGGTGCCACTGGCTATGCCAGTGCCGGGCGTCTATCGACTGGATGTCCGGAAAAGCACTGGCATAGCCAGTGGCATCCCAATTCCTGGCGGTGACAGGACACGAGCCTATCATTCCCCAAAAACATGACCGGCTGGAAGCCTATCGTACGGCGATAACCTTCACTCACGAATGCTTAATACCCACTCGGAAGCTGGGTAAGGATTGCGGCAATTGCAGAAGAATCGCCGTGAATGACGATGTTGTTAGCACACTGGCAGGCGCTGCCTCGACAGAGGTCGCACATTGGCCAGCGTTCACTCCGAGAGACTCGGCAGGGAT
Source organism: Planctomycetaceae bacterium (assembly GCA_021732415.1). Taxonomy (GTDB): domain Bacteria; phylum Planctomycetota; class Planctomycetia; order Planctomycetales; family Planctomycetaceae; genus JAKFVC01. Next base: position 20,167 of record JAKFVC010000011.1, read on the forward strand.
GCTAATACGTGTTTGATACCGGGGATGCTGATCCCCCTTCGGAGATCATTCCATGGATGGAATATCCCGCGATCCGGCGCACGAGGACTGCGCGCCGACCGCCAAGATGTCTCGCACAGGCGAACTGATCGCTCAACCCACGCGCCGGTCGCAATGGACCCGCCGCGCATTCATGGCCTCCCTGGCGGTCTCGGCTGCCGGCTGCACGACGGGGGTCCGGGGCTACATCAACAACGGCTTCAAGGTCGGCGTCAATTTTGGCCGCCCACCCACCGCTGCCGCCGCGAACTGGATCGACGCAAACGATGCACGTGTCCGCAGTGAGTACGGTGATGACAGTCACTGGTGGAATGTCTTCAACGATCCAGTCCTCAACAATCTGGTCACCACCTGCTATGAGCAAAACTTGTCGCTGAAGCAGGCGGGGCTCCGCGTGCTCGAAGCGCGTTATCAATTGGGATTTGCCAAGGGGACCTTGTTCCCCCAACAGCAGGACTTCGTCGGCGGCTACTCGCGACGTACCGTGAGCCTGTCGAATCCCAACGCGTTTGCGACTCCGACACGTCACTTCTCCATCTACAGCCTGGGCTTCAATCTGGCCTGGGAACTCGATTTCTGGGGTCGCTTCCGACGCGCCATCGAATCCGCGGATGATAACCTGGATGCATCGATTGAAGCCTACGACGCCATTCTGGTCACGTTGGTCAGCGACATTGCCTCCAACTATGTGGCCTACCGGACCCACGAACAAGAGTTAGTGTATATTCGCACTAACGTCGGGATTCAGCAGGAGACCTACGACATCGCCCTGGCACGCTTCAATGGCGGCCAGGCGACCGAGCTGGACGTCGATCAAGCCCAGAGCAATCTGTCGCAAACGCGGTCTGAGATCGCTGTTCGCGAGATCAACATGCGGACCGCCGCCAACCAATTGTGCATTCTGATGGGTATTCCCACGGAAGACCTGACTCCCCTCCTGGGACTGGGGCCCATTCCCACTGCGCCCAAAGAGGTGGCGTTGGGTGTTCCAGCAGATCTGGTACGTCGCCGGCCGGATGTGCGGCAGGCAGAACGGGTTGCCGCCGCTCAGTGTGCTCAGATTGGAATCGCTGAAGCCGACTTTTACCCCGCGATTTCGATCCTCGGGTCGGTTGGCTATTCGTCCCGCAACTTCCAGGACATGTTCTCGCAATTGGCCTTTAACGGTTCGATTGGACCGCAATTCCAATGGAAGATCCTGAACTACAACCGCATTAAGAACAACGTCGGCTTCCAGAATGCCAAGTTCGAGGAATTCGTGGCCGGATATCAGAACGCCGTGCTGCAGGCTCATGTGGAAGTGGAAAACGGGCTGGTGCAGTTCCTCTGGCAACAACGACGTGCGGCCGATCTGGGGGAAAGCGTGGACGCCGCCCAAAAGGCCGTCAAGGTCGCGGTCACTCTGTATAAAGCAGGGGCCACCGATTTTAACCGCGTGGCTTTACTGCAGCAGAACCTCGTGCAGCAACAGATCCTGCTGGCGCTCTCACTAGGAGACATCGCGCAGGGACTGATCCAGGTCTACAAGGCACTCGGCGGCGGCTGGCAACTGCGGATGGATTACGAAGCGCCCGGCGCGGCTCAACTGGGCGAATACCCCATGGCCCCACCCGCCATCCCGCTAGGCGAACCGGTGCCGGCTCCAGAAGTACCAGGTGAAGCGCCACCCGCGCCGCCTCCCGCAAACAACGAGTAACCCTGCCGGCCTCGAGCAGGCTCACTCTGCAGTGAGAGATAGGAACAAGACAATGTGGCAACGCAATTGGATATGGATCGCGGTGGTGCTCATCTCACTACCAACGGTCACGTTAAAAGCTCGAGCGCAATCGTATTCGAGACCCTCGACCGGACCGCGAACCTGGTGTACGACGGGTCTCCATTGTAACGATTCGTGGAAGTGCCTGGGGGACGACTATTGCAAGAAGTCGACGCCATTCACGCCGTGCTATTCACCGCGGACTTGCTGTGACGACTACAGCAAGAAGATCGCGCCGTGCGCGCCCAGCGTTCAACGCGGCTGCTGCGACGATTATTGCAAGAAGACGTGCCCGGTCAGATTGTGGTAACCAGCCAAGGATCGGTCGTGTTGAGTTGCCGCCGCCAACATGGCCTCAGTCAACGATGATCCCATCCGTGTTTAATCGGTGTTAATCCGTGGCTAAAATGCATTCTTCAGGGTTTTGCACGTCACTCGCTCCAACGAGCATCCGCTTCCCAACTGCAGGAATTACGAAGAGTTTTTGGAACACTGATCTTCGCTAATCCACACTAATCCGGAAGATTTCCGGTTTGGATCCCGACCTGATTTCCTCTGTTCTGATCAGTGTTGATTAGCGAAGATCAGTGTTCCAAAAAACTCTTTGTATTGGTCCCTTGGCTTAATGGCCTTCTTGCGGCGGCATCTTCTCTAATTCGGCCACGTCTGGTGTTCCGATGGTTGGCGTTTTGGTGACTCCCAGCCAGGCGATCACATAATAAAACACGGGCGTTAAAAAGATCCCGAAGATCGTGACGCCCAACATGCCGCTGAAGACGGCCGTCCCCAGCGTGCGTCGCATCTCGGCACCGGCCCCTTGGGCGATCACGAGCGGTACGACGCCCAGGATGAAGGCGAACGATGTCATCAGGATCGGCCGCAGGCGCAGACGGCAGGCATCGATCGTCGCCGTCAATCGAGTAGCACCTTCATCCTGCCGTTGCTTGGCGAATTCCACGATGAGGATGGCGTTCTTACTCGCCAGTCCGACCAGCACAACCAGGCCGATCTGGGTGAAGATATTCACGTCCATCTCGGCATACTTGACCCCGATGACCGAACAGAGCAGGCACATGGGCACCACCAGGATCACGGCCAGCGGCAGGCTCCAGCTTTCATATTGTGCCGCCAGGACCAGGAACACGAACACCACGGCGAGAGCAAACACATACATGGCCGTGTTACCCGCCTGCAGTTGCATATAGGTCAGCTCGGTCCAGTCGGACCCCATCGAACGGGGCAGGTTCTTGTCGACTAACTGTTGCATGACGCGAATGGCGTCGCCGGAGCTCGCCCCCGGTGCCAGGTTGCCGGTCAACGCCGTCGCCGAATACATGTTATAGCGGGCCAGCATCAACGGGCCGCTGCTGTCCTTGGCAATGATCAGCGTCGACAGCGGAATCATCTGCTTCGATTTGTTCGCCACCTTCAGCTGCAGGATGTCTTCCACCCGGGCCCGATAGCGGGCGTCGGCCATGACATTCACCTGCCACGACCGGCCAAAATCGTTGAAGTTGTTGACGTAGTAGGAACCCAGATAGACCTGCAACGTGTTAAAGACATCGCTCAACGGCACTCCCACCGCCAGGCATTTCGTCCGGTCCACTTCCAGATGCAACCAGGGAGTGTTGGCTCGTGAGCTATTGAATACGCCCTGTAATTCAGGCGTTTTATTGGCATCATCCACGATCTGATCGCTGATCCGCTGCAGGTCATTCAGGCCGAGGTTCCCGCGATCCTCGATCATGATCTTGAAGCCGCCGGTGGTTCCGAGGCCGTCGATGGGCGGGGCTCCAAATACAGTCACCGACGCATCCCGGACAGAGTCGCGACATTTCTGCCGCAAGATATCGGCAATCCCATTCGCCGACAGCGAGGGACCATGTCGCTCATGGAATTCCTTGAGCATCACATACATCGAACCCAGGTTGGGAGCATTCGCATTGAGGATCAGCGACTGCCCCGAAATCCCTACGGTATGAGCGACCCCTTCGGTCTCGCGGGCGAGCGATTCAATCTGCTTCATCACCTGTTGCGTCCGCTGCACCGACGCCGAGTCGGGCAACTGCACGTTCAACATCAGATAGGCTTTATCCTGCTGCGGAACGAAGCCGGTCGCCACATGGGTGAACTCGTAGTAGGTCAGGTACAGCAACCCGCCGTAAACCAGCAACGCGATCGCACTTGTCCGCAACATCATCTTGATGATGCCCACGTACCAATCGGTTCCAATCTGGAAACTCTTGTTAAACAGCTTGAAGAACCAGCCCAGGGTCATATCCAACAACCACGTCAGTGGGTCACGTTTCGATCCATGCGGCTTGAGGAGCAGGGCCGCCAACGCGGGGCTGAGCGTGATCGAATTAAACGCCGAGATCAGTGTCGACACGGCAATCGTGATCGCAAACTGACGGAAGAATTCACCCGTGATGCCGGTGATGAAGGCACAGGGGACGAACACCGCACACAGCACGAGGGCAATCGCGATCACGGGACCGGTGACCTCGTCCATCGCCTTGCGGGCTGCGTCTCGCGGAGAGAGTCCTTCGTGCAGCCAACGCTCCACGTTTTCGACCACCACGATGGCATCATCGACGACAATACCAATCGCCAACACCAGGCCGAACAGGGAGAGGTTATTTAATGAGAACCCGACGGCCGACATGACCGCAAATGTACCGACAATCGCCACCGGCACTGCGATCAATGGGATCAGGGTCGCGCGCCAGTTCTGCAGGAACACCAAGACCACGATGCCCACCAGGATGATCGCATCACGCAGGGTCTTAAAGACCTCCATGATCGATTCCTTGATGAACGGCGTGGTGTCATAGACGATCTCGTAATCGAGTCCCTCTGGAAAACGCTTCTTGAGCTCTTCCATCTTGTCATAGACGCCCTTCGCCGTCTGGATCGCATTCGAACCGGGCAGTTGATAGATGGAGAGGGCCACTGACGGCTGGCCGTCCATCGTGCAGGATTGGTCGTACTGCTGTGAACCCAGTTCAATCCGGGCGACATCCCGCAGCCTCACGATGCTCGACGCATTCCCCTGCTTACCGCTGTCGGTCGCCTTGAGGATGATGTCACCAAACTGGTCGACATCAATCAGCCGGCCGAGCGTATTGATCGTCAATTGAAACTGCTGGCCCGGGTTGACCGGCTCCTGACCAATTTGACCGGCTGCCACCTGCAGGTTCTGTTCGCTGATCGCATTGACGACGTCACTCACCCCCAGCGACAGTGACGCCATCTTGGTGGGATCCAACCAGGCCCGCATGCTGTAATCACGCTCACCGAGGTACGACACATTGGCCACCCCTTCCAGACGGCCGAGTTCATCCTTGATCTGAATCGTGGCGTAATTGCTGAGGTAGATGTCGTCGTACCGTTTATCGGGAGAAACCAGATTGACGATCATCATCGTACTGGGGGACATCTTCTTCACATTGATGCCCTGCCGCTGGACAAGGCTGGGAATCACGGGGGTCGCCAGCTGGACGCGATTCTGCACCAGCACCTGAGCCATGTCGGAATCCATGCCCAGTTTGAAGGTGACGGTCAGCGTATAGACACCGTCGTTCGTGGCTTGAGACGACATGTAGACCATGTTCTCGACGCCACTGACTTGTTGTTCGATAGGCGCGGCAACGGTGTCGCGCACCGTTTGCGCATTGGCCCCCGGATAGAAGGCGGTGACCAGCACCGTGGGAGGGGTCACATCAGGATACTGAGCGATGGGCAACGTAAACGCCGCGACAGCACCGGCGAGCGTGACCACGATCGACAGGACCGAAGCGAAGATCGGGCGATCAATAAAGAAGTGAGAGATCACGACGTTTCCTCTATATCCACGTACCTTACGACGTAACTCTTACTCCCCTCGCCCTGGTACTCCGGGGAGAGGGGGTCATTGTCGGGAACTCTACTTTGAGATCCCCTTCACTTCAGGTGCTTCAGCCTCATTCTTCGATGCCGTTGCACGAGTGACGCGGTCCCGATGCCTAATGCCAGTCCCCCCACTAATGCCCAATGCAAATGCGGGAATCCGATCTTGTAGGCCAGATATCCCATCAACAGTCCGGCACTGCCACCGAAGACCAGCGATATACATAACTGGGTATATTGTGGGCGGAAGATCGACATCTCGCCGATGGATTCAATCACATAGAAGAACACTGGCGTCAGGAAGATGCCGAACAGCGTCACGCCCAACATCCCGCTGAACACGGCCGTCCCCAACGACCAGCGCATCTCGGCCCCGGCTCCTTCTGCGACGACCATCGGAACGACGCCCAGGATAAACGCGAACGAGGTCATCAGGATCGGCCGCAAACGCAAGCCGCACGCTTGCACGGTCGCGTCGAAACAGGACTGACCTTCTTCATGCAGTTGCTTCGCAAATTCCACAATCAAGATCGCGTTCTTACACGCCAGGCCGACCAATACTACGAAACCAATCTGCACGAAAATGTCCATCGCCAGATGCCGCAGGGCGACACCGACGATCGAACATAGTAAGCACATGGGCACTACAAGGATCACCGCCAGCGGCAGAGTCCAACTCTCATACTGGGCCGCCAGTACCAGGAACACAAACACCACAGCGGCAGCGAACACGAACATCGCCGTATTACCGGCCTTGATCTGCATGTAGGTCAGTTCGGTCCATTCGGTCTTCATCGAACGAGGCAGATTCTTCTCGGCCAGATCATTCAGAATCGAGATGGCCTGACCCGAGCTGAGATACAGCGGATGGGCCACACCGTTGATCGCCGCGGCGGGGTACAGGTTGTAACGTGTAATCATGACAGGCCCGCCGATATCCTTGATGCGGACCAGCGTTCCCACCGGCACCATCTGGCCTTTGTCGTTGCGAACCTGCAGTAAGTTGATGGCCTCGGCCCGATCGCGGAAATTCAAATCCGCCTGCACATTGACCTGCCAGTAGCGGCCGAACTGATTGAAGTTATTGGCAAATGTGGATCCCAGGTACGTCTGCAGCGTATTGTTGAGATCGTCAATCGACACCCCCAGAGCCTTGGCTTTAGACCGATCAATATCCATGTGTAATTGAGGAGTGTTCGACCGGAACATCGTCGAGACCCCCAGCAGTCCTTTGACCTTCAAGGCTTCACGGATCAGCGCATCCGAACCCTCTTGCAACGGCTGCAAACCCAGCGAACCACGGTCTTCGACGAGCAGCTTGAAACCGCTCGCGAGGCCAATACCCGGTACAGGAGCCGCACCGAAGACCATCACCGTCGCATCTTTGACTTGCTCACCATATTGCTTGCGCAAGCTGGCCATGATCGCGTCGGCTCGTAATTCATGACTCTTGCGTTCGTTGAACGGCTTTAAGATGACGAACATCGAACCAAAGTTCGAACTGTTCGAAGAAAGCAACACGGACAAACCAGAAATGGCGTTCGTATGAGCCACTCCCGGGGTCTTGGCGGCAATCTGTTCGATCTGCCGCATCGCAGACCGGGTCCGCTGCACCGAGGCCGAATCGGGCAGCTGCACACTGACCAGCAGCCACCCCTGATCCTGCTGCGGCACGAATCCCGTTGGTACCTTGTTGAACATGAAATAGGTAACACCCAGCAATCCGCCATACATCAACAGCACGAGCACAGCCAGCCGCAACGACCAGCCGACGATCCACGTGTAGACCCAGGTCCCTTTCTCAAAACTCCAATTGAAGAGGCGGAAGAACCAACCCAGAGTGAACTCCAGCAGCCGGGCCAAGAGATCCTTCTTCGCCCCGTGCGGCTGTAACAAAATCACGGCGAGGGCCGGGCTGAGGGTCAATGAATTCAATGCCGAAAAGACTGTCGACACGGCAATCGTGACGGCAAACTGGCGGAAGAACTGGCCCGTGATCCCCGAGATGAACGCACAGGGAATAAACACGGCACACAGCACCAGGGCGACGGCAATGACCGGGCCGGTGACCTCGTCCATCGCTTTTCGTGCGGCCTCGCGCGGGGCGAGCCCCTGCGCCAGCCACCGTTCGACGTTCTCGACCACGACAATTGCATCATCGACCACGATGCCAATCGCCAGAACCAGGCCGAACAATGAAATATTGTTCAAACTGAAACCGACGACAGCCATTACGGCGAAGGTCCCCACAATCGCAACCGGGACCGCAATGAGGGGAATCAATGTCGCTCGCCAGCTTTGCAGAAATACCAGCACCACGATCGCGACCAGCACAATCGCTTCGAGCAACGTCTTCACGACGTCTTTAACGGACTCTTCGATGAACGGCGTCGTGTCGTAGTAAATGCCGTAATCCAGATCTTCCGGGAACCGCTTCTTTAACTGGTCCATCTTCGCCCGCACGCGGTTGGCGACATCCAGCGCATTGGTCCCGGGAAGCTGATAGACGGCGAGACCGACGGTGGGCTTGCCATCCGTCGTCGCAAATTGCGAATACTGCTGCGATCCCAGTTCAATCCGCGCGACGTCGCGCAAGCGAACGAACTGCGGTGCGATGGAATTGGCACCCGGCGGAATGATTTTGATAATGATCTCGCCGAACTGGTCCGGTTCGCTCAAACGTCCCAGGACATCGATCGGAGTCTGAAATCCAGGGGCCAAGCCATTAGGACTTTGTGCCACCTGCCCCGGTGCCGCCGCGAGACTTTGGTTCTGAATCGCCTGCGTCACTTCCATCGCGCTGATGCCGCGCGCCGCCAGACGTTGCGGATCCAGCCAGACGCGAATGCTGTAATCGCGCTGGCCCAGATAGTTAATGTCACCCACGCCCTCCAGACGAAACAGTTCGTCTTTGACATTGATGGTCGCGTAGTTGCTCATGTAGAGGTCGTCGTAACGACCATTCGGCGAGAAGAAGTTCACCAGCAACAGAATATTGGGCGACTTCTTCTTAATTGTCAGTCCCTGCTTCTGTACCGAATCTGGCAACTGGGGCAGGGCCAGCGAAACCCGATTCTGCACCATCACCAGGGCCGTATTGAGATCGGTCCCCAGATCGAACGTGACAATCAGCGTGTAGGAGCCATCGTTGCCGCACTGCGAGGACATGTAGAGCATGTTCTCGACGCCATTGACCTGCTGCTCGATCGGGGCCGCAATCGTATCGGCGACCACCTGCGCACTGGCTCCCGGGTACGTACACGACACCTGCACGGTCGGCGGTGCGATCGGCGGATACTGCGCGATCGGCAACGAGATCAGTGCCAGCGCTCCAGCCAGCACGATCACGATCGACAGCACCGAAGCAAAAATCGGCCGGTCAATAAAGAAGCGAGAGATCACAACTAACCCTTTGGGTGTCGTAGCAGAAGTCGCCCAGAGTTCTGGCCGCAGTGGTAAAAGGCCCCGACGCGCACGGTCACTTGCTCGCGGGAGCGGCTTTCGGCGCTGCGGCTGGTTCTGGTTTTTTCTCGCCCTCGGACGGAACGGCGGTCGGCATCGAAACGGATTCCGGTACCACCTTCATCAGCGGCCTCACCAACTGCAGCCCGCTGATGATCACCGCTTCATGCGGCTGCAATCCTTCTTGAATCACCCGCAAGCCATCTGCCTGCAAGGCCCCAGTCTTGACCCGGCGGTATTGGACGACATTCTTATCATCCACCACCAGCAGATACTTCTGCCCCTGATCTGTGGACAAGGCCTTATCGATGACCAGCAACCCCTGATGCGGTTTGCCAATGGGGAGTCGAATCCGCACGAACATCCCGGGACGCAGCAGGCGTCGGCCCGACTTCGTGATCGGGTTCTCAAACACGCCGCGCAACGTCAGCGTGCCCGTACCACTCGTCAATTGGTTGTCAGCAAAATCCACGTACCCCGTGTAGGTGAACTTCCCCTCTTCATCCGCCAGCCCCATCATCACGGGAACCTGTTTGGTTCGCAAAGCATCCTTGGTTTCAGGTAGTAGCTGCCGGACGATGTGCAGGATCGTATTTTCATCGACTTCGAAGTAGGCATACATCGGGTCCAGCACCACCAGCGTCGTCAATTGCGTCTGGTCCTGGGTCGCCAGATTCCCCAGAGTGAGCATATAACGGCTGACCTGACCGTCGACCGGGGCCTTGATCTGGGTGAACTCCAGATTCAGATTGTGGCTTTCCATCGCCGCTGTCGTGGCCGCCAACTGGGCCACCGCCTGTTCTTCGCCCGCCTGATTCTTATCGAGCTCCTCCTGGCTGATCGCGCCTGGATTCCGCTTGAAGACATCCTTTCCGCGAGCATTGACGATCTTAGCCAGCTTCAAACTGGCTTCAGACAGTTTCACGTCGGCCGACGCCCTGTCCAACTGCGCCTGATAGGGACGCGGATCGATCTCGAACAGCAGATCATCCTTCTTGACTTCGGCACCTTCGATAAAAGGCATCTTGGTCAAATAGCCGGTCACTCGCGGCCGGATTTCCACGGCATTCTTCGAGTCTGTCCGTCCCGTGAAGTCGGCGTAGTCCGTCACTTCACGTTCCACGGGCAAACTGACAGTGACTTTCGGCGGCGGGGCTTCGACCGGCGGCGGGGCAGGGCGGGCACATCCCGCAAACAGCGACAGGCCAGCCAGGCAGCCGCACAGCAGGTATCGTGCGAAAGAGGAACGTCTCATGGAACAGTATCCCAGACGGTAGAAGAGGAATCGCGTGGAAACCGGCTGGCCCCGCCAGGGTCACGACGTCAGAAATCGGACTCGGAACTGACCGCAGACACACTTGGTCGCCCGCGGCGGCTAACGGATCATGGGGAGTTTTCACAATCGACAGGGAGCACACCATTTTTCATGACGCGTCACAGGTGCCTGAATGGGAGAACTTTACGCCGAGCGCTGGCCCACTATAAGATCGCTCATCCACGATGTCCAGAGGCGGCGCGATAGCTCCTGTAGCCTGAGTCAGAGTTGGGAGGGCGAGGCTCCTGCCGAGCCTAAAGCGAGCTTTAGCTCGGAGTCCGCCGGAGGCTGGATTTAATGCCTCCGGCGGACTCCGACCTGCGGTCGCTTTAGGCTCGGCGGGAGCCTCGCCCTCCCATCAGTTACGTCCTGCGCGCAACTCCAGAACAAACCACCCATTCTCTCTTATCCAGAACGTCTTCAAAATGCCGCCCTCCAACACTCAGAGTGCACCATCGGAACGCTGGAGACATAAATGGGGAGTCATCCATCGGTCTCGCGTCGCGCTGATCAACACGTTGCTGGTCTATCTGTTGATCGCCTACGGTGTCCTGCCGCTGGTCTGGCGAGGGTACGCCCATTACCACCCGGCCCTCGACCATTCCCCGACAGTGTGTCAAACCCGCAACGGTCACCCGGGCGATCCGCTAAACATTGCCGCGATCGGCAGAGAAGAAGATCTGGTGCAGGCGCTGGTGAAATCGGACTGGCTGCCTGCCGATGCACTTTCATTGAAGAGCTCCCTCAAGATTGCCGGCGCCAGTGTCCTGCGTCGACCATATAAGGAGGCACCCGTAAGCAGCCTGTACCTCAAGGGGCACAAGCAAGATCTGGCGTTTGAGCAGCCCGTCGGCAACAACCCCAGCAAACGGCACCACGTCCGCTTCTGGAAGAGCGAGAAAGTCGACCGCTCGGGCAATCCGCTGTGGATCGGCGCCGTGACCTACGACAAACGGATCGGCTTCAGTCACGCCACAGGCCAGATCACGCATCACATCGATTCGGACGTCGACGCCGAACGCGACAAACTTCTCGGCGATCTGGAACGGAGCGGTTCGATCGAGCAGATCTACTGGAAAGCCCAATTTCAAACTCACCCGACCGGCCACAACGGCGGCGGCGACTTGTGGAAGACCGACCAACGACTGCCAATTGTCCTGCTGCGGCGATCAGCCGGAACGCATTAGCGTCCACGTAGGATGGCCGCCCCGGCCGTCGAATTCTTTGCGGTCCAGAGCAGGGAAATTCCTGATCGCCCAAAGAGGATTTTTGCCACAGAATGACACGGAAGAAACACAGACGTCAGAGGAAATCTTGCTTCCCAGTTCTGTGTTTCTTCTGTGTCATTCTGTGGCCCAAAACTGTTCTTAATTGCTGCGAGTCTGCTCCGCGCCTGACTCGCAATCAACTGAGGACTAATTCAACCGCACATCAAACGCCAACACCGCCGCCCGAGCCTCATTCAAGCGTGCGCGTGATGCCGCCTCGTGCTGCAGTTGTGAATGGCCGATCTCCGCGAAGAGCAACGCCGAGCGTCGAAACAACTTCTTCGCTCGCAGCCAGTCGCCGTCAATTTCCAGCAACTGACCGAGATGCCAGAGATCGAGCGCCACATGGAAATCATCCCCCTGTTGACGATGCAGCTTCAGGGCATACCACAACCGTTCCTTGGCCTCGGACAGTTCCCCCAGCAGGCCCGCAATCAGGCCGAGATTCGCCCAATCCGCTGCGGCACCCAGTGCATTTCCTGCCGCCAATTCCGCCAGTAGCGACTTCCATAACAGGCTCTCCGCCACGGCCCAGCGACCCGCCTGCAAGGCGTCACACGCCAGGTTGCCCAACGAGGTCGCCGAGATCCTCCCGGACATCCCGTCGCGTTCAGAAGTCGCGGCCAACAGTTGAAAGTAGGCGGCCGTTTCATGGTCACCCGCGGCACGATGCGCACAGGCCAGGTCGTTCGCCGAGGCAATGAACGCCTGCCGGTCTCCGGAACTTTCGGCCGCCGCCAACTCGCCCGCTAACAGCGAGGACAACTCGCGACAACGGCCAGTATGAAACAAATTGCAGCTCGCCGATGACGAGCGTAGCGCATCGGCAGATAGATTCTCGGCAGGCATCGAACCCAGCCCTCTCAGTCAACCCTGTCAATGGGGTCCGCGCCGACGGTCGGCGCGCGACATCACCGGGCTGTTGAGAGAGCGTTTGTGGTCACCTGAAATCGCCTGGACGATTCGGTACCACCAAACTCAGGGAGAGATTTTTAACAAGCCTGAGTTCCCACCACGCGCTGAGAGACGCGTGACGGCAATGTTCGCAATGAACATGTCCGATTTATCCCAATTTAACGATTTTAACATTTATGTCAAGCGAAATGTCAAGAAGTATCGCATGGCGTCGTAGGACGGGTCTCCAGGCCCGTCCGAGTGCCGTAACATTCTGCTCCAAAAACCTTCATCTCCCGCGAACTTCGCAGAGCGCCGACTTGCCTTCACCAAAAGCGTGGGAGTAAAGAGACGTCGCTCTTTAAACTGCATCCTGGCGCTGCGCGAAGATCGCGAGGATTCTTGGATTGTGTTGCCAACTGTTACAGGCTCGGATGGGCCAGGAGACCCGTCGTACAATGACAAGATCGATTACGGCTTCGCCACCCACTTCACGGCGTCCCCCAGCGTAACTTCAGCTCCCTCCAGAACCCGTGCGGTGATCCCTCCATGCCCGCGCATGGCCTGGTAACCACCGGGCCCTAGAACTTCTTCCATCCGGGAACAAGGGTGGCAATACCCCGTTCCTTCCAGCAACACCTTGCCGATCCGAAATTGCTGGTCCTTCAACGCCGAAATGTTGATTCCCGAGATCGCGAGATTGCGCCGGATGAGTTCTGGCGCGATAGTATCTCGCCCCAAGATGGAGGCCACGACCGCCAGATGCTCCCACTGGATCAGCGTGACTTGCCGCTTCGAGCGACCACTCCGCGCGTGGTGATCTTCTGCCAGTCCGATACCTGCTTCGATGAGCGTGCTCGAGAGAGATTGAACCGGAGCTCGCCGGGCCGGGCTAGCCCCGATCCATTCGACGCGGCCGATTTGCGGGTGAATGGCGAGCAACTCGGCGATAGTTTGCATGGGGTGACCCAGAAAAACAGGTGAGCCCGGTGCCGTGTGAGAGTGCCAGGGTATGAGCGTGTGAGTGTGGAATGAATCGAAGCGGGCAAAGTAAAGAGTGCCTCTCCGCCAAGTCTCTCCCCGTGACTCTCACACCCTCTTACTCTCACACTTCTTTCACCGCCCCGCCTCTTTCAAGCGCGGATCGGTCGCCTCCTGCAAACCTTCCCCAATCAAGTTGTACGCCAGCACGGCCAGGAAAATCGCCATGCCCGGGAACAAAATCAACCACCACATCTGCAGGTTGGTTCTGCCCGAATTGAGCAACGTTCCCCAACTGGGATTCGGCGGCGGCGGTCCCACACCCAGGAAGCTCAGGCCGCTTTCGATAAGGATGGCGGACGCAATGCCAAACGTGATGGGCACCAGGATCGGCGCCAGAGCGTTCGGCAAAATGTAACGGTACATGATCCGGATCTCACCGACGCCGATGGCTCGGGCGGCAGTGACGAATTCGCTCTCCCGCAGTTTCAGGAATTCTGCGCGAGTCAGCCGCGCGATGGAGGTCCAACTGGTGATACCGATGATGACCATCATGTGCCAGATGGTGGTCTTCTCCAGAATGGCGATCATCGCGAGGATCAGGATCAATGTCGGGATACACATCACGACTTCGGTGATGCGGCTGGTCAGCATATCGACCCACCCGCCGAAGTAGCCCCCCAGTGCTCCCACCGTGATGCCGATCAGTCCCGCGAGGCCCATCGAAACAAACCCCACCAGCAGAGCGACGGTGGTGCCGTGGACCAGTTGAGCGAACACGTCCCAGCCTTGCTGATCGGTGCCCATCAGATTGTGCTTATCGGGGACCCCTTCCATGCCGAACTTGTTTTCGGGCTGGCCGGGCCATTCGTCCTTCTTGATGCGGCGGAAGGGATCTTGATAAACCAGCGGCCAGACGGCCCAGCTTTCAGGGTCCTTCTTCTTGAGATTCTTGGGATAGACCTGACGGAACTTGTCTTTCAGGAAAATCCCCGGTTCCCAGCGTGGATTGAAGTAGGCCAGGCAGGGGAAATAGATCTGGCCCTTATACTTGCACACGATCGGCCGAGTCCCTGCAATCATCGGGGCACACAGGGCGACGCCCGACAGGAAGACGATGTAGATCAACGCAATCAGCGCGAGGCGACGCTTGCGGAACTGGCGCCATACTTCGGACCAGTAGCCACGTGGTGGTGAGACCACTGGGGTCGAGTCGCTCGCAGCCGTCATCAGCGATTCTCCTCTGTAGCCCGACTCTCTGAGTCGGGTGCTTCGCGTCTCAATACACTCCCGACTCAGAGAGTCGGGCTACAGCTCGGCCGGAGCCTCGCATTACCGTCAGCCCGATACCGCAGAGTCCTCAACTGTAACTCACCCGCGGATCAACCAACGCATACAACACATCCGCCAGCAGTTGTCCCGCCAACGTCAACAACGAAAAAATCAGCGTCAGGCCCATGATGACCGGATAGTCTCGGGTCCCGATTGATTCAAAAAACAAGCGGCCCATGCCCGGCCACGTAAAGATCTGTTCGAGGATCACCGAACCGCTGAGCAAGGTCGGCAACGTCAGCCCCAGTTGGGTGACCATCGGGATCATCGTATTGCGGAACGAGTGGACGACGATGACCTTCAGAGGGTGGACCCCTTTGGCTCGCGCCGTGCGAATGTAATCCTGCCGCACGACTTCCATCATATTGGCTCGGATAAACCGGGAATAATACGCCAGACCGCCGTACGTGTAGCACGTGACCGGCAGAACCATGTGATAGGCGATATCACCCACCCGACCCCACCACGACAGCGATTCGTAGTTATCGCTGACGATTCCCCGCAGCGGCAACCACTCCAGACGTTGATAAAAAACATACAACAAACCGAGTGCCGCCACGAACGACGGGAGCGAATAGAGCATATACAGCAGCGTGCTGACAACTCGTTCGTCCGGCTTGTTGGCCCGTACGACCGAATAGAGCCCCAACGGGCCAGACAAGACGTACCCCAGGAACAGAGACGTCAGCGACAGCAGCAGGGTGGGGCCCGCCCGTTCGCGAATCAGGGCCCAGACTGGCTTCTTGTGAGTAAACGAGCGGCCCAGGTCGAGTGTGGTCGTCAGCTTCCCGAGCCACTGGGCATATCCAATCGGCCAGGGTTTATCCAGTCCGTAGGAGACCCGCATGCGTTGATAGTCCGCCGGGTCAACCTTGCGACTGGGATCCTGCTCCGCCTGCAGTGCCACGACGGGATCGCCAGGCATCTGGCGGATCAGAGCGTAAATCAGAAACGTGATAAACAGCAGCGTGACCGCTCCGATGAGCATGCGTCGAACGAGATAATCAAACATAACGGTGCATCGCTCCGTAGACCCCAGTCAATGTCGAGCTGGCAAGTCGGTTGTAATGCGAGACGCCGTTGAACTCAATTGTGAAAGCAGGAAAGACTGCGGCGGGATGGTAATCCAGGCAGCGGCAAACACTGAGGATTTTCGGCGGGATCGACCAGCACCGGATGATACACGGAAACGCGCAGCGGGGAAATTCCGGTTTTGGGGCCGGTCTGCGGCGTCTGCGGCGAATGCAGCCTCCCATACGTCCCATTAGTCCTATAAGTCCCATCCGTCCCATCAAAATTCATGGGACAAATAGGACTTATGGCGAATGAAACCGTAGAGGTTTATTCAGCCTTCTTATCCGTGTCTTTCTTCTTCTTTTCCTCTTCCCGTTTCTTACGAGCCTCTTCGATCTGTTCGCGCTGAATCTTCTGGGCTTCCTCCATCTTGACATCAAAATCAAGATCCGATTTCAGATCGAGATCCACGACCCCATCCAGCAGGACGTTCGCAATCACCGGTCCCTCGTCGGTCATGGTCACCCAGGCGAACTGGTCGAATTCGCCGAATTCCTTGCCGCGCATTTTGCTGGCGCCGCCGGTCGTGGCGAGTTGAATGTAGTCGTTGCCATCCCGTTTTACCGTCACGTATTTGTGTTCGTGCCCACAGAACGCGGTCCATTTGCGACCTTCCAGGACTTTTTCGAGGTCGTTCCAGCCGGTATCGGCGCCCTTGCCGTCGGCCCCATAGCGCCACAGCGGTTTGTGCAAGAAGGCGAACGTCCAGCGGACCTTGGGATTTTCCTGGACGACTTTGCGGAAGTACTCGATCTGATCCGGCCCCAGTTTTTCCATCTTGGAACCGGGGGTCGCTTCGCTGTTGACCGCCAGGAACAACGTGTCGTGATAGACGAAGTGGTAATATTGCCGTCCCAGGCGCTGTTCCCAATCCTTCAGCATCGACACGTTCGAGATGTCGTGGTTGCCCGGAACATAAAAGAAGGGCATTTTCAAGTCTTTCACGTAGCCTTGAAACTCGGCCCATTCCCCCTGCATCCGCTCGGGTTTGTCGGTGTAGCCTTCGATCAAGTCGCCGACCGAAACGACGAATTCCGGCTGCATCAAATTGAGTTTGCGGACCGCCTTCTCGAAGACCATCTTGCGATGCCCGCCGGTACGGTCGGTAACGATCGCAAATTGAAAATTCTTCGGCTGATTATTCAGATTGAGGTGCGTCCACGGATTGGTCGCCTGCTGTTCAATCTTCAGCAACGAAGGCAGCACGTCCGAATTGGCCAGCAAAACGGTGCCAAACAGTGCTACCAGCGTCAACAACACCAACATCGGCCGCTTCATGAGTGGGCTCCCCATTTCCAGATGTGCATCAGATGGAGGGGATCTTATGAGTTATCTGCGAGAAACTGAAGAGTAATTCCGTTAAGGATTCGTGTGCAGGCTCGGAGCGGCCGCCGGCGACCATCAACCTGGGAGGGACTTGTCCGGACCAACGCTGACCGGCTTGGCGGGCTCCTTGGCTACCAGGCGCAGGCCAGTGTTGTGATGGGATTTTTTCTGCAATTGCTCAATATCCACCAGCTCGAAACGAACGGTGCCCAAGGCATTGCGCTCGTAAACCAGCTGCGCCAGGTTCTCGCAAGAGGTATGGTCGATTAACAACACATTGCGGGTCACATGCAAGAAAACATGCTGAGCCTGGGGAGGGATCGCGGCCAGTTCTCGCGAAACGGCCAGTGTGTTGAAGCAGACAATCGGGTGACCGAAAATCAGATGATAGTCAGTGTCATTTAACGCGCGCTCGACGATCGGATTCCTGAACTGGTTTTTGATCCCGCTGGGCAGCGCTCGCAAGAGCTGCCAGATAGTTTTGTGCCATTCTGGAACGCGTTGGGCTGCAATATTTGCCAGAGCCACATTCATCAGCAGTTTGCTGAGCATTCCCAGGCCGATACCCCACAACAGGTCAATTGCCAGTGATCCGGCAATGGTCACGGTAAAGGGAATCAATTGTTCGCGACCGATATGCGCAATGTGCCGCCAGACCTTGGGTTGACACAATTTCCATCCCGTATAGATCAGGATGGCCGCGAGCGCACTGAGCGGAATCAAGTTGATCAGGTCTTTGGCGACAAACAAAAAGATGATCAGAAAAATAGCGTTGTAGAAGTTGGCCCACAGGGTGCGACCACCCCCCACGATGCAGACCGTACTCTTCACACCACCGGGGATGATGGTCAGACCGCCCACGATGCTGGAACAGATGTTGGCAATGCCCATCGCCAGAAGTGTCCGATTGGGATCTGATTTGCGATGGAAGGGGTCGAGTTTGTCGACGGCCATGATCGTTGCCAGCGATTCAATGCCGTCGATCAGCGTCAGCGTGATCACCACCGTGATCGCCGTCCACCACAGTGAGCGATCGGCGATGAGTCCGCTGAAGTCTGGAAATGAGAATCCATGGAATGGGTTGTCCGGAAGCTTGATAAGATACTTCGCATCCAGTTGCAGGATCTGTCCCAGGATGACTCCGACGACCACGACCAGCAACGGTGGAGGGATCATCTGCAGCCAGCGTATCTTGATTGAGCGTAGCAGGAATATCAGGCTGAGGCAGAACAAGCCCACTGCGAAGACGCTCCCCACGGCATGCGAAGGGGCCTGGGTACAGGCTTCGTAGAGAATCTCGTGGAACTCGTGAGCATGAACCTGAAAGCCCATGAAGGCGCCGAGCTGCTTGGCGATAATCAGCATGCCGATGGCCACCAACATGCCCTCGACGACCGCTGCAGGAAACAGCGAGCTAAACCGCGCGGCTTTAAGCAGGCTGAGCACAATCTGGATGACACCTGCAAAACAGATCACAGCCAGCAGAAAGTGGTAGCCGTGCTCCCTGCTTCCATGTCCCAAGGTGACCATCGCCGCGAGCAGGATGGGGGCAAGGCCCGCAGCCGGACCGCTGATGGTGACGTAGGATCCACCGAGGAATGGCATCAGCAATCCAGCGATGATGGCTGAGATCAACCCCGTAATCGGCGGCGCACCCGAGGCGACGGCGATACCGATGGAGAGAGGCAGGGACACCAACGATACCAGCAAGCCTGCGACGACGTCATGTCGCCAATGCTGCAGGCCGTTCCAGCCATTTTTCGGCTTTTCGATTTTGTCCGTTGCGCTGGCGGTAGGCTGATCCACGGGGGTTCACTCCTGGGCAGGATGGAAAACCGGCTCGTAAGGTGTGGAACGAGGTGTACGCGGTATTCTCCTGGCAAATGTCAATCAGCCACAAATGCTGGTCGACGATTCACCGTGAGAACTGGTGCGGACTAGAATCCGTCAATCGGCGCAGAACCTTGAGTTGAACATAAGTGAAGTCGCGTGAAAGAAAAGACTCCACGTTCCTGCCACTCAATTTGCAGTCTGCTCTCGCAAACAGGCCGCACTCACGAAGATGCTCCGGACGAATACAATGAGCCTCACGGTCTGTTCCACAACTCCGTGAAATCCAACTCGACAAACAAAACCACCTCGCATGGTGGGGATACGGCAATACCAAATAAAGGGCTCTCGCCGAGCAAACTGTGACTTTCAGAAGAGACTGCTGTGGGGTTTGCACTAGCGTGGGCGCCTCTCGGCGGAAGCCCTTGTTGGCTATTGGAATGTACTCTCACACCCCAATTGCCGCTTCCACTGGACTCTATAGTAGCGTTCAGCAACCGACTCAGAACAGAGTTTCGTTAATTGTTCGTTAGGAACCATAAGCCACGGAGTCGTATGGAGTTTCGAATTACGCTACTCGTGTCGCAAGTTCCTCAAAGAACGCCTTTAAGGCGGGGGTGATTTGTTCTATCGCGTCAAAGCGAATGCCCAGCATTTCTTGACCTTTGCGACCGACTGTGATCTCGCGTTCGCTGCCGAACTCAGCGATGCGTCCCAAGGCGACTTGACCCGCCGGTATGGTACAGTTGAGATCGATTCCTGCGCGACGCTTGGTGTTGAGAGTCACCCACCCGTTCTCCGCTCCGGTGGGCCGCACTGCCACGGTTTGCTGACCCGTCCAATCGACAGTGGCCCCCGGCGCTGCGGCCAGCAGAGAATCGACCAGACCTTCCAGGACGGCCGGATCCCAGGCGACACGCTGCCCGGTTGGAAATCCCTTGCGAGACAGATGCCACTTCTTCCCCAAGACCTTCCACGGCATCAGATCTTCCAGATTGCCGGATGTCTGGCCGAGATATTTCTGAAACGCCTGTTGGGCCTCCTTCAAAAACTTCTTGAAACCGGCCGTATCGATTTCCCGCTCGTAATGGAGCATGATCGACACTTCCTGCCAGGGGCCCTTGCGGTTGGCCACCTTCACCCGATCGCCACGGTTATAAACCTGGATCTCATCCAGTTCGTTGAAGTCTTTCAACTGCAGTTGCGCGGCCAGAAGCTCCTGTTTGAACGTCCCGCGCGGTACGTGGAAATTCAGCTTCAACAGCCATTCTTCGCCGGTCAATGCGTGCAGGAACCAGCCCTCTTTGGCACTCTTCGCTGCCACTTCGACGATGCTGCGCGAATTCCAATTCGTCGGTGCAAAATTGCCAGATGCCTCCAAGGTATCAACCACGGTGGAGAGAATGGCCGCCTCCCAGCGGGCCGCCTTGCCGTTATGGCCGATCCGCTGATTCAGATGCCAGTTACGCCCATCGGTCTCCCATGGCATCTTGGCGCTCTCGCCGACTTGCTTCAGATCAACGTCACCCGCGCGCTTGGCGGCCGCCTGTTTGCGGTCGAAGATCTCACGCTCACCCCGTTTGCCGTCGGCGAGAATCGGCCCCAGCATTTCACCCGTGTAAGAGCGTTTGCGGGACGCATTTGCCGTCGCGCTCTTGGTACCCTTCGCCTTGCCTGTACCGGAAGACGTTTCTCCTGCCGAGTACGCGACCAGATCCTCGGGAGTCCCCTCCACAACAATCCAGCCACCTCCGTGCCCCGCTTCCGGCCCCATGTCCACAATCCAGTCAGCGGTCTTGATCACATCGAGATTGTGTTCGATGACGACCACCGTATTCCCCAGCGCGACCAGACTGTCGAGCACCTTCAGCAACTTGCGAATATCGTCGAAGTGCAGGCCCGTCGTCGGTTCATCCAGGATGTAAAGCGTCTTGCCCGTCTGCGGCCGAGCCAGCTCCGCGGCCAGCTTCACACGTTGCGCTTCTCCCCCCGAGAGAGTCGGAGCCGACTGCCCAAGCGTGAGATAATCCAACCCAATCGCACACAACGTGGCGAGCGGTGCGCGGATCTTCGGAATATTGTCGAAGAGTTCCAGCGCCTGCCCGATCGACATGTTGAGCACATCGGCAATCGACCGGCCGCGGTAGGTCACCGCCAGCGTTTCGGCGTTGTAGCGCCGGCCTTTGCAGACTTCGCACTCGACCCAGACATCGGGCAGAAAATGCATTTCGATGCACTTCTGGCCGTTCCCTTCGCAGCCTTCGCAACGTCCCCCCGCCCGGTTGAAACTGAACCGCGCCGGACGATATCCCCGGACCTTGGCTTCGGGCAGATGAGCAAACAACTCGCGGATCTGATCGAAAACGCCGGTGTAAGTGGCGGGATTCGAGGCGGGAGTACTGCCCAGCGGTTGCTGATCAACCTGGATGATCTTGTTGACTTGCTCCAAGCCCACAATTTCTTCAAACGGTCCCGCTTGTTCCTGGGCTCGATGAAGTCGTCGAGCTACCGCTTTGGCCAGGGTTTCTTCAATGAGCGAACTCTTGCCGGATCCCGAGACTCCAGTAATCACCGTAAAGGTTCCCAGCGGAATGCGCAGGTCGACATCACGCAGATTGTGCATGCGGGCGCCGAGCAATTCCAGCCAGCCACCGCCGGGCGTCTGCTGCATCGTGGGCGTGTCGAGCAACCGCCCCTCTTTGCGTTTCGCCGTGGATTTCGACGTCATCCGCCGCGGTTCGGGGATGGGAATTTCCTCACGGCCCGACAGATACTTGCCAGTTAGCGAAGCATCCATCTTCATCAGTTGCTTGGGAGTCCCCGACCCCACCACATTGCCGCCGAACCGGCCGGCACCTGGTCCGAAGTCATACAGACGGTCGGCTTCAGCAATGACCTCGCGATCGTGTTCGACCAGGATCAGCGTATTGCCAAGTTCCTTCAGTTGCTTCAACGACTGTAGCAATCGGGCGTTGTCTCGAGGATGCAGGCCGATGGTCGGTTCATCCAGCACATACAGCACCCCAGTCAACGCACGGCCGATCTGCCCGGCAAGTCGAATTCGCTGACTCTCACCACCCGACAGCGTGGGCAGAGGGCGGGACAACGTGAGGTATTCCAAACCCACATCGACCAGGAACGACAGACGTCCGACGACTTCCTGCAGCAAATCTCCGGCGACCCGCTTGTCGGCGGCTTTGAACTTCAGACCCTTGAAGAAGAGGTGACTTTCACCCAGCGGCAGTTCGCTCAGTTCTTGCAGCGTGCGGCCGTTGAACCGCACGGCTCCCGCATCGTCTCGCAGACGGCTGCCGTGGCACGTTGTGCAGGCCACTTCGCCCTGCAGATCACTCAGCCGTTGCCGATAGACGAACGAGACGCGGGAGGCCTCTTCCAGGGCAGGATACAGTCCCTTGTACTGGAACTTGATCTGGCTGTTGGCGGCAATCGGAATCCATTTTTCTCCCGTGCCGTAGAAAATGATCCGCTGCTGCGGTGCCGACAGCTTGGAAAACGGCGTGTCGACCGTAAAGTGATGCAGATCGGCAATCGCCTTCAGCATCTTAAACAGCATCGAACCCCGTTCGATCTTCGGCAACGTATCGATCGCCCCATCCAGAATGGATTTGCGAGGATCGGCAATGATGTGGGCCAGGTCCGTCCCCAGTTGCATTCCCAGCCCCTCACACGCGGGGCACCAGCCCAGCGGCGAATTGAACGAGAAGTGATGGGGAGTCAGTTCCTCAAAGCTGCGACCGCACTGTTCGCAGGCAAAATGCAGGCTGAAGCGATCCTCACGCCACTGCGTTTCCGGCTGGTCTTCCTGAATATGAGCCACCCGCAAGACACCCTGGCCCAGATCCAACGCCGATTCCACAGAATCCGCCAACCGTCCCCGCTGCCGAGCATCCAGCGTCACGCGATCGACGACAATATCGACGATGTGCTTCCGCCGCCGATCCATCTCGGGGACGTCTTCCAGACGATAGGTTTCCCCATTGATCCGAACACGCGAGTAGCCCTGTTCCTTCAGCCGCTGCCAGAGTTGATCGTACGACGCGCCAACTGCGACTTCCTGCGGAGCCAGCAACAGCAATTTAGTTCCCGCCGGCCAAGCCAGCAACTTGTCGATCACTTCGTCGGTGGTTTGCGTCTGGACCGGAATATCACACGCCGGACAGTACGGCTGCCCCAGCCGGGCGAACAGAATACGCAAATAATCGTGAATCTCGGTCACCGTGCCCACGGTCGACCGCGGCGAATGTCCGACCGTCTTTTGTTCAATCGCGATGGCCGGTGAAAGTCCACTAATATGTTCGAGCTTCGGCTTGGGCATTTGTCCGAGGAACTGCCGCGCGTAGGATGACAGCGATTCGACATAGCGACGCTGTCCCTCGGCATACAGCGTATCCATCGCCAGGGAACTCTTACCGCTTCCACTCGGACCGCAGAAGACGTTCATCTCACCGCGCGGGATCTCGATATTGATATGTTGCAGATTGTGCTGGGCTGCACCTCGCACAACGATCTTGCCGGGATCCAGTTCCAGACGATCCTTCGGTGCCGCGAGGACGTCGGCTTTCCGTTTCGATTTGCCGGGCCAAAAGATTTCTGCCAAGGCCCGCCCGGTATAAGAATCGGGATTCCGAGCAATATCCTCGGGCGTACCGGTCGCGACAACCAGGCCGCCCCCTGAGCCCCCTTCCGGACCCATGTCGATGACCCAGTCGGCCGTCTTGATGACATCCAGGTTGTGCTCGACAACCAGGACCGTGTTCCCATCATTCACAAACCCGTGCAACACTTCCAGCAATTTCTTAATGTCGACAAAGTGCAGTCCGGTCGTCGGTTCATCCAACAGATAGATCGTGCCGCCTGTCGAGCGTTTTCCCAGCTCACGAGCGAGTTTAATCCGCTGGGCTTCACCGCCCGACAATGTCGGCGATGGCTGTCCAAGCTTGAGATAGTCGAGTCCCACTGCCACCAGAGTCTGCAGCAGATGATGGATCTTAGGGACGTTCTCAAAGTGCTGGATCGCCTGCTGGATGTCCATATCCAGGACTTCCGCGATATTCTTCCCCTTAAAGCGGACATCGAGTGTTTCGTGATTAAATCGTTGGCCTTCGCAGACCGGGCACGTCACCCAGATGTCGGCGAGAAAATCCATTTCGAGCTTGTTGGAGCCGTGGCCTTCACAAGCTTCACAACGCCCACCCGCGACGTTGAAACTAAAACGTCCGGGTTCGTAGGCACGCAGTTGCGAGTCAGGCAGCGAGGCATACAGATCACGGATCAAATCGAACAGCTTAACGTAGGTCGCCGGGTTTGACCGTGGCGTACGACCAATCGGCGACTGGTCGATGTCAATGGCCTTGTCGAGGTAAATCAGCCCCTCAACTTTAGAATGCAGTCCCGGTTGTCCCAAGCCCTTATTGAGGTCTCGATTGAGCGTCTCCCATAGGATATCGTTCACTAGAGAACTCTTGCCCGAACCGCTGACTCCAGTCACGCAAATAAACATTCCCAGCGGGAATTCGACATCAACATTCCGCAGGTTGTTGTGACGCGCTCCGAGGATCTTGAGAGAGTTGTCACCCCGTGGACGTCGTTCGGCCGGAACAGCGATCTGATCTTTGCCCGAGAGGAAACGGCCAGTCGCGCTGCGGGGCGCCCGCTTGATGTCTTCCAGCTTCCCTTCCGCGACCACTTCACCGCCGCGAACACCGGGACCCGGGCCGAAGTCGATGACGTGGTCGGCCGCGCGGATCGTCTCTTCATCATGCTCGACGACGATCACCGTGTTGCCGAGATCACGCAGATCAAGGAGGCTTTGCAGGAGCCGCGTGTTGTCGCGCGGATGGAGGCCGATCGACGGTTCATCGAGAATATAGACGACGCCTACCAGGCCGCATCCAATCTGTCCGGCGAGTCGAATGCGCTGCGTTTCGCCGCCGGACAATGTCGGTGCCGTTCGATCGAGAGTCAGGTAATTCAGTCCGCAACGGAGCAGAAATCCCAGGCGTCCGCGGATTTCTTTGAGGATCTCTTCAGCGATGAAGAGCCCGGTGGCATCAAGATTGAGCGATTGAAAGAACTCGGCGGCTTCGGCGATGCTGAGGGCGCAGACTTCAGTCAGGCTGAGGCTGTGCTTGCGTTCGGCTGACACGACCACCGGTGCGGTCTTTTTGGTCCCGCGCCGTTTTGAATTGGTGGCCGACTGACTGATGGTGCCGTAGGGGGCGGTGATCTTCGACCATTCGGGGTTGCCGGTGGTGACGCGGACGCTGCGGGCTTGTCGGTTGAGGCGCGTCCCTTCGCAGGCACGACAATGGACAACTTGCATGTATTTTTCAAGTTGCCGTCGCCGCATCGGGTTCTTGGCTTTGCGGTAGGCATCCATCAACTCGGGAAAATAGCCCTCGTACTTCGCGCCGTGCTTCCAGGTGCCGCCGGAATGCTTCCAGGAATATGTGACGTGGCGGTCGCCCATGCCGTACAGAAACTGCTTGCGGGCGGCCTCGGGAAGTTCATTCCACGGCGTCGTCAGCAGCGTGTCGGGGTCCAGGCCATGATCGGCTTCGAGGGCTTTGGCGACTCCCACGTAAATATGCTTCTTCCAGCGGCCCAGACTGCGGATAGGGCCCAGCAAGATGATCGCCCCTTGCTGCAGTGATTTGGTTTCATCGGGAATCAGCAGCGATTGGTCGAAATCGTGCCGAATGCCCAAACCTTGGCAGTCGGTACACATGCCCTGCGGGCTGTTGAAGCTGAAGAGCTGCGGGCTGGGTGGTTCGTAGCTGATGCCGCAATGGGTGCAGGCATAGTGCGTGCTGTAGAGAGTTTCCGTGGTGGTCGGGGCAGGAGGTTGCTCAACGGAGTTCTTCTTGCCGCGGCCTTTGGCGGGTGCTTCGGTCGGAGCAGTGGCGTCTCCTTCCTGGCTGATGATGACACTGCCGCCTGACAGTCGGACCGCGTTTTCAATGGCTTCAGCGAGACGCGTGCGGCTGCCGGAGCCAGCTGACAGGCGGTCGACGACGACCTCAATGTTATGCCGCATCTGTCGATCGAGCTGCAGATTTTCCGTCAGATGGACGATCTCGCCGTTGACGCGGGCTCGCAAAAACCCTTGCTTCAACAGATCTTCGAAGAGGTCGCGGTATTCGCCCTTCTGCCGGGACACGACCGGGGAGAGCACCATGAACCGCTGACCAGGGGGCAGCCGCGCGAGACTGTCCAGGATTTGATCGACAGTCTGCGCTGTGATCGGGCGATCACACTTCGGGCAACAGCCCTGGCCGACTCGGGCGAAGAGGACGCGCAAGTAATCGTAGATTTCGGTGATCGTGCCGACAGTGCTGCGCGGATTGCGGCCGCTCGATTTCTGCTGGATCGAAATCGACGGGGCCAGGCCGGTGATCGAATCGACTTCGGGCTTGGGCATCTGGCCGAGGAACTGCCGGGCGTAGCTCGACAGTGATTCGACGTACCGCCGCTGCCCTTCAGCATAGAGCGTGTCAAATGCCAGGGAACTCTTGCCGGAGCCGCTGACGCCGGTCATCACAATGAGTTTGTTGCGAGGCAGCGTGAGGCTGACATCTCGCAGGTTGTGTTCGCGCGCACCGCGAATCACGATATCGGACAACTGAGACATAGTCGGCTCGTGGATGAACCCGGAGCATCGGTCGAACTTGATTCATCAAGCCTGACGGACGTCGCGGTCGGTTGGCACAGGGACGAGCAGAATTTTAGACACCGACTGACCCAGCGACCACTGAGCACGCGTAGGAAAGGGATTCGTAGGACGGGTCCCAGGCCCGTCCGAGCCCCGTGGCGGACGCTGCCAGCGTCCGTGTACCCGCCGCGCTCAATGAAAAGACTTCCTACAAACTCAACTGCCAGCGGAATCGAAAATCGTTCCTTCGTGTCCTTTGTGATCTTCTGTTTCAAATCTTTTTAACAGAAGGCCACAAAGGACACGAAGAAGTTGGAAGTTTCCAAGCGTTAGTTGGAAGACTTCTCTTATCGACTAGATAAGTCTTGGTCCAAGGAAGAATTCGCCGACGCTGGCAGCGTCGGCCACGTGGTGGACGGACGGGCCTGGAGACCCGTCCCACGATACGCTTCAGGCTACAGCCCTGCGCCGAATTCATCGACAGGTGGCTTGGGTTCCGGAGCGGGTTCAATCGGCGTCATGGGTTCGGGAACGATCACCACGGCTTCGATGATGGTCGTCTCGACAATCTCCACGACCTCGACCGATTCCACTGGAGCCGCTTCGGATTCCACTTTCGCGGCGAGGTCTTCCTGGAAGGATTCGAACGAGCGTCGTTCGGGTTTTGGCCGCTTGGGGCGCGCGGGGCGGCGATCGTTTTCGGGCGCACCTTCCGGTGGCGGAGGGGGCATGCGGCGCGGGCGGTCGCGAATGACCAGGTCTTCTTCAGTCAGCGGGATTTCGATTTTGTCGAATTTGAAGGGAGCCTTTTTGATCTCCGGCTGAATCAGCATCCAGACGGGAGGATCTGTGCAGTTGCAGGTCTGTGAGACCACATCGCCCAGCCGTAAGACGGTACGGCCGCACTGCGGGCAGAGAAATGTCCGCCGGATTTCCAGGTCGTTACGTAATCCAGGGCCCTTCACGGCAGCTCTCTCCAGTGAGTTTTCTCGATGCACGACGCACTGCGACTGTTGCGTTCGTGCAACGAAGTCGTAGCGTTGGTGGATTCGGTCGGTGATTCTGGCAGGTCGAGACCGGGGCTGAAAAGCTCATCTCCCGGGAATCGGACCTTCTATGCTACACTCCGTCCCGGGACAAAAGTAGGGAAAGTTGACCTGAGTTCCTATTCTTTGTGCCCTTTGTGACCTTCTGTTCAAAACTCTGATTGGAACAGAAGGTCACAAAGGACACGAAGGTTTTGAATGGGTGTCGATGGTGTCGACCTACGTTGTCTCGGGACTGGTTTGAAGAAATACATTTCGAGAAAGACTCTCGCTCATGGACTGGTTGAAGCAAGTGATTGATCTGGTTTTGCACCTGGAGGAACATCTGGGGGAAATGATTAATTTCTTTGGCCCGTGGACGTATGTGGTGCTGTTCGCCATCATTTTCGCCGAAACGGGGCTCGTCGTGACGCCGTTTTTGCCTGGTGATTCGCTGCTATTTGCCTTGGGGGCCCTCGCCGCGACCCAGAAATTGGATCTGTTCTGGATGCTGGCTCTCTTGTCGATCGCCGCTGTTCTGGGCGATACGGTCAACTATTGGTTTGGATCGAAGCTGGGGCCGAAGATTTTTCGGGGTGAGAAGGTTCGGTTCCTCAACAAGAAGAATCTGGATTACACGCACGAGTTCTTTGAACGTTACGGTGGCAAGACGATCATTATTGCCCGCTTCATGCCGATCGTGCGGACGTTTGCTCCGTTTGTGGCCGGGATGGGCCGGATGAGTTATGGCCGCTTTATGGCTTACAATGTGATCGGCGGGCTGGTGTGGATTTTCCTGTTTTTGATCGGTGGCTATACCTTTGGAAATATTCCGGTGGTGAAGAAGAATTTTACTCTGGTGATCCTGGGAATTATTGCCGTTTCGGTGATCCCGCCGGCGATTGAAGTGATCCGTGAATACCGGAAATCATTGGCCGCGCGGCAGGTGTGATAATCTGAGTCGTGGGACGGGTCTCCAGGCCCGTCCGTCCCGCATCTCGTAGCTTGACTCTCCAGAGTCGAGCGAACCGCGCGAATCAACGACTCACAAATCTGTGTCGACGAGCGCAGGAACGTCTTCATTGCTTCGCGAGTCGCCCGGAATTCGCTCGACTCTGGAGAGTCAAGCTACTG
>JAKFVC010000063.1 GCA_021732415.1 Planctomycetaceae bacterium
CCGCCTTCCCCGACCGAGCAACTTGAGGTCCCATCCCACGCGCCACATCAGCCAGATTCACGACTTCAAGCAACATGCTGCACCCCATTCCGAAAGAGTCGACAGCATCGTCCCGCGAACAACCCGCAGAAATCCCACGCTGCCGACTCAGTTCTACAGCACGCGGTCGCAGTCCGCGAAATTACGAAACGTGGACAAATCCAGGGGTTGGGGCCGCTCAAGAAGATTTCTGAGAGGCAAATTCCAGCGATCCACGCAGTTCAGTCACAATCTTAGAGCGGTGTGCGCCCTCGAACAGTCGCGCAGATTCGCAGCAAGATTTAAACCCGACCAGAGATCCTTCTGGGAGACGTCCGTCGCGGAACCAACTCCGGACCACTTCAACCGTTTTGCTCCTGATGGCAGGACGGTTCTACCTGGATGGTGATCAGCGGCCTCAGTCGCGTTGCCGACGATGTTTTTTTGAAACACGAACCCGTCGATTAGTAAACAGATCTTGTCGTTGCAACTTATTCAGGGGGCATGACTTGCAGTAATCGTAAAGAATTGTTGACACCTTTGGCACGCGACCTGCCTAATGTTTCATTCATCAAATGGATCGAGGGATCCAATAATTAACCCAAACGCGTCAGTTTCTGAGAAAGGTCGTACACCCATGAGCAACACCACCAGCAAGAAATCACGATTCCACATCGAACGCCTCGAAGACCGTATTGCCCCCAGCGTGTACGCCTGGGGTGGCGATTCGTGCTGCGATAACGGCGGTAGCAACCATGGCGGCAGTAACCACGGTGGCAGTAACCACGGTGGCAGCAACCATGGCGGCAGCAATAAGTGTGGCGGCAGTGACCATGGTGGCAGCCACAAGTCTGGCGGCAGCAACCACGGCGGCAGCAACAAGTGCGGTGGCAGTGATAAGAAGGGCGGCAGTGTTAAGTGTGGTGGTAGCGACAAGAAGGGTGGTAGCAACAAGTGCGGTGGCAGCGATAAGAAGGGTGGCAGCCACAAGGTCGCCTGTGCTCCTCCCCCCAAGACCAAGTGCAAATAGTCGGTCGGCGTGGTTCCCTAAGTTCTTAGTCCGCAATGTGATTGCCGGTATTAAGAATGGAATCATCTGAAGAAATGGCAGCCCAGCGACCCTCGCGTCCGGGCTGCCTTTTTCTTTTACTTCATGAGCTATGTTTACGATGCGTGCGTAGCGGTTGATCCAAACGTGCGTTTCCTTCACACACAATTGGTCCGAGGTCAACATGTCCGCTGCAGCAAAATCCGAGTGTCCGCACTGCGTCTCCGGCCGTGAAACGTTTTGGTACATGGCCCATAAGTATCTATACGACGTCGATCTCGCGCGTACGCTGGTGCGTGATGGGCGGGAAGAAGTGGAACTCGACGACGAAAGTGTGCAGCATTCCGTCGACACGAGTGTGATCCACGCCGGGCACCTGCCGCACGTGAATACGAAATACCCGGGCATCATTGCCCACATCACCTACCGCACGGAAACGGGTGAGCTGGTGCGCGGACACGTGCTGATCGACGGCCACCACCGAGCGGCCCGCTGTCTACAACTGCAGATTCCGTTCTTCGTCTATCTGCTGACGGAGGAAGAGAGCGAAACGGTGTTGCTGAAAAGTCCTATGAAACCCGAGCTGGCATCGACCACCTCATCCTAGTCGCGGACCTCCCCGGCATATTTCCGGCCCCTGACGCTCGGTGCGAGCGAGATTCCCCTATGGCGACCGCTGTTGCAGAACCGGTGCCCGCGTCGGCGGCAGCGCCGAAGAGGCGACCGCTCCCTGGCCGGCGCGACGATCTGGTCGTGCGTCCGGTCGCCGGGAATCAGTACGTTATTAAAGATCCGGTCACCGAAGCCTATTTTCAAATCGGTGAGCAGGAATGGTTTCTGCTGTCGCAGCTGGACGCGACCGCGACCTCCTCCTCCGTGCTGAATGCCTTCGAGGCCAAATTTGGTGAAGAGTTGTCGTCGGAAGATCTCAACGACTTCATCGAGATGGTATCGCAGCGCCATCTGTTAAAGGACAAAGCAGGCACCCGACCGCGCAGCAAGAGTTATGTCGACTCAGAAGATGAGAACTGGAATGACGCATCGGCCGGCAGCGGCAAGAAGTCCAGGCAGAGTATCCTCTACTGGCGCTACAATTTGTTCGATCCCGACCGCCTCTTCAATCGGGTTGAACCCTTACTCCGCTGGGTGTGGACTCTCGAATTCTTCGTAGTCTCGTGTATTGCGATCACGGCGGCAGGCGCGGAACTGTGGGCGCATCGCTTGTCGTTTCTGGCGGCATTCCCCCAAGCGATGCGCTGGGAGACATTTGCGTTCGTCTGGTTCACGTTGATCGTGGCGACAATCTGCCATGAATTCGCCCACGGCCTGACCTGCAAGCATCATGGCGGCGAGGTCCACGAGGTGGGCTTCCTGATGATGTTTTTCACGCCTTGCCTCTATTGCAACGTGTCCGATGCCTGGCTGATTCCCAGCAAGTGGCACCGCTTGTGGGTGACCCTGGCCGGAGCCTGGTGCGATTTGTGTATCTGGGCCCTGGCGACGTTTGTCTGGCGGCTGACGGTGATGGACTCCTTCGTTAACTACCTGGCGTCGGTTGTGCTGTCGGTCTGTGGCGCCCGCGTGTTTATGAATTTCAATCCACTATTAAAACTCGACGGCTACTACCTGCTGAGTGACTGGCTGGAGATCCCGAATCTGCGTGGTCGCAGCTGGGAGCGTTGGCTGGGGTGGCTGCGCTGCGTCCTATGGGGTGCACCGCGACCTCCTCCGGCTCCGCGTGACTTTGCCGTCACATTGTATGGCATGATCAGCTGGACGTTTTCGCTGATGTTCCTGATCTTCGTGTTCGTCAATGTGACCCGACTGGCCCAATCGCGGGGCGGACTAATAGGTGTCGCAATCGCTCTATTTCTGGCAACTTTCACGATCAAACGTCTGTTTCGAGGCTTTAACGGTGGCGAGGTTCGCAAGATGATCACTGGACGACCCATTCGGATTGCAATGTGGCTGACGCTGCTGATCGCGGTGCCCCTCGTCATGGGGGCTGTGCGCATTGATGAGCGTGCGGGTGGCACCTTTCATGTGCGGACCGGCAAGCGGCTGGAAGTCCGGGCCGAAGTCGCGGGCTTCTTGAAAGAGGTGCAGTTCGATGAAGGCGATAAGGTCTCTTCAGGAGCCCTGGTCGCTCGCATAGAGGTCCCCGATTTGCAAAGCCTGATTACTCAGAAGGCCGCCGAAGTACGCGAAGTCCAGGCCAATCTGCAGCGTTTGGAGATCGGATCCCGCCCGGAAGAAGTTCAGGAGCAGCGGGCCAAGGTCGATCGGGCGCGTCAATGGCGCGACCTGGCCGTCAAAGATCTGGAACGTGCCCAGCAGGGATTAAAAGAAGAATTGGCCCGATTTGATCAGCAGATCACTCTGCATCAGGCCGAGGTCGCGTTTGCCCAGCAGTCGGTCACCATATCGGAGCGGTTGTATCGAAAGGGAGTTCTCGCGGGCGAGCAATTGCGATCGGAAAAGAAAAAGGTCCAGATGGCGGAAGGCTTGTTGCAGCAGGCTCTCTCTCAGAAGAGAACGCGCGAAGCGTCGGGGAATCTGCAGTTCGAAGCGGAACTCGCGAAACGCGTGAAGGACCTGGCCGATACCGAAGCCTCCCTGGCCTTGTTGACAGCTGGTGCCCGTCCCCAGGAGATTGAAGCGGAACGTGCGCGATTGGAGAAGTTTCAAGAAGAGCTCGACTATAATCGCGATCTGCAGTCGAAACAGGTACTGCGTTCCACGCTGACCGGCTTCGTGACGACTCCGCGGCTGCGGGAGAAGGTGGGTCAGTTTCTGGAAAAAGGAACACTAATCTGTACGATCGAGGATTTGACCAGTCTCGAGGCCGAAATCGACATCCCTGAGGACAAGATGGAGGGCGTGCAGGTCGGACAGACAATCAACTTGAAAGCCCGGGCCTTTCCCCTGCAAACATTCACCGGCCGCGTCGATCGGATCGCACCCATTGCCACGGCGGCAGCTGAGGGGACCGCGGCCGCCGCCGGTCAGCAAGGCACCGTCACCGTGTATTGTCGAGTCGACAATCCGGAGTCCCAGCTGCGGTCTGGCATGAGTGGCTACGGGCGCATCTACCGCGGCCAGCAGACCCTGCGAAGCATGGCCGGAATGCAGATTCTGCGCTATGTGCGGACTGAGTTCTGGTGGTGACCGACACGGCGTTCGAACGGGCTAGTAGCCATACCGTCCCGGAAGCGGCCGCGGGGTCGGCACGGCGGGTGGCCGCGCCGTGCCCGGTGGGGCGACTGGTGGAGCACCGGTGCCCGCGTCGAGATTCCAGATCTCCGGATCGATCACCCGCTCGCTTTCGGGCAGCCAGCGGCTCTTCCGGGCCTGTGTGATCGGGTCGCCTTCCAACTGAATGTCATAGTTAGCCAGCAACGTTCCCTGAACTTCCTGCAGGGTCGCCAGCAACGTGTTGTATTGCGCCAGCAACTGGGCCCGCGACGTGATCGAATCGGCCTGCGAACGCAACGACAACAGGTAGTCATTGAGTGCCGCCAGTAACCAGTCCCCACCGTCGCTGCTGGGGGGCGGATCTTCGTAGCGCCCCCGGGACCCTTCCATCCAGATCGCCGATTCTTCCACACGCGTCTTGGCCTCGTCGTACTGATAGCGAACCGATTCGAGCTGCCGCAGGACGTCACTCAGGCGGTGGGCCGTGGCATGCATTTTCTGACGCAGAATGATTCGCTCACGGGTCAGTTCCAGTTCGGCCGCGTGCAGATTCGCACGGGCGGCTCGGCGGCCGATCGGCACTGAGAACGACGCCCCCGCGGTCCAGTCGGTGTACTTGTTCTGAAACATCATATCCAGCGAATCACCCACGTTGTCGCTGAGACCATTGCTCCGATACAGCCCCTGCAGATCGAACTGCGGCTTGAAGCCATTCTCCGCGACCAGCAGGTTCATTTCACCGATCCGAATCCCCAGCCGTTGACGCATCAGTTCCGGCCGGTTGTCGGCCGCGGTATGGATGATTTGCACGGGGTCAAAATTCAGCGGTGATTCCGAAGCGCGATCCGTGGGGTCAATCGTCAGTCCGTCGTTGGGAGCCAGCCCCAGCAGATTCCGCAGGTGCAATTCCTGGTTCAGGGCATTCGAACGCGCTTCAATGGCAGCTTGCCGAAATGCCGCTTGCTGCGTCCGTGCCTTGGCCACTTCCGCCCGGATCGTCCGCTCTTCCTCGAGTCGCTCCTGCTGAATGCGTACAATGCCGTCGAGCAGTGGCAACAGATCTTCAATCGCCTGCAATGCGGCCCGCGCGGCCTGCAATGACCAGTAAGCTTCCTCGACGCTGCGGACCAGGGACAAGGTCGCCTGCTTCACATCCCAGATCGACTGGTCGGCCTGCAACTGCGCGATCCGGATAGGAGCGCGATTCACGTCGATCCCGGCGCCGCGCAGCAACGGCTGCTTGATGTACAGCTCTGTGTTCGACGCGTACTTGGGGTTGTAGAGCCCGCTGGTCCCGTTGGGGAAAAAGAGATATCCCGGGTTCGGATTGTAGGCGACCGACGTCGTCGCCCCCGTGGCCCATGGTTTGACCAACGCGGCCGAGAACGTGGCATCGTCACGGCGAGTATTGGCGGGAATGCCAGGGCCGAACACGGTGGCCGGAGGTTGATTGAATCGATCCGCGCTGTAATTCAAATTCACGCTGGCATCGAACGCCGCCACCGCCGCATCCCGGGTCGCCTGGAAGATGGCGGGGTCATAGTTCGTGACCCCCGTCGACGTGACTTGGTCCCCCTCCAGCGTCCGAATGACCTGGGAATTCCGCAGGGCAATATTCACCGCCTCACGCAGAGTCAGGGGCCAGAACTCGTTCGTCTCGGGAGTGACGACGATTTCGGGAAGCGGGATACTTGGGAGATTTGTGGGAAGTACGGCCTCCGCGTAATGACGGTTCAACACCGATAGTTCCGGCGTCAGACTGACCACCGATTCCGCGGTGACCGCCGATTGCGTGGGGCGTAGCGGGGCCCACTGACAACCAGCCACCAGCAATCCGACGGCCAGGATCAGCGTTTCACGTGTGCTCGGTATTCGACTTAAACAGGAACGAATCAAGCGCACCCTCTCCGCAATCGACAAATTATCCGGTTAATTATCGACTTACGAATTTTCCGACCTGAAAGAAATTAAGGGTTAGGATGACATTAACGATTAAGGTGTTTGAAAATAAGAAGCGATGGAGATCTGGGCGATAAACGTCGAGGTTGTGACAATACGGACACCACTGCAAATCGGCAGAATTTGCCGAAAGTGGGACAGGGTGGCACTGGTTTTGAACGCAATAAAATGAAAATCGTGGCACTGTTTCACGACTGTACTCGGTCGTTAAGCAGTGTTTCTCTGGATGCGTTACTCACTCAGAGCACTGCTTAGGTGCGGCGAGCATGCCGTAATCCAAATTCGAGCCAACCGCGCCGCACCGAAACAGTGGCACAAGATTGGGGCGCGGTGGCACTGGTTGTTTGGGCGGGGTGGCACTGTTTTGCCTGCCACATGAGGCGAGGTCGTGGCACTGCTTCGCGACTGTACTCGGTCGCTAAGCAGTGGTTCCGTAGGCTTACGAGCGTCCACGAGCACTCCTTAGGTGCGGCGGCGACGTCCAATCCAAAGTTAGCCGCGATTGCGCCGCCCCGAAGCAGTGGCACGAATTCGCGGGATGTCCCAGGTGGCTTCCGCAACTTAGGTCCACAAGAGGCATCTCTGGTCGGCTTTGAATCGGCTGCGAATCTGCCGGACTGTTCGAGGGCGCACATCCCTTAGAGATTGCGTGTGAGCTGCGTGGGTCGCTGGAATTTGCCTCTCGGGAATCTTCTTGAGCGGCCCCAACCCCTGGAGTTGTCCACGTTTCGTGATTTCGCTGGCTGCGGCTGCGTGCTGTAGAACTGAGGCGGCAGCGTGGGATTTCTGCGGGTTGTTCGCGGGACCATGCTGTCGACTCTTTCGGAACGGGGTGCAGCATGTTGCTTGAAGTCGTGAATCTGGCTGATGTGGCGCGTGGGATGGGACCTCAAGTTGCTCGGTCGGGGAAGGGTGGGGGGCCGTCGCTTCAGGTGAGGCAGCCTGCTCCGCAGGTCGAGCAGACTTCTGGTGTCGCGACGTCTGGTGTCGCGAAGACAGTGCGGGATGGTGGGAATGTCCGTGAGGAAGCGGTGAGCGACCGGCGGGACGGCGGTGCGCGGTTGGATCGGCGGGCGGAGTTGGTCAAGTTGGCTCAGCCGTTGCTGGATCAGGGCTTGCCGGAATCTGAGGTGGATGCGGCTCTGCAGGAGTTTGTGCAGCACAAGGGGTGGGGATACCTGTCGCCGGTGACTCTGGAGGGGATTGTCGAATCGGCGTTGGAGGCGTTGGTGGACGCGGAAATGGAGGAGGATGTTGCTCAGCGGAGGGTGAGCCTGGTGCCGGAGGTGGATGAGTTGCAGGAGGTTTCGCTGGCGGACGTCACTCCGGAGCCGGTGCGGTGGTTGTGGCCGGGGAAGATTCCGCTCAATAAGGTGACGGTGATTTATGGTGAGGCGGGGATTGGCAAGACCTCGCTGGGGCTGGATCTGGCGGCTCGAGTGTCGGCTGGGATTAGCTGGCCGGATGGGTCTGGGGCTCCGGAGGCGGGACGCGTGCTGATTGTGAATGGCGAGGATCCTGTGGGGGACTCGATCTGCCCGCGGCTGACGAGTAGCGGGGCTAACCTTAAGAACATCGCGGTCATTGCCGGCATGCAGCCAAATGGCACGCGCTCTGGCTGTTCGATCAATCAGCCGCTGGGCGTTAGCCCCCGGTTCGGGCAACAATCGACTCCAATTTCCGAAGAACCGGACGCTAACGCGTACCGGCTGATTGGCCAAGACGCAAAGCGAGTGCCATCTGGGATGCGGGGGTTTGATTTGGGGCGGGATCTGCCGGTGTTGCGGTCGCGGATTGAAACGTTGGGGAATGTGCGGCTGGTGATCATCGATCCGTTGGAAGCGTACCTCGGGAAGGTGGGTTCGAATCGGGGGAAGCTGCGGGAGTTGGTGGCCTCGTTGTCGAAACTGGCGGCTGAGTGTGGTGTGGCGATCGTGGTGATTTCGGCGGCCTCCAAGTGTGATCTGCCGGTTAAGCATGTGTGGCGGGTGGACTGCGAGGTGCTCGATGCGACAGCTCGGTGCTGGGTGCCTGTGAGGCACAACTGCGGTGCTTTGCCCGATGGCCTGGCCTTCCGGATCAACGCCGACGGAGTGGTCTGGTCGCAGGGACGTGAGGCTCCGACCGAGTCTCGGGTGCGCGGGACCTCAGCGCGGCATGCGCGCTGCCGGCAACTGCAGGAGCAGGCCGCCTGGTTGCGGGACTATCTGGCGGCGGAGCCTCGTCCGGCCAAAGAGGTGCTCGCGGCCGCTGGAGCCGCCGGCTGGTCGACCGGGCAGATCAAACGTGCAAAGTGGGAACTGGGGATACGCTGTTATAAAGAATCGGCGGCGAAGGGGCGGTGGTTCTGGGAAGCGTTGAAGGGTGAAGAAGTCAAAGAGTTCAAAGAAGTCGCGTAGGGTGTCGGGGATTTTGTTTGTGAGCGGAATGGCACTAGCCACCGGTTCTTCTCATCCATCGCAATGCAGAACCGGCGGCTAGCGCCGTGCCGCTCACCGGGACGTTCAAAGAAATCAAAGAAGGCAAAGAGATCAAAGAAGTTGGTGACTGGCGCGAGCTCGATTGGCTGCGGGGCCTCGCGGTATATGGGCCTTTGTTGGTGAGCAAAATGGCGCCAGCCACCGGTGTCGCTGCAATATGTCTCGCCAGTGGCTGGCGACGCTGTCCGAAGAGTTCGGGATTCGTCCACAAGAATGGCGTTCGAGCGCATTCGCGCTCAGCTGAGAGCCACGCCATGATTCGGAGCGACATGCATTTTCGGAGGGTGAGTTCGGGCGTCGTGGTCGCCGGCAACTAGAGCAACTCGGAAATCACCCCATTGGCCTGCCCGCCCTGGAATTCCCTGGGAATGGGCATGCCGATGCGGTCGACCATGGTTTGCCAGACATTACCGATCATCACATCTTTCTTAACGAGGTGGCCCTGGTGCTTAATTCCCAGTCCGGCTCCGCCGCATAGAATAAGCGGCAAGTTGTCTCTGTTGTACCCGCCCGCTCCGTTGGTCGTCGCCCAAGCCGCCATCGTGTGATCGAGCAGTGTGCCGTTGCCTTCCTTGACGCTCTTGAGCTGGCCCAAGAAGTAGGCCCAGTATTCCATATAGATCTGGTCCACGGAGGTGTCCACAAACGATAATTGATCGAAACGAAGACGTAGCCCTGGTCGTTGCGATCCAGCAGCAGAGGCACGATCACGACAAACCCGTTTTCCGCCAGCCGCCTTGCGAACTGTGACTCAACCGGTACGCCCTGCGCGAGACTGACGAGCTGTTCCGGGGTCTGGTCGGCATCAGGTAACGCAACAACCAGGCCCTGGATCTTCCCTTTCGGCTCGAGCAACAGTCCCTCGCCGTGGACGCCATCGAGCACCGGCCAGCGCACCTGGAAGACACTGAATAGTTTCGTGTCCCCGACCAGGGCGGGATTGTTCTCGTCACCGAAGCGTTCCATCGACACCGGCAGACGGGAGTCCCGCAGCCCAATGATTTCCTGGAACCGCTGGCGATTCGGCAAGATTGACCGTTCGTATGCTGCGGTCGAAGTGGCGTCACGCCGCCAGACGCGCGCCCGCGTCTGCGGCGAGTCCGCAATCGTCCGCTCCATGTCGCGATGCGCCGCTTCATGCATCTGCACGGAGATGTCGCCCGAAAGCAGGAGCGGCTTCGTGTTGGGGAGTGGCTGCGGATCGGCAGGCGGTTCGGCCGCACAGAGGGGCAGGGCGGTCACAGATAACAGGCCGAGTAGCAGAATCTGAAAGGTGTAAATCACGTGATTGGTTCCGTTTCCCGAAAGAGAATGGTCAGTCTCCTTGTGGGCTACCGCTGCTTCGCGGCAATCACCAGCGCGGGCATTATATCACCAATACGAATCGCCAACTTTGATCGGCTTTGTTTCTAACCCTCTCCCCTATTCTTGCACGGGGCGAGGAATGACGCGTTTTTTTGCAAATTGATCAATCAATCTACTTGCGTCAATCTGTCAAGGCAGATACTTTGAACACAGGCCGCCGGCTAACTCTTCAGAGAGGACGCAGTGAACATACCGTCAACGACACGCGCGGAACAAAACGACTGGAACCGCCGCGACGTGCTGCAAGCGCTGGTGCAAGCGTCAGTCGCCACGGTCGCGTGCGGATTGCCTCGGACATTGCCGGCGGAGACGAAGGGCCGGGCCAAGCGGGTGGTCTGCATCTGGCTCGACGGCGCCATGAGCCAACTGGAAAGCTGGGATCCCAAGCCGGGCACGGAATTTGGCGGGCCGTTTCAGGCGATTCCCACTTCGGTGCCCGGTCTCGCCATTAGCGAACTGATGCCCCGGATGGCACAGCAGATGCATCGCTTCTCGATCATCCGCAGCATGCACACTCAGTACGAAGACCATTCCCGCGGGGTGATTCCGATCCAGCAGGGAGATCCTAAAAACCGGGGCGTGACCTATCCCTTGCTGGGGTCGGCCATCGTGAAATTGTTAGGCAAGGAAAATAGCGACCTTCCGCCATACATTCACATCAAACCTGGCTCCGGTGGGTTCATGTTTCAGGATGCGGGGTTTCTGGGTCCGAAATACGGAGCCTTGGCCCTGGGTGACGGCAAGGCTCCGCCGAATCTCGTCGTGCCCCAGGACGAATTCAAATCCCGCGTAGAACGCCGCCGTCAAATGCGGGACCGCTTGAATTCGCGATTTGAACAGCAGCGTCTAACCGACTCCAGTGCCGCCTACAATCAGACCTATCGCGTCGCCGAGCAAATGGCCCGGCATGCCGAATTATTCGACCCTACCCGCTTGCGGCCGGACGACGTGACGCGGTACGGCGGAAGCCAGTTCGGTCGTCACCTGCTTCAGGCACGGCAATTGATTGAGGCGGGCGTGACGTTCGTCAAGGTGACGATGTTCCATTGGGACACGCACGGCGACAACTTCAACTGTCACCTGGATGGCGTTTCGCACGTCGATCAGGCACTGGCCGCACTCGTCGACGACCTGGTTGTTCGGGGCCTTTACGAGGAAACCCTCGTGCTGATCCTGTCTGAATTCGGCCGCACGCCCAAGATTAACGCTCGTGTCGGACGAGATCATTGGCCGGAATGCTGGTCGCTCGGCATGGGAGGGGGCGGAGTTCAACTGGGAGGCGTCATCGGCAAGACGAACGACCTGGGAACGTTCAATGCCCACGAGGAATACGATATCGGACACGTTTACCATACGGTGTTCCGGGCGTTAGGGATTGATCCGCTGCTGGAAGAATATGACAACGGCGGTCAACCGCTGCCCATCGCCAATGAAAAGTGCGGGCCCATCACACAACTGTTGGCCTGATGAGGATGGCGGAAGGAACGGATCGATGGATGTACAACCACAAGCCCTGCGTCTGGAGAAGTCGCTGATACATCCGCGGCAACTGCTCTGTTGCCGGTTCGACGCCGATGGGACGCGCCTGTTTGCTGCGGGACATGACGGCCGGCTTTATCGCTGGACGCTGGCGGATGGACAGCTGGCCGGCGTGGATGCTCATCGGGGCTGGGTCGAAGTCATGCTCGCCTCACGTGATCGGCAACTGCTCTATACGGCCGATAGCTGGGGGCAGGTCCATGCCTGGCGCGCGGCGGAAGATCCTCTGAAGCCCGCCTGGACGATCGACAAGGCCTGCGCCACATGGCTCCGCTCGGCAGCCCTCAGTCCGGATGGAAAGTTGCTGGCAACTTGTGGCAACGAACCGGTGGTGCGAGTGTTTTCCACGGCGGATGGCAAACTCATCCACGCATTGCGCGGTCATGAGCAGCCAGTGTTTAGCGTAGCGTTTCACCCAGATGGCGAACGGCTGGTTAGCGGCGATCTGCACGGGCTGGTCCGCGATTGGGATCTCATCAACGGCCAGTGTACACGGACGCTGGAAGCGCGCAGTCTGTTCAAGGTCTTCGAGCACTATCGGCAGGGAGGCGTCCGGGCGATGACGTTCGATCCGGAAGGAAAACTGCTGTACTGTGGCGGGTTCCAGGGCACGAATGCGAACCAGGCCCAGGGAGCACCAATGGTC
Organism: Planctomycetaceae bacterium; assembly: GCA_021732415.1. Taxonomy (GTDB): domain Bacteria; phylum Planctomycetota; class Planctomycetia; order Planctomycetales; family Planctomycetaceae; genus JAKFVC01. The sequence continues at coordinate 12,251 of JAKFVC010000063.1, forward strand.
ATCCCCATCGATTGGTCGACCGGAAAAACACTTCCGGAACTCACCCCACCGGCGGCGTTCAACGGTCCCTTGACCGATCTGGCCTTTCATCCTGCCGGCTTCCTGGTCGGCGCCGGCAGCAGCGAAGCGGGCGGCATGCTCTGGTTCTGGAAACCGTGTGAAGGCAAAGCCGTGCATTCACTGAGCTACAAGACCTCGTTTCGCCGATTCGATTTCGACCCGAGCGGCCAACGGCTGGCAGTGGCGGCTTTTGGAGATTCCAACGGTCAGCGGGGCGGCAACGGCCGAAAGCTGGACGAACGCCAACAATATGTCGGCTTTAACGGCGAAGCGGTGCTGTTTACGTGGCAGCCCGCGGTCCCGATGAACCCGTCTCCACAGAAATCGTAAGGGCCTTGGCGCATGCAGTCTCAACGTATACTCTCGGTTGTCATGCTGTACCTGCTGGTGCCGGGCGGTGCGTGGGGACAGACACTTTCCGTCGAGATTGACCGGCTCATCGTGGCGCAGGCAGGGGGACCTGTCGCCGAGCCTGCCGGTGATGCGGAATTCCTCCGACGCGTAACGCTCGATCTGGCCGGTACGCTGCCTACGCCCGAAGAAACTCGAGCGTTTCTCCGCGATTTGAACGTCGATAAGCGCACGCAGGCAATTGACCGGTTGCTGAATGGCAACGACTACCCGCGCCGCATGATGGAGTTGGCGAGCGTGATCTTGCTGGAACGCCGCGACGGGCAACTGGTTTCCGATGCCGGCTGGCAAACCTACCTGCGCGAATCTTTCACCACCAACAAGCCCTGGAACTTGCTCGTTCGAGACCTGTTGGCGGCAGATGGAGTCGATGAAAAAACGCGCCCGGGGCTGCGGCTCATGTGCGACGGAGGCCGGGGCGATCCACATGTGCGCACGCAGGACTTCGCCCGGATCTTTTTGGGGCGGAATATTCAATGTGCTCAATGCCATGATCACCCGACGATCACCGACTACCTGCAACAGGACTATTTCGGACTCTTCGCCTTACTTAGTCCCAGTGCCGTGCATCGCAACAAACAGCAGCAGCCATTGTTGATCGAGACCGTGGTCCGGGAGAAACTCTCCTTCCAGTCGGTCTTCAAGCCAGAGAACAAGCAGAGTATCGGTCCCCGAATTCCCGGCGGTTCCGAAGCCGAGATTCCCGTCGTTGTGCCAGGCGAAGAGTTCGTCGTGCCGCCGCAGGATGGACTGCCCGGCAGGCCCAAGTTTCAGCCCCGCCTGATATGGGCAGAGCAGCTCACCGCGCCCACCTATCGTCCGTTTGCACGGACGGCGGTCAACCGGTACTGGTTTGAACTGCTGGGGCGCGGGTTGGTTCATCCGCTCGATCAGGACCACAGCGCCAACCCTCCCTCGCATCCGCAACTGCTGGACCGATTGACCGATGAGTTCATCGCTCACAACTTCGATGTCCGCTGGTTGTTGAGAGAGATCGCGCTGTCTGCAACATACCAGCGCAGCAGTCATCTTCCCGACGGACTGCCGGCCGCATCCGTCATTCCATCCAACTATCGTGTCGCGCTGCCGCGACCACTGTCGGCAGAGCAGTTGGCCCAGGCCACCGCGCGAGCGCTGGGCCACCGGGCTCGGCTGGATGCTGCGGTTCCAACTCAGGACGCCAAGTTCACCTATAAGGATTATGTCAACGGCCGTTTGCCACCCCCCGAAAACTGGCGCGACGTGCTGGTGGTCTTCTGTGGCACATTTGGGCATCCCGCAGGACAAGCCGAAGTCGATTTTCGGCCATCCGTGGAGCACGCGCTGTTTTTAGAGAACGACCGATTGATTGCGGTGTGGTTGCAACCCACAGAAGCCACGCTGACCGGCCGATTGCAGGCGATGACGGATGCTGCCGCCATTGCGGAAGAACTCTATCTAGCCCTGCTCGCACGCCTGCCGCAAGAAGCCGAGCGGGCGGAGATCACTGCGATCCTCAAGGCCCAGGACGACCGACTGGACGCCATACAGGACATCTGCGTAGGAATACTCAGCTCGGCGGAGTTTCGTTTGAATCACTGACTGCCAGGCTGACCGGGCCACCCCACGGAAGCAAGCCGGGCTAGAGCGGTTTAACCTTGGATGTTCCGGGGCGATTTCAAGCGTCACGAAGTGACGGGATACTAGCCCGAAGCGCAAGCGAGTGCATTTCCCTGGAAATTCAAGCGAGAATGCGCTCGCTTGCGCTTCGGGCTATTATTCGCGAGCTTCGCTCAGAATGGAAACTAGTGGTAGATTCAAGCTTCAACCGCAATACATTTCGGATTCGTGCCACCGCTTCGGGGGGCGCAATCCCGCTTGAATTCGAAGTGGATGCAGCCGCCGCACCTAAGCAGTGCCCGTGGCGAGTAGCAAGCCCACGGAACACTGCTTAACGACCGAGTACAGTCGCCAAGCAGTGCCGCGACCTTGCTCCACCCGGAATAAAAACCAGTGCCATCCCGCCGATCCTGAAGACCCACGGGTTGGGTGCCGAGAACGGGGTGGAATTGTTTTATAACGCGGCGGTCACTCCCTGGTTCCATGTGACACCGGACGTGCAGATTCTCGATCCCGCTCAGCGACACAATTCGACAGCCCTCCTCGTCGGGATCAGGGCCAGGCTGTCGTTCTGACACTGCTCTCAATCCCAGGCACGCCTTGCGAACTCTCCAACAGACTTCACCAGCAGGCGGGTTCGAAAGTCTGTCATAGTGAGAACTCGACTACCAGGCTGACCAGGCGAGGATCTTGTCGCACCGCTAAACCTGGGCGGCCCCCCCATCCACGAACAGTTCCGCCCCGGTCATGTAGCTGCTATCGTCGGAGGCAAGGAACACGACCGCTTTGGCGATCTCATCCGGTGTGCCTGACCGTCCGAGCGGTGTTGTTAAGGCCGCCTGGGCCTCAAACGCTTCGATCTGCTCATCGTTCATCCCCAATTCGCTCTTGTAGGCCGGGGTGACGACCGTTCCGGGACTCACCACATTCACACGGATATTTTTGCCTTTTAGTTCGACAGCCCACGTGCGTGCAAATGATCGCAGCGCGGCCTTCGTTGCCGCGTAGACGCTGAAACCCGGCATGCCCTTGATTGTGACCATCGAGCCGTTGAGCACGATCGCACCGCCTGTGGTCATGAGGGGCAGTGCCTTCTGCACCGTGAACAGAGTTCCTTTCGCATTGATTCCAAAGTACTTGTCGAAATGCTCTTCGGTGACTTCGCCAAGCGGTACGAATGCGCCACCGCCTGCATTGGCGAAGAGGATGTCGAGTCTCCCATGCCGTTCGCGAATTGTTTCGTAGAGCCGGTCCAGTTCGGAGAGGTTCGACACGTCGCCCCGCACACCAAAGGCGCTGCTGCCGAGCTCTGTCACGGCCAGATCGAGTTCTGCCTGGCGTCGGCCCGTGATGACGACTTTTGCTCCTTCGATGATGAATCGTTTTGCAGTCGCCAAGCCCAAGCCTGAGCTGCCGCCGGTGACGAGGGCGATTTTTCCTGCGAGTTTCGTAGACATGTTCCGTTCTCCATTAAATGCGAGCGGAGTGGATGAATTTGTGGCATTACTTCATAGCCAGAACAGCATCGTCGGTGGTCAGGACCGCATTCGCTAGAAAGCCATAGTTGATGAGCGCGGCCTGGTAACCATCACCGATCGTCGGGTGCCGGGGAGCGGCTGTGGCGTCCTTGACGACGGCGACCTCAAACCCTTGTTCCAATAGCTCCCGCAGGTGACTTTCGACACAGAGGTTTGCCAACATCCCGGCCAGAATGATCTTGTTGACCCGACGCTTGCGGAGTTGAAACACCAGGTCGTTTGTTTGGGGGCCCCACATCTTGTGCGGGCTGACAACGACCGTCTTGCCGTCCTCAATGAAGGGCTTGTAGCGTTCCAGCCAATCCGCACCGGAGCCGGCGAAACCCTCGCGGCCGAGCGGATCGGGCCTGAAGAACTCCTGGTCGTCGAGCATCATGTGTTCGACGACGCCCCCGTATTGCCATGCCTGGTCGTGCGGGTAGAGATAGTGGGGCGAAATGAAGACACCGTAGTCCGAATCCTTCGCCGTCGTGAAAAGCCGTGCGAGATTCTCCACGGTGTTGTTTTCCTTGACACTCTCCCCAACCAGGCCCCAGGAGACCCCTTTCTCGCTGAGGACATCGTTTTGCGGGTCTATGACAACCAGCGCTGTGTCGCTGTTATGGATCTGCATGACTCATCTCCTTGTAACTGTTAGTGGACGTTTGAAGTACCTGATTTCAGACTTTTGACTTCCGATTCCAAGTCCGCAATGCGCTGCTGAAGTTGCTCAATCACCGGGGCGATCTGTCGCTGTGAAAACCGCTGGTGAATATGCTGTTGGCAGTTGACATCCCAGGCTTCCACTGTGAACAGGATCGCCCGCTCGACTTTGCCGGGATACGCTGGGTCGCGGAGTTTGTCGAGCAGGCCGGAATCGTTTTCGACCACACGCGCCGTACCCCAGAGTTTGATCCGTTGTTGATTGGCATAGTCCATGAGGAAGATGAATGCTCGCGGATTCTCGGAGAGATTTCCCAGCGTGATATACTGACGGTTTCCGCCGAAGTCGGCGAACCCCACCGTGTGCTCGTCAACCACTTTGAGAAATCCCGGTGAACCGCCGCGATATTGAATGTAGGGCTGGCCATCAGCGTTCGCAGTACCGAGATAGAACATGTCCAGGTCCGCCAGAAACCTCGCCAGTTCTGGAGTGACGGTCGCCGGCCATCCGCCACTGCGTTCCATGCGAGCATAATTCTTCCGTGAGCCTTTTTGTTCCTGAATTATCTTCACCGCCGGTGTAAAGGCGATGTCACTAGGGTATTCACGGCGGCTCGGAGATGTGGTGGTGACGGACATGGTTCTCTCCCTTCGTGGTGATTTCTTCAGAACGGATGCCCCTGGGATCACCAAGGGCATCCGCGGTCAAACCGATTATTTCGTCACATGCTTACCGAGGAATTCTCGCATCAATTGGGCGATCTCGTCGCCATTCGATTCCAGAGCGAAGTGGCCTGCATCGAGAAGATGAAACTCCAACTTCTTCAGATCTCGCTTGTATGGCTCGGCTCCATCAGCCGGAAAAATCTTGTCGTTCTTGCCCCAGGCGATCAGCATCGGCGGCTGGTGCTTGCGGAAGTAGTCCTGCCATTTGGGATACAGCGGCGGGTTACTGCCGTAGCTGAGGAACAGGTCGAGTTGAATTTCATCGTTGCCCCGGCGGTCGAGGAGGAACTGATCGTGCGCGGCACCGTCCGGGCTGACGAGTTCCGGGTTCTTCACTCCGTGCGTGTATTGCCATTTAGTGGCTTCGTAGGTGACAAGGTTCCGAATGGCGTCGCGTTTCGCTTTGCTCGTCGGTTCCTTCCAATATGCCTTGATCGGCTTCCAAAAGTCGTTGTCGAGGCCTTCGTCGTAGGCATTGCCGTTCTGCACCACGATGGCAGTGATGCGGTCCGGATGGGCCGAGGCCAGGCGATAACCGACCGGTGCGCCATAGTCCTGCACATACAGGGCGTACTTTGTCAGTCCGACCTTCTCGGTGAAGTCGTCGATCACTTTGGCCAGGTTGTCGAACGTGTAGGCAAACTTGTCTCGCGAGGGCATCGAGCTATGACCGTAGCCGGGATAGTCCGGGGCTACGACTCGATACTTGTCGCCCAGCAATGGAATCAGGTTGCGAAACATCTGCGAGCTGGTTGGAAAGCCGTGCAAGAGCAAGATCGCTGGGGCATCCTTCGGCCCCGCCTCGCGGTAGAAGATGTCCAGATCGCCGATCTTGACGGTTTTGTGATGCACTTTCACAGGCTGTTGCGCCAAGGCTGGTTGCGGTGCAACAATGGCCAATGTGGCGATCGTCAGCAAAGCGGGAATCAGGGTCCATGTCGTCGAACGGGTCATGTTCATTCTCCAGAAAAAAGGGGGAAACTGTCGGGGGCGAACGTCACTGCAAATCTGGTATACCGGGATGATCTGTGGGTCGGGCTCCCGGAGCGGGCCAGAAGAACTTGCGTTCGGTTTCGAGGATGTTTACGTCGTTGATGCTGGCTTCCCGGCGGCACATCAGGCCACTGTCGTCAAACTGCCATAGTTCGTTGCCGTAGCTGCGGTGCCATTGACTTGCGGCATCATGCCATTCGTATTGATAACGGACTGCGATCCGGTCATCCGTGAAGGCCCACAATTCCTTCACGAGCCGATAATCGAGTTCGCGGTCCCACTTGCCGGCCAGAAATCGGCGAATCGCATCGCGCCCCGTGATGAGCTCGCTTCGGTTTCGCCATACCGAATTCTCACTGTAAGCCAAGGCGACACGTTTCGGATCGCGGGAATTCCAAGCATCTTCGGCCAGCCGGACTTTTCGCAGCGCCGTGACCAGGCTGAACGGTGGGGCGATCACCGTTTGAAGCTGGGTGCTATTATTTGTGATCATTGTGAAATACTGATAAAGTTGAGTTAAGATTTGCCGAGCCGCCTTGTAATTCGCCAGCGAGAAATCTCAAACAATAGCGGTGCCAGACTTCTGCAAGTAAGCTTTGGCGGCATCGGCCATCGTGACCAGCGCCGCCCCCGCCATGATCGCGTCTTTGACAACTAAGCGTCCGGCACCGGACAGGAGTGGGAAACCGTGTTCGGGACTCCCTAAGGCTGGGACCCAACATTCAGGGGTCGTGACCAGGAACGACAAGGTGACGAACGACATCACGAAGACCAGGAAGCTGCCCAAGGCCGATACTCGCGGAAGCCACGGGTGCATCGCGATCATCACCCCCAAAGCCACGATCACTGTGCCCAACCCGTACGCGAACACGTAGGTTCCGTTTCGCTCGTGCCACTCTCGATTGGAGGGAACTAGCTCACCCTCACGGTTCATGTGGTGTCTGTAATCCCCCGAAGGTTGCCGGTAAAAGAAACTCATGAGCGGGCTGTTAGCGACGAAGGCCACAATGCCCTCATCCTCATAGCGGAAGGCCTTAAGACTTCCGATCCAGACCAGAACGACAACCAACCCAATGCGGGTCACAGCGATACCGACGCGGTCGGATTTCGCGGCCAGTTTTAGAAGTGCTTCGTATCGATTCATGGTTCTTTCCTTCGTATTTTCTTGATCGAGTTAGCGGTCAACGATGGCGATACGAATCATTTTGCGTGCCAGTGGATCCTGTTTCCATAAGTCATGTCTCACATTCGTGTTACACGGATCTGCGATGACCAACCGGCGTTACGAGAAATCGTAATTTCACGAATTCTCGTGCTCTTGACGCGAAATCTCGTAAAATCACTCGCTATGAATGCCCCTCTCGAACCACTTCTGTCTGATCCCAAACGATTGCTGTTGAATCTTGCGCAACAACAGTCCGTGTCCGCATTACTGGATCTAATCGCGTCCTGCCTAAGCGAGACGGGACGAATCGCGCTCGTCCGCATCTGGCTGAATCAGCCGACTTCCAGCTGTTCCGGTTGCCCGAGCGTCGAGGTCTGCAAGACTCAAACGCAGTGTCTGCATCTCGTCGCCAGCGGCGGTCGGTCCGCAGTGTCGCCTAACGTCGAGTGGACCAGCACTGAAGGAGCCTTCCGACGGATGCCATTGGGGACAAGGAAGGTCGGACGCATTGCGCTCAGCGGTCAACCACTCGAAGAACCGGAGTTGACCGAACCGCTCCCTGATTGGGTCGCCCGGCCAGACTGGGTTCGCGCGGAAGGGGTTCGCGGTTTCGCAGGACAACCGATAATCCACCGCGGAGCAGTCCTCGGCGTACTGGCTGTCTTCTCTCGTCAACCAATCTCCGAAGAAGATATGGGTTGGCTGCGCATGATTGCCGACCATGCTGCCGCCGCCATCACGACGGGTCGAGCATTTGCGGAAATCGAAGCTCTGCGGAAACGCTTGGAGCAAGAGAATGAGTATCTCCGCGAAGAAGTCACTGAGGCGGCCGCGTTCGGCGAATTGATCGGCCAAAGCGCAGCACTAGAAGCCGTCACCAGGCAGATTGATTTGGTGGCTCCGACCGATTCAGCCGTCCTAATTCTTGGCGAGAGCGGAACGGGTAAGGAACTCGTCGCTCGCGAGATTCATCGTCGCAGCAAGCGGTCGGCCCGACCACTCATCAAAGTCAATTGCGCAGCCGTCCCACGAGAACTCTATGAGAGCGAGTTTTTCGGCCACGCGAAGGGCGCATTCACGGGTGCGCTGCGGGATCGCGTTGGTCGATTTGAATTGGCGGAAGGTGGAACGCTGTTCCTGGATGAAGTGGGAGAAATCCCTCTTGAACTCCAGGCCAAATTGCTGCGTGTGCTCCAGGAAGGAGAATTGGAACGAGTTGGCGAAGAACGGACCCGACGCGTCAATGTGCGACTCGTGGCGGCGACTAACCGTGACCTGCGCAGCGAAGCGGAAGCCGGTCGATTCCGACAGGACCTCTTCTATCGACTCAGCGTATTCCCGTTAGAAGTTCCGGCCCTGCGGAAACGGAAGGATGACATTCCGGTGTTGGCTCAACATTTCCTCGACGTTTCTTCGCGCAAGGTCGGTCGCGCACAGCCGTCGCTGACGTTGGCGGGGGTACAGCGCCTTCAGCAATATGATTGGCCGGGGAACGTGCGGGAACTCCAGCATGTCATCGAGCGAGCCGTCATCACTTCAACGAAAGACCGGTTGAACATTGAGCTCCCCTTGCAGAACAAGTCGGCGCGGGTGGCTGAAACAGACGCCGAATCCGTGGTGCAAACCGACGCGCAAATTCGGCAGATCGAAGCCGATAACATCCGGGCCGCACTGAAAGCGGCGAACGGCAAAGTCTCCGGATCAGGTGGAGCAGCCGAACTGCTCGGGCTGAAGCCGACCACCCTCACGTCGCGAATCAAGGCGTTAGGAATCACCTTGCCGACCCGAAATTGGCCCGGGGTGACCTGAACATCACAGCAATGCGGGCTATGTTCCGGGCGAAAACGAGTTCTTCGGTTCGGATGAGGTGTGACCAGTTTGATACGCTGATCTGCGAGACTTGGAACAAGCAGTCCAAGATCGTGAAACGAGGTGAGGGTGAGACCACTCCTTACGTTGGCTTTCCGGCAATTAAATAGTCTTGGACCGGCAGAACAGGAAGGCCCGAAGGGTGGTCCGCACCGCTTCTCAACCTGGCCGGCATTCTCGCGTGACTTCGGTAGGACACTCAACGTCATACATGGGGTGAGTTGAGCGTCAGGAGCGTGGACGCAATGTGCCAGCGAATTCTTCGAGATGTTGCATGGTGTCGCAGAAGGCCGAGTGGCGCATCTGTTGCCGCAGGCTTTCGCCGAGCGCAAAGCCCCCCACTGCGACTGCCGTTCCGGATTCTGTTGCGGCAGTGTTCAGGACTCGGAACTCTTCCAGAAAACGGGGCGGATCTGCGACATACGAAACGCTCAACCAGAAGAGTCTGGGCCGGTGCGCGCGAATCGCAACGGCCAGCGACGCGAATGGAATTGAACTTCCCAAGGAATGGGCCTGCCAGCCGGAATCTCTCAGCACGAGTTCCGCAGCCGTCGTGGGAATGACGTATTGATCCCCTTCGGCGGTACCCCCGAGCGCCACGAATTGGGGGTCTCCCGGGGGGAGGGCGCTCCGCAGTTCATGCAGCGCGCGAATCACGATCTCACACGCGCGCCGCTCCTGATAGACCTCAGCCTCCTGGCAGGCCCACTTGTCGCCTATGTCCACGAAGGCTCCGGCGATGACGCGATCACAAATCTCGCTCAAGCGCTGGCCAGCCAGCCACAGATCGAAGATGACTTGGCGGCAAGCGGCTTCATCGCCGGCCAACAGCGCCTCGCGCAAAACGTCCCTGCCTCGACCGGTCACCCATTCGGACTTGCCGCTGGTGGCGGGCAGCCCCAGGACCTCGGGATCAACCAGGTTCTGTTTGCTTTCACGCAAGAACTCCAGCACACCGCTGATGGGCAATCGACGGTGGCCCCCCGCCGTCCGCACCGTGGGAATCAGTCCACGGTCGCACCACCGCTTCAGCGACGATTCGCTGACCCCCATCGCTCGGGCGACCTGCTTGGGTGAGAGAAGTTCTTTCAAAGTGGCCTGACGTTTCAAACAGAAGCGGTTGCTTGTTTTGAACGAATGTCGTTTGTCCGTAATCTAAATCAATTGCCAGCGTCTGCCTCGATTTACAAGCACCCCACAATCATAGTCAATCTCCCGTTGCTTTCCAATTTGCCAGTGCACTGCCTTGCCAGCAAACAAGTTACGTCAATTTGCAAAAAATGAACGTTTTGAACGAATTTACGGTTAAAGGACTACGCAATTCACGGTAAAGTGATTGAACGAATTGAACGACTTTTTCTGCTCACCCAGCTTCATGTCGTTCAACGGGTGTCGCGATCCTCAGGAATCACTGCCATGAATCGAGTCGTCCAGAAGGTGGCTGCCGTTTCCCCGACCTCTCGTAAGGCTTCAGCCAAGGCCTCTGCGGCAGCGCAGACGATCGAGTCGCGGTGTCCGCCCAAATCCGCTGCCGCCGCGCGGTCAAAGCTTCAAACGCGGATCCACGACGTCCTCCATCGTGAGATCGCGTTCATACATAACCCCGAATTCAACCATCGGGATGCAAAACGGAAGATCTTAAAAGAGACTGCAGTGCAAACAGGGCCGACGGAATCTCCGCAGGGTCCACGCGTCGCCGTCCAGAATGGGCCAGTGGGCTACTTCGCAGAACTCCACGAACACGCGCTGCTGACTTCGGATCAGCAAACCACACTGTTCCGGCGGATGAATTACCTTAAGTTCAGGGCGAATGCCTTGCGTTCGGCCCTCACACTCCGGACGGCTGACGAGTCAGCCATCAACGAAATTGAACGGTTGCTCGCGGAGGCGCGGAAATCGAGAGACCAGATCATCATGGCAAATTTGAGACTGGTGGTCTCAATTGCCAAGAAGTATGCCAGCAACTACCACACGTTTGAAGACCTGCTAAGTGATGGTCACCTGTCGCTGATGCGCGCGACTGAAAAGTTTGATTACGGCTTGGGATACCAGTTCAGCACATACGCGACTTACGCCATTCGAAATGACTTTTTTCGAATCTTCAAGCGTCAGCAGCAGGACAGCGAACGACTGGAATCGGGGGTCGACGAACTCGCGGCGGTCGGAGACGACGACGCAGACGAAGACCTGCGGGCGGCGGAAGAGTACCGGCAGTACCAATTGTTGCTGCAGGCGATGCAGGGCAACCTCGAAGATCGCGACCGTCGAATCGTCATGCTGCGTTTCGGAATCGACCAGCAGAACGGGCCACAGACCCTTAAGGAAGTTGGCCAACACCTGGCGCTCAGCAAAGAACGGGTCCGGCAGTTGGAGACTCGCGCAATTGCCAAGCTGAAGCAATATGTGGAAGGCCACCAATGAAAATCGCCATCCTTGGTTCCGGCATCTCCGGGCTGACTGCAGCGCACTATCTGCAGGCGCGTCACGACATCACAGTGTTCGAAGCGAATGCTTACATTGGCGGCCACACCAACACACTGGATGTGGGACTCGATGGTGAGCGGCACCGGATCGACACGGGGTTCATTGTGTTTAATGACTGGACATATCCTAATTTCATCCGACTGCTTGACGAAATTGGTATCCCGTCACAGCCGACGGACATGAGCTTCAGTGTCCGTTGCGATCTGACTGGCTTGGAATACAAAGGCAGCAATCTGAATGGTCTGTTTGCCCAGCGCAGAAATCTGCTGCGGCCACGCTTTTACCGAATGATACGCGACATTCTGCGCTTCAACCGCGAATCGCCCGCATTACTGGAGTCAGACAACGAGGAGCTGACGATTGGCGAATACTTTCGGGATGGGAAATATTCCCAGGAATTCGTGGACCACTATCTGTTTCCGATGGGTTCCGCCATCTGGTCCTGTCCCCCGAACACGTTTGCGCAGTTCCCCATCCGATTCGTGGTGGAGTTCTATCGCAATCACGGGTTGCTGAGTGTCACGAAACGCCCCATCTGGCGGGTGATTCAGAATGGCTCGCGAACTTACGTCGATGCTTTGACGCGACCGTTTCGGGACCGGGTTCTCTTGAACTGTCCCGTGCAGTCAGTCCGGCGGTCGTTGGAAGGTGTCGATGTCTATTCGGCAGCGCGCGGTACCGAACGGTTCGAGCATGTGATCTTCGCCTGCCACAGCGACCAGGCACTCCGCATGCTGGCCGATCCGACTACAAAGGAGCGTGAGCTGCTGGGGGCCTTCCCCTACGAAGCCAATGTGGCGGTGCTGCATACCGACAGCACAGTGCTGCCGCGCCGGCGTCGTGCCTGGGCCGCGTGGAACTACCACATTCAACGCGCGACATCCGATAAGGCCACGGTCACTTACAACATGAACATCCTGCAGGGACTGCGTTCGCGGCATGTCTTCTGCGTGACGCTGAATGGAGAAGACCATATCAGCCCTGGCCGGATCATTCAGCGGATGCACTACCAGCATCCCATCTACACGACTCGCCGGGCGGCCGCGCAACGGCGACACCGCGAATTGATTGACTCGAACAACACTTCATATTGCGGTGCCTATTGGGGCAATGGTTTTCACGAAGACGGTGTGAACAGCGCCCTGGCCGTTTGCCTGTTTCTGAACGCTAAGCAAACCACAGTTGCCCAGCCATCTACCATTAGCAACAGCTTGTAAGAACTGTTCTCACTATTTCCCCTCTGTGCTCTCCGTGGTGCAAAGAAATAGAACATTCACCACGGAGACACGGAGAACACAGAGAAAAGACTGAGTCCCAAAAGGCAACGACATGCAGAGCGGCATCTACGAAGGGCACGTGCAGCATCGGCGGTATGCACCGCTGCGGCACGCCTTTCGGTATCCGTTGTATCTGCTGTACCTCGATCTGGCGGAACTGGACGAGGTTTTCCGTGGACGCTGGTTGTGGTCGACGCAGCGCTGGGCGTTCGCCAGATTTCAACGGGCCGATCACATGGGCGATCAGGGCCGGTCGCTCGATAGTGAGGTGCGAGATTTCGTTGAATCGCGAACGGGGCGACGTCCCGCAGGTGCGATTCGACTGCTGACTCAGTTGCGGCACCTGGGGTTTATTATGAACCCCGTCAGCTTTTATTACTGCTTTGATGCGGCGGACCAATCCGTCGAGTTCGTCGTCGCCGAAGTGACCAACACGCCGTGGGGCGAGCGGCACTGTTACGTGCTGCCATTCGACGGAGCCCGCAACGGCGTGCTGCGTTGCCATCAGGACAAGGAATTTCACGTTTCCCCGTTCATGGGAATGAATCAGACATATGCCTGGCGGGTAGCCTCGCCCGGTCGTCATTTGAGCGTGCTGATCGAGAGTTTTCAGAATGGCAGCAAACTGTTTGCGGCAGCTCTCGTACTACGGCGGCGCGAGATCGGCGGGTATCAACTCGCTCGGGTCCTGTGTCGTTACCCGTTGATTACAGCCCGTGTGTGGGCCGGAATCTACTGGCAGGCGCTGCTGCTGTGGTGGAAGAAATGCCCGGTGTTCCCACATCCCAAGACCAATTCTGTGCAGGAAGCAATTACCCGATGAGTTCCGAGATTTGTACGCCGCCCAGAAGTTCGGCCAAAGCCACGTTCATGGACCAGATGGCGCGAACGACGCTGGAGAAAATGCTCGCCCAGCTTCAAGGTGGATCCATTACGTTGCGCGATGCAGGAGCCGAGCTAACCTACGGGACGATTAAGCCTGGGGACCAAAGCCTTCGCGTCGAGGTGCTCCATCCCCGGTTTTATCGGCGGATCGTGGCCGGTGGCAGTTTGGGAGCCGCTGAAGCCTATCTCGACGGCGACTGGTCGTGCGATGATCTGACCGCGGTGATTCGGATCCTCATTCGTAATCAGAGTGTGGCGCGAGACATGGATCGAGGCCTCGCAAAACTGACGCGGCTGGGTGCTCGGGCCCTGCATTGGATGCGGCGTAACTCACGCTCGGGAAGTCGCCGCAATATCGAGGCACACTACGATCTGGGCAATGATTTCTTCCGCCTCTTCCTGGATCGGACGCTGTTGTATTCATCGGCCATCTTCGAGAATTCCGACAGCACACTGGAAGAGGCCTCCATCGCCAAAATGGAACGCATCTGCCAGCGACTCGATTTACGAACGAGTGATCACTTATTGGAGATCGGTACCGGCTGGGGAGGATTCGCGATTCATGCGGCCCGAAATTACGGCTGCCGGATCACCACCACCACGATTTCTCGCGAACAGTTCGAATTGGCACGACAGCGCATCAGTGAGGCTGGCCTGGACCATCGTGTGGAGGTCATCCAGCGTGACTACCGAGATCTGGACGGACAGTACGACAAGCTGGTGTCGATCGAGATGATCGAAGCCGTGGGTCACCAGTATTTTGACACCTTCTTTCGCAAATGTGGCACATTACTGAAGCCGGACGGTCTGATGTTGCTGCAGGGGATTGTCGCCAACGAGCAAGGGTATGCCGAGTACCTGCGGTCGACCGATTTCATTCAGCGCTATATCTTTCCCGGCGGCTGTCTGCCGTCCGTCCTGGCGATGGGACAGTCGATCGCCAGGACGACCGATATGCGCATTCTGCACGTCGAAGATTTCGCTCCGCACTATGCCCAGACGTTGCGTTGCTGGCGTGAACGATTTTGGGGAGCGATCGACCGAGTCCGCGAACTGGGCTTTACCGAACGTTTCATCCGGATGTGGCACTACTACTTCTGTTATTGCGAAGCCGTGTTTGACGAGCGGTCAGTGGGAGTTGTGCAGATGCTGTTGGCCCGGCTGGGAAATCGCCGCGACTTGCAGTCACACCACACTCCCGCCGCGTGCAAACGGTCCTCGTCGCCTGCACCGATGGGGAGCACACCATGAATTCCTGGCAGCTCATCTTAGGTGGTTGGGGCTGCATGGTGGTCGTGATGGCCGCCCTGTGGGCAATACAACGGATGCGTGGCGATGCGGGCATCGTTGATGTCGCCTGGGGACTGGGGGTAGGAATATTGGGCGCGCTGTACGCGGCATTGTCTGCCAGTGGCGATCCCGCTCGTCGCGTGCTGATTGCAACCATGGTCTTACTGTGGGCCTTGCGATTGAGTGCTCACATCGCCGTCCGTTTGATGCGGCTGCCCGAAGACGGCCGATATCAATCTTTAAAGGACCATTGGGGAGCCCGGGCACAATGGAATCTGTTTCTCTTCTTTCAAGTGCAGGCTTTCTGGAGCATGCTGTTCGCACTCCCCATGTTGCTGGCCGCCCAAAACCCGCGTCCGATGTGGCAGGTTCTGGATGGCATCGCCGTCGTGATCTGGTTGATCGCGGTCAGCGGCGAGAGCCTGGCCGATTGGCAGTTGTCCGCCTTTCGCCACAACCCGGCCAATGCCGGCCAGGTGTTCCAACGGGGGCTGTGGCATTACTCGCGGCACCCGAACTATTTCTTTGAATGGCTGCATTGGTGGACTTACGTCTGCCTGGCAGCGGGTAGTCCATGGGGCGGTTTGGCTCTGGCAGGACCAGTTGCCATGTTGTACTTCCTGTTGAAAGTCACCGGCGTTCCGCCTACAGAAGCCCAGGCGCTCAAGAGCCGAGGAGACGCATATCGGCAGTACCAGCGGACGACGAGCGTCTTCTTCCCCTGGCCGCCGCAGCGAGGAGCAAGCGAGTGAGTTTGATGACCTGGGGTATCGAAGCGGCGGAACGGGGCTGGATTCCGGATCCCCTGATCCGTTTCCAAATCCGTCAGCTGTGTGGTCAGCGTGCCAGACAAGCCGGCGGCGTTCATTCAGAGGCCAATCAAAAGTCGTTGCAAGACTTAGTCCAGCAGTTGCAACAGAGCCCGATCGCGCTGGTGCCGGACAAGGCCAATCAGCAACACTATGAAGTTCCTGCCGAATTCTTTCAACATGTTCTGGGGCCGCATCGTAAATACAGTTGCTGTCTGTGGACGGATTCGACAGATAGTCTCGAAGCAGCCGAATGCGCGGCCCTGGCAGAGACGTGCCAGCGTGCCCAACTTCGGGATGGTCAGCATATCCTGGAACTGGGTTGCGGATGGGGCTCGCTGACGTTGTGGATGGCGGAACGTTATCCACAGAGTCAGATCACCGCCGTATCCAATTCGACGTCGCAGCGAAAATCGGTTTGCGATCTGGCCCGGGAGCGTGGTCTCCATAACGTGACAGTAATTACGGCCGATATGAACGATTTCCAAACGCACCAACAGTTTGACCGGGTCGTCTCCGTTGAGATGTTCGAGCACATGCGCAACTACGAGCTGCTTCTGGCCCTGATTGCCGGTTGGTTGAAGCCGGATGGCAGGCTATTCGTCCACATCTTTAGTCATCGCGAACTGGCTTATTTATTTGAATGCAACGGCGACAATGACTGGATGGCGCAGCACTTCTTCACGGGGGGGATCATGCCCAGCGAAGACCTCCTGCATCACTTTCAACGTGACTTGTCTCTGGTCGATCAGTGGCGATGGAGCGGGCAACATTACGAGAAAACGTCCCATGCCTGGCTGGCAAACCTGGATGCCCGGCGGTCACAGGTCTTCCCAATCCTCCGCCACGTGTATGGCGAGCGGGACGCCGTACGGTGGTTCCATCGCTGGCGTCTGTTCTTTCTCGCTTGTGCAGAGTTGTTCGCCTACAGGCAAGGCCAGGAATGGGGTGTATCGCACTATCTCTTCGAACGGCGATAATTCCCCTTCGAGCCAGCCTCAGGTGGTTTCTTCTTCAACCTTCGGGAGAAGCATATGATACGCATGACGACTCTGCTCGCGTTCCTTGCCACATCGGAGGTCTTCTCGTCAGATTACCCGCAGTTGCGTGGGCCTGCCGGTAACGGCGTTGTCGAGCAGGCTGACGTGCCGACGACCTCGTCTGATACGAAGAACCTCGCCTGGACGGTGAAGCTTCCCGGAACGGGTTGGTCGCAACCTGTCGTCGTCGCCAAGCGGCAAGTCGTGTTCGCCGTTCAGAAATAATCTGGATAAATCGTGCTGCACTGATCGGCGTCGATCGTGTCGGCGTCGATCGTGGGATCCGTAATTGAAGCTGCGTGATCCAATCAGTCGAACAGTAATTATCCCTGACGGTATCCATGTTGTGCTAACTCAACTTCGGTCAATTCGCGGCAAGAGCATGGCCAGGAGGCTCGATACCAGCAACGGCGGCAGAAACATCCAGTAGAGCCATTCCGGATGCTGGGCTTGGTTCGCGACTGTCGTCAGGATCGCCACCACGATGCCGGCCAGTAAGATTCGCCGCTTCGTTCACAGTTAATTGTGGCAAGACAACGACAGGGGGCTGCGCACTAAGCCAAGTTACTGCTGAGCCGCCAAGGTTCATCCGCACGGATTCATCGACGTCCGATAGATCAACGGTGACCGTCGCCGAATCAATAGCACCATGGTTGTCAACGACTTGCACCGTTAGTACGAACGATGGTGTTGTCTCAAAATCCAAAACGGAGGGATCTGCTACAGTGATGGCCCCGGTCTGACGCCTCAGCCCGTCAGTATGCTTCGCGTACCACTCGCCGCCGAAACCGTGGGAAAACGATCTGATTGCAGGATGTCGCATGCGCAACATTGCTGGGATGAGTGCTGCAGTCATACTCGCGATGGACGTCATGACGATCCTCGATCTAGCCGTCCCAGTACTTCCCTGAGCCAACTCACCTGATCGTGTATTCTACGTACAGTTCTTTGACCACCAGTTTGCTTTTGAATTCTTTCCATTCGGCAGCACTGAGTTGCTTGGGTTTGTTCAATTCCACCTTCTCTGGTGGGTATTTCGCATCTGCTGAAATGAGGACTCGGCCTTTGCACAGTTCGTTGAGCCGATCCAGAAGTGGCTCATACAGAATGCCCGAGTAGCTGTTTTCCTTTTCCGGAATCATGGCCACCAGTTCGGGGTGCGTCATCAATTCCAAGCCCTTGTCTTTGACGGTGGCATTGTGGCTGCCGTGATGGCTAACTTTGTATAAGACGGTATTTTCCAGCAGGTCTGTCGCGGTGACAGTCTCGGTCTTGGAGCCTCGCTTCACCTTCCACTCGCAGTCATGCCAGCTCATCCAGCTGCCCACCTGGGCGTCGCCGGGGAACAACAAGACCTTGCCGGTATCGGCGAGTTCAATCGCCAGGACCAGACTGGTGTTGTTGATTGCTCCATCGAGTTGCAGGGCGAACTGGCCGGCGATATCCAGCCAGTTGTTTTCGATGGTGCGATGTTTTTCCGATGGACTAAAGTAGGTGTGTTTGAAGTAGGGATCGGACTTGGCCGCTTCTGGGTCGATACCCACACCCTCGCCAAATGGGCTGGCCTGGCTGCCAGGACTTCCACCTGCTTTGTCCATCCCCAAGTGCAGCAATCCATCGACAAAGCTCGTTAGGCCTGAATTGTCGATGCCCAGGTAGGTCTCCTTGGAGGCCCCCTTAGAAGGAGTCGATTTGTTGATCATGCCTTTTTTCGGCGGGCCCAGAACATAGATGTTAACGCCGGACGGAATCGATCTGCCGTCGACTTTTGTGCCGGGAAGGAAGTACTTGACCCCGTCTCCGCTCTGACTGAGTTTGTCGGAGATGTTGGTCATCGCCACTTCAGTCTCGACGCTGATCTTGCCATCTTTCTTGTACGTGATCCCGCTATCACTTTTCAGTCCGTAAAACCCAAGCACATTGTTCAGGGAGACATTGAAGTCAGCTCGCGCTTTGGCTGCTTGGTCTCCCATGTACAGCCCTGCGACCTTCGCGACTTCTTCGCCTTCAGTCTTGGCCAGTTGCATGGAGGCGACCTGCAAAGCTGCAGCACCATCGCGCAAACGCGAGTTGATCGTAGCGGCTTCCTTGTCCTCCGGGTCCTCTGTCCAGGCGAGCCAGACTTGTCCGATTTTGAAATCGGCGAAGAAATCCGGGAATTTCGTGGGATGAAAGTAAGCAATGTGGTCCCAATGCTCGTGAGTCGCCACGAGGACATCCAGAACTGGAAACTTCTTACCGGGAGGAGTGAGCGTGGCTTTGAGATCGGCGATCACATCCGTGATTGGTACCTTTTCGGATTTCGTATTCAGCTTGATCCCGCAGTCGATCAGCATCGTGAAGACACGATTTTCTGCCTGGTAAAAGGAGAGTAGGAAGCAGTCACCGAACCCGTGTCGGTACATGCGAACCTTGACAGAATCGACAGATTTTTCATTGGCCATCGTGAACTCGGTACCCGGTGGGCGTTCGGGAATGATCTTAATTTGTGGACGAAATCCGCTTTGCGGGCAAATGTGTCAGGCTGGAAGACCCAACCTTCGAAGTCAGTGATCGTGCGAATGCATAAAGGCAAAGGGGCCGGCCAGAGCATTCATGGTTTGGCTGCTGAAGTAGGTTTCGTCGGTCTCACCGAGCAGCCCGTGCTGGAACTTGTACTGCAGAACCATCCGCTCGTGATCGTCGATGTCTTTCTTGATGACTCGATGTAACTGCCGTGTGTCGAGGTCAAAAATGAGGGTGCAACCGCCCCGGAAGATGATGTGGTCCGGTCCTCGTTCCGCTTCAGGAGTGGAGTCGGGAACGAAGAATCCCTTCTCATCCACGTTGACCGTCTTGCCATTGACCTTGAAACGGACGCCACGTTTCTGGACCAGCGTCATGACCACATGGTTGACGATGTTTCCGTCAGGGGTGACTCGATTGGCCAGCCAAACATTGCCGATTGCATAGGAGGCTGATTTCGTAGTGATGTAGGCCCACTCCAACCCGAGTTTTTTCGCCGCCGCATCATTCGGCGGAAACATCAGTCCGGTCAGGTCGGCAAATTTGCGACGACTACCACCGGAAACAAACACATCCTCAATTAAGCCGTGTAACCCCTGTCTTTTCTGTTTCCTGTCGCCCCTTATCAGATCTTTAGTCATGGCATAGAGTTCTTGCCGGTCTGTCAAATAGCCCACGCTGTTCTTCAAGTTACGCAGATGTTCGCCGAGAGACTGCTCCGCCGCGGCATCCAGCATTCCGTGACAAAGCGGATACACCAGCTCTTCCACGGCCATATTCTTGATGCCGCCACTGATGCCGCGTTTTTGGAAGGCCTCGATGAACGCGACACGGTAGCCGTTGGTGTCTTCCGCGACCATGTCATGATCCGCAGTGATGAGGGCTCGTAGATAGTCTCCGTAGGTGAGATCCATCGGCGGGCAGTAGTCGAGGGCGCGAATACAGATTCGCAGCACGTCACTGGCGGATTTAGCGGCTGCCTTCGCGATCTCATCGACGAGATCCGGATGCAGGTCACCGGTCGGCGTGCGGGCGTCACCGGTGGCAATGCGCATCAGCTTCTGCACGCGGGATTCGTAGATGGTCAGGAAGGCGTCAAACACGGCGGCCACCAGGATCGCCCCTCGTTTGTGGCATTCCATCTCATTCGCGTAATCCTGAGCATTGGGGATCTTCTGTTTCCAGACGCCGTCCTTGTCAAACTCACCAATGGCATCCCTGAGACCGCCATAGCCGCCGATCGCCTGCCCGAACTGCTGGGCCAACTGGCCGAGCAGATTCTGCTGCCGGAGGTCGCCGCGGGTTTGCGCCACCTGATGCCGCAAAACTTCGGGGAACGAAAAGTGCTGGAACAGCGCAACGATGTCTGCGAACGCTTCGTGGAAGGCCCGGGTATCCGGGTGTGTGGCGTCAATGTACCGGCGATGCAGTCCGTCGATGAGCGCATGCGTGGTCTCGTGAGCGATAATATCATGACTGAGACAGGTAAAGACGGTCGCTCCGGGCAACTGGATCTGAGCATTGGCCGGTGCCGAGTTGAAGTAACCGAATAGCATCGCCTTCTTGATGGGATCATAATAGGCATTCGCCTGCCGCAGGGCGTGAGGGTAAACGCGCAAACGCCTCACGAACTGGAAGTGCAGATCGAGCTTCTTCTGCCCCGGAGCCGGGCGCACGGGAATGTTCTCAGCCCACATGATTTTGCGGCCCAGCGCCCGCTCGAAATTCTCGATCGTCGTCATCATTACCGCGTAAACCATCTGCTGATGGAACTGCGGATTACTGACGCTGGGTTGCAAGCCATCCTGAGCCAGCAGATGGGGATGGTCCAGATTCACGGGTTCATAAAATCGTCCCGTAGCCGGATCGAAGTCAACGATTTCCAGATACTCCCCTGCCGGATACGAATCGCATGTGGCCTCAGTTCGCGATCCCCCCTTCTTTTCCGCACCAGGCTGCTCCCGCGGTTCGAGTTGTTCCCACTTGACCTTGTAGACCAATTGGTTCATCAGCCTCGTTTGGAATTGCGTGCTCAGACCGGGATCGATCGCATAGCCTCGCAGCCGGCGAAAAGGAGGAGTCGGGATGTCTGATTGCATTATCGACCTTTGCGTTGTGAATGTCGCGCTTCGACCGTGTTCCGATATTTCACTAGCAGACTCTGGGGAATTAACCCGCCGGTCGCCATGGACCGTACATTACTGAAATAGGATAACATGAACAGGACGCCACTCGCCATGACATTCCACAGTTTTTTGCGGTTTCGGATGCCTGTCGATGTTTTCACCGAGGAACTCCATCCTGACGCAGCGCATTCCGCCCAGGCCGCACTAGGCCGCGCTCGGCAATACGAAGGCTCAGGTGGAAGATCTCGAGGCGGTCTGGAAACAGGTCAGCAAGTTCAATCTGTATGATCCGCTGGCTCTGCTGGCTGCGACACCCGGCGGTTCCGAACTGCTATTCCGAGGTGAAGTCCCAGACGGAGACCTTTCCAACGTCCGGGTGATCGGAAAGAACTCCATTAAAGATTCACAACTCATTAAAGATTTGCTGGCAGCGATGGGAATTGAGAGCTTGCAGCCATCCCGGCACTGACAATGCACACTATTGCAAGTTGCTAATTGCCGGAGTTCTCCAGCTCCGTCAAATCTTCCACGCCAGCCATGTCGGCGAGCATTTTGGTGTATTTGCGCAATTGAACTTGGAGTTCGATCAGTTCGTCGCGAAACCGCCGACAGCGAATCGGATCGCCGAGGGCACCCGTCAACGACTCTTTGTGCCACTTCACGGTAAACGGCCGGACCACCTGATTTAGAACAACGATCGCAATCTTGGCAAATTCGTTGCAGTGACGGCCATGTTGCTTCAGGGTCGCACGCGTCAAACCGAACAAGGCGTAGACACTGTCCAGAGCCGACTTCTCGTCGCCGTGTTCTGGTTGCAGATGTTGCGTCGTGATCCGGGTCAACAACTCGACGTAGAGTTCCCAAGCCGCGTCTCGGTCACGGTCCTCTGGCTTCCATTCCAGGTCGAGAAAACCAGTGTTGATCTTCAGCCCGGTCATGCTCCAGCGATCCAGCCACTCTTTCCATTTCATTGCAGGCTCCTAATGGGTTGCCGTCATTTTATATCGGCCCCAAGATCGCGACGAGGGACAGCCTCAGCCAAACGGCCTAAATCCCCCAAAACATCACTGGATGTCATTCCGCATCTGAGGTATCTCGATGCGCGCAAAAGGATTTACCTTCCTTGTTATCGCTGGGTTTTTGAGATTAATCTGAAGACTCAGTTGGACTTCCCCGAACCGAACCCTCTTACGGAATCTTTCTTTGCCCGCCAAAGCGAGCTCGCGCCGAACCCTGCTTTTAATCCGGCTTTATGAATCATGCCAACTCTTTGATGTGAGTTGGAAATTCAAAGTGAGCGCTTCACATGCGAACGAATCTACTCTTTGGCAGTGAAGTCTGTTAACCACTCAGAATTATTTCCTATGGCACACCAGTTCGGGAGCCAGTGATTAACAGAACAAAGAGTGTCGTTAGCGCCAGAACTGTTTTGGGACGGCAAAAGCGGGCGGCCTGGGTGATTGCGGATGTCCGGGCCGAATTCCGAATATCTCGTGCAGAGGTGTTCGAATCGAGCGATACAGAGACCAAGCGGAACACTCCTGGATCATCAGATCTACGAGCACACATCGAACGATTCATACAGTCATTGCAGATCGTGTGCATCCAGAAACTTTGCAGTAGCGTTTGAGGGGAACTTGAACCCGATCAACAAACAATACCCGGTCTGGTATAACCTTGCGCAGGCCGCATTCTGCGTGAGATTCCGACACCCGGATGTGAGTCGCCGCCGCCCCGTGACACGATCAGGTTGAACGAGGTTGTGTGCGAGACTCGACTGGGTGGAGTGCTGAAGTCGTACTCGTGCCGGGCCGCTCAGCACTACCGAGCCGCACCGGTGTTTATACACACTAATAACTGCGTTCGCGGTGCGCGCGTGTGGTCCACAACCAATGCTGGAAGCACAAGTCACCCGAACCATCGGAATCCTTGACTGTGGCCAAGCGGGCTGTCTTGCACATCACTTTACATCGCGCCGATGCGGAGAAACTCTTGGATTTAACCTGGCGGCGCTGTGGTATAGCTTTTGTACGGGGCAGCGTCAATCACATGGGATGTTTCGGTGGCTTCGGAGCTTTCTTCGTTACCGTCACATTCTGTGTGACCGTATTACTGTGCAATCCCGTTTGATCTGTCACCTGGACCTGGAAGTTCCGGTTGGCGATTTTTAGCCCCGCGCCTTTCGTCGAGAACGTCATGCCATCCAGCATGGCTTGAACGGTCGCGTTGGTCGCTCCCGGCTTCAGCGTGATGGTGATTACCAGGCGTCCTGAGACGATGGTGTCGACCCGCGTGCCCATGCTACCCAGACCGGGTAAGTTCACGATATCGGGGTTCTTCTTCGCCGCTCCCAACGGCAGGCTGATCACAATACTGGCGAGAGTTGCATTGCCGTCCGCGTCGGTCACCATGAGCGTCGGGACGACATTCACGGGGGTCTTCAAGTTGCCATAGAAGGTCGAAACCGGACCGGGAGTCGCGAGGACCGGGGCCGTCGCGGCGGGCCCCACGGTGACGCTCACGCTTTGAGTGGCTGACAATGGCGAGGTCCCGCCATCCGTATCGGTCACCTGCAACGTGATCGTCTGCCCTGCCACTGCGACCAGCGCAGCGGCGTTGGCGACAGACATCTGCCCCGCAGCATTGATCGCGAAGATGGCGGAGCCGTTCGGGAGACTGAAGGTCTTCGTGCTGTTGGGAGCGGACATGTCTGGATCGTTCGCTGTCACGGTGCCGATCACCGTTCCCGCCCCCGCACTGGCAGCGACATTGAACGCCTGACCGCTGGGGATGACCGGGGCCTCGTTGACGTCCGTGACATTGATCGTCATCGACGCGGAACTCGATTTGCTCGGCGAGCCACTGTCGGTCACTTGGACGATTAGTGTAAAGGTTGTCGTACCTTCGAAATTCAACACGGCACCGGCGGCCACCTTGATGCTGCCCGTGGCCGGATCGATCGTGAAGTTGTTGCCGGTATTGCCGCTCAGGATGCTGTAGGTCAATGTGCTCGAGCCAGTCGCCTGGACTATCCCCACGACTGTGTGCGCCGCCGAGTTCTCGGGCACATTGAACGACTGATTGGCAATCAACGGGGGTAGGTTGGAGACAGTCGTCTGCGTATCGGCGGTCAATGGTGCCAGTTCGTCATGGCCGACATTGTCATGCGCCACGGAATAGAAGCGGTACGTCTTTCCTGGTTGTCCCGTATACGTGGCGGAGGTGGCGGCAGTCTCGAATTGCCAGATGGTGAAGTCGCCGCCGTCGATACTCACATAGATGTCGTAGTGGGCAATTCCTGAGCCTCCCGTGTCATCGGAGCCTGACCAGTTGACGGTGAAGCTGTTGGGAGATTGCGCGGACAGGGCGGTCACGGAACTCGTGGGCGAACCAGCATCGATCGTGTTCAGGGCCACGGGTGTCTGCACAGGGGTATTCAGGTCGAATATGATTCCGGTCTGTTCTGTAATCTGAGTTCCACTGGCCAAGCCAGCCTTGGGCTGCACGGTAAACGTGAAGTAGCCCTGGCCATCGTGTGCGGGATTGTCGACCGGCAGGAATCCGTCGTTGACTCCATCCGGCGGCAAGTTCGTCTGCGGATCGAGCGACTCCAACTTGATGCTTACGACGCCGGTAACCGGATTCTCATCCAGGGTCACCGGGACTAGCAGGTTAATCCCGTGAGGACGCAGGTCGAGGGTCGTCTGATAGTGGAACAGGCCCTCGGGAATCTGGAAGTTTAACTGCCCGAAGCCGAAGCCGGTGAACTGCAGTGTTGCCGGATCGAGATCGGAATCGAGGGTGAACGTCGTGCTCACGATCTGCGCCGCAGCCGTGGCGAGGTTGGGATCGTTTTCGAAATCGACCCGATAGGACATCAACTGCGACTGGATAAACTTCTGAGGTCCGAACCCGGCTGGGCCCGTGAAATCATTCGGATCGAGGGCGCCTTTAGAGATGGTGATGGTACCGCCACCAGGCTTATTCACAGGCGGATCCATCGGAGAAGGAGGGGGCTGGCCGATTTCCAGGGTGGGGTTAGGTTCGCCGGGCGGATCCACGGGCAACATGTCGACGTCTGCCGGGGGCGCCGTGACGACTCCAATCAAGACTTCTTTGATTCCAGGAGTCGTCGGTTCGTAGGCGATCGCGGGGGGATTTCGCTCAGCGGGCGGTGGAGGCGGTGAATCCTTGACCGGCTCGACAGGACCGCACGACTGCACCATGATGTCGAATACTTGAATCACTTTGGCGATCGATGCGAGATAACGTTCCTTCAGCTCATCATAAAATTGGAACCTTAACAGTGATTGTTCGACTTCACTCGCTACAGACTCAATGGTCTTAAGTTCCGCTTCAAACGTTATCGTCAGGCCTCTTAATTCCACGCCAAACTGCGTTGGGAGCTGCGGCGAATTGAGAATTGGGCTGCCCGGCAGCTCGGCCAAACTCTTCAAGCGCCCCTCTTCTCGTGCAATCGACTTCACAAGTTCTCCAATCAGCACATCCACCTTTCGACCTGCGGTCATATCGTCGAGCGCGTGTAGCAACTCTTTCATACTTGACCGTGTCGTCGCAAATCGATCCCTCAGCACGACCTGATCGGTGCTGTCGGGGTATTTTGCCGCCGTGTTTTGATACTGTTCATCCAGTGAAGAGACCACTTGTTTGATAAGCGGAATGCTATCCTCAATTTTATACTGTGACTGCAGGACTGTTTCGTAATAGGATTGCAAGGATTTGAGTAGCTGGTTGGACTCCAGTATCGTAATCAAAAGTCCAAAGGGCAACACGCCCTGAGCCGGCGTGGGTGCGGGGCAATTGATCTGCTCCATGATCTCGTCAAGCGGCAGCGGCTGCAGATCGCGCGGGTCCGTTTGCGAAAAGCCGAGGACATACGAGGAAGGCGATTCGTCTGCAGCACTAGAACCCGGGCCAGTGGCATCCGTAATGGCGACTGCCGCCAGCGTCACATTGGTGCCGCTCACCGATTGTGCCGCGGCCAGTTGGATCGCCAACGGCGCGGATGGCTGGTACCCCACGGCCCTCGCGGTGACCGAATAGGATCCAGCCGGCAAACCGGAAACTGAGTACGATCCGTTACTGTCTGTCGTCGTCGAACCCCAGACGAGTCCCTGGCTGTCAGTAATCCGAATCGCCGCGTATTTTAGTGGACCGATATTGCTCGAAACCGTGCCACTCACGGTGGTCGTGCTGGTGCCCAGGGTCGGATTCGAAATGTTGGAACCAGCACCAATCGTGACATTCTGAATCAAGGTGTCGTTGTATCCGGGAAACTCCACCAGCAAGCGGTATGTCCCGGCGGCCAGTCCAGCCATCTGATAGTTTCCAGTCGCATCCGTAATTGACGCGCCGACAACTTCCAGCGAACCGGAGCGGATCAGTTGCACACTCGCGCCGGCCAGCGGCAGCACGGTACTGGTGTTGCGAACTGTGCCCTGCAAGGTCAGGCCAGTGGTTAACGCGAAAGTCAGCGGCGCTGGACCATTGGCGGTCACGGTCACAGTCTGAATTTGAGGGACGAATGTGCCAGCCACCGCGTAGACCGAATAGCTGCCCGGGATCAAGTTGTCGGACACAAAACTCCCATCGCTGCCCGTGGAGAGCAGATCCACGAAGACCGGCCCCAGGGTAGGGTCGTTGAACACAACTGACACCGTGGCAGCAGACACGGGTTGCCCGGTGGCCTGGTTTTTTACAGTTCCCTGCAGCTGCCGATTCCCCGCCTGGAAATTCTTCCCCGTCAGGATGGCACCACCAGAAACCGCCACACCCGTGATCGACGGGAAACTCATCCCCAAAGCGTTGGCCTGCAATTGATAAGTACCACCTACGAGCAAATCAAACGTGTAGCTGCCCGCCGCATCGGTCTCCATAGAGAGGATGAAAGCACCATCGTGCAAGAGACGGACCGTCACGCCCTCCAGCGGTGTAGTTCCATCCGCCGCATAGACGACTCCGGAGACCATGCCCGCCAGCGTTGTCGAGAGATTCGCCGTCGCCTGAACTTGGTTCGTGGTCAAATTGACCGTGGTTTTCGACACGCCAGGACTGCCGGGGTCGCCCAGAACAATCTGATACGATCCGGCATCCAATCCCTCGATCACATAATTGCCATTGGCATCCGTTAACGCCATGGTAGAAAGGCCGTCCGCACCTTCCGCCCGGACGAGGACCTTAAAGATGGGAGCACCATTCACACTATTAGTGATCTTACCCGTGACAGTTCCCAGAGGTGCGGTCGTCAAATTCTTCGTGACCGTTCCTCCCACGCTCACGGTAACCGTAGAGACCAATGACATGAAACCGGCACCGCTGGTCGTCAGGTCATAATTTCCCGCCGGCAGACTCGCGAGTGAAAAATGACCTGTGTCGTCGGTCGCGACAGCAAATGTCGCCGTGGAACCAGTCAACGTCACAACGACCCCTGCCGCAACCTGGCCACCGGCCACCTGAGTGATCTGACCGACGACGGTGCCCGCCCGCGTGAGACTGAAATTCTTGCTCGTCAAACTGGCGGCAGTCGCGACGTTCAAACTGTGAATCCGGCCTGACACCAGACTAGGTAAGGTGGCGGTCAGTTCATAAATCCCGGCAGATAACCCGTCGATGGTGTACTGTCCCGCAGCATCGGTCCGTGCGGAGTTGGAGCTGCCATCAGCAGCGATCGCGATCACCACTGCACCGACGATTGGACCACTTGGACCACTGACCGTACCACTAATCACGGCGGCAGACTGGAGCGTGAAATTGACATGCCCCGTTTCAGCTCCCAGGGCGACATCCACGTCCGCATCGGTCAACTGCGTCAGCGTGCCGCCACCCGTGTGTACGGAATAGACCCCGGCCGGCAGCGAGTCGATCTGGTAATAGCCGTTCGCATCCGTCCGACCCATGTAGAGCTTGCCGTCAGCGCCAAACGCCGAAACCCCCTCGTCGGGTAGCGGCGCTCCCTGCGACGTGATCACTCTCCCGGAAATGCTGCCGGAGGGGGTAATGACGAATTGCAGGTTGCTGATCCCGGAAGCGCCGACATCGAGCGTCGCGGGCGAAGCAATGTATCCCTGGACTTCGATCTCATAATGACCTGCCTCCATGTACGGGATCTGGAAGGTACCGTCCGTCAACGTGGAGGTCAGGAAGATCACCCCGGTCGACGGATTCCCCACCGTAAACGTGACATTACCAACAGGATGGCCGCTGTCACCCAGGACGATCTTGCCGGTCAGCGCCGGGCCCTGTTCCAGGGCCTGCTTGGCAATTTCCAACTGAAAGACATCAGCGAGGGAGTAATTCCGTCCCATCGACGTTGGCATCAGCGTGGCATCGCGAGAGATCGCGAGTGCGAAATCGTCCCAGTTCGGACCAATGTTCGCCGCCAGACGCGTCATGACTCCGTGCCAATCTGCGTCCGCAATCTCGTCCGGCTGCAGCAGCGGTTCAATCGCGGACCAATTAATCGGAGTTCCCGGATAGCCGCCAATCGTCAGCTGGAACGAGTTGCCCCCGGGAGTTGCTGCCTGGGCATAGATCGTCAAAGTCCCATGAGCACCTGGCGGCAATATTCCGGCGGGCCCGTCCGGGTTGATGCCGATGAGGTTCAGCGAATTCGTCGCGCGCGTGAAGTCAGTCGTGAAGCTCAGCGGATCAGAGTTGGAACCGGTCACATTCAAAATCGGTGCCAGGATGTCTGTGTCACCCGCGTTGGCATATTCGATGGTAATCGCATACGTACGACCACTGCGCACCTCACTCGGGGATGAGATGCTCGTAGTGAGCGTCCCGGCCTGGCCCGCGATGATGTTAAACCCGTCAGCCAGTGTCTTCGTGACTCCGGTGTTCACGACCTGGACATCGGCCGCTCCGGTCGCGGCTCCGGTCAGGTCAAATGTCGCAGAGATGGTCCCGGAATCGATGTAATACACTTCGAGCGGTTGAATGGTGACCCCGTGGCTGTCCACTAACTGCGGATGCGAATTCGCATTAAACTTCGCACCGTTGAAGGTCAACGTCACCTGACCCTTGTTGCTGCCTTGCAATGGCCCGACACGACTCACCGTAAACGCTGGGGTCGTTGCAGTGATTGAAAATTGCTCGATCGACGGAATGCTGGCACCATAGACCAGGACGTAATAGATCCCGGCCCGCGTGTTCGACACGCTGACCGACTGATTGGCAGTGCCTAGTTTCGCGCCGCGTTCATCAAACGCTTCACGCGTCGGCGCAACTCCGTACGAGACATACAGTTCATTCGAATTGCCGCCGGGACCGGTCAATGCCAGGTTCAGATCCGTCCCCGCTGTCGTTGTCACCTGATACAGAAGAGCCACACCTGTCGCCGATAATGTTCCTGTCGTCGCACTTCCCAAGATCAATGCCGGTAACGTCATCGCAATCGTCTGGGAGCTGGCTCCGACGTTGTTCGCTCGCTCACTGCCTTCAAACACCTCGTTCTGAGCATTCGATCGGACCAGGAAGTAGTAATCTCGGGGCGTCACTCCCGGGAGCTTGAAGCTGCCTGACGCGTTATAGGTTTGACCGGAACTGAGGTTACCGGCATGCGTCACTGACCCCAGCAAAATGGCATCCGCCGTGAAGACGGGGCTCGATGAGAGGTACACCGCGTCTTGCCACGTACCGGTCGCGTCACCCGTGCCGACGCTTTGCACCGTCCAACTGACAGTGACGCTTTGTCCCTGTTGTCCCGCTTGCGGCCCGCTGACCGCCGTAACAGTGAGGTCCACATCCGAAGTCGCGAATTCCTGAACCTCGATGGCCCCCATGTCGTAGCCGGAACCATTGCCACGTCCCGCCAGATTCGGATCCTTGAAGCGCGGGTGGCCGTAGAAATCGGTGAGCGGTGCGCCCACATTCGTCCCGGCGTCTTCCGCAGGTGAACCGGGCTTGAGCTGGTACTGACCGCCCTGACGATTGAAATACTTCGGATCGACCGAGATGTTGCCGTTGCTACCAGTCTGGGATGCCAGGCCGACATAGTTATTGAGTCCCGAGTTGTAGACGTTCGAGAAACTGAGCGTCAGATTCGTCGGGCCGGTCTGGACTATTCCGTTCCCCAAGCTGTTGGTGATCAAGACATTGGTCAACTTCGCGGTGGGCGAATCGAGTAACACTCCGGTCGTGTTTCCGTCAATCGTGTCGTTGAACGCGATCAGATTCGCCCCTGCTTGCGCCTGGACACCCACGCCACTGGTGTTGTTAACGATCAGGCTGTTGGTCAGCGTCAAGGTGGATCCCGCCAGCGCCATGATTCCGACATGACCCGAATTTCGAATGATGCTGTTGCTGACGGTCAGGCTGGACCCGGCCACGTTCACCATGCCAAACGTCCCGTCAGCCGCATCGTGACCGTATCGCAACTCCACATGATCCAGCACACTGTTCGTACTCGTGGCCTTGAATGACCAACTGCGCCAGTCGCCATTGTGTGGTACGGAGTTCGTGCCGTTGTTATTCGAGTCGCCCCCGACGCTATCGTCGTCGAAGGACGTGCAGATGACCGGATCAGCCTCCGTTCCCAGGGCTTTCAACGTGCCATTGACGATGAAGGCCTCGCGTCGGTTGGTCACTTTGATGATCTGGCCAGCACCCAGTGTGAGCGTCACTCCGACAGGAATCGTGACTCCTGCCCCGTTACCATCCATGACATAGGTGATGTCCGGATTGTTCCAGCTCGTATTGGCTGGCAGAGAACCGCTTAGCACCACAACTCCGTTTACCGGACTATTGGAGAACGTGTTGCCGCCACCGCTCGTGATGTTGCTGGCCACATCCGCGGCGATCGCCAGCCATGTATTGCGATCAAAATTCGTGTTACTGAGCGTCATCGTACCGGCATTCATCCAGATACCGGCATGCGGGGCATCTCGAACCACGCTGTTGGTGAGAGTGATCGAGGCGCCATTCACCATGATCGCGGCGTTATCGTCGTAGCCGGAATTCCGGACTTCGACATGATCCAGCACGCTGCCGGTACTGGTCGCCGAGAACACAATCCCGCCAGAGGCGTCGTTGTTCACATCGGTGGCCCCGTTATTCGTGGTATCATTTCCTGCGGCATCATCGGACAGATTGGCAAAGATCACCGGCTTGGCTGCGGTCCCATTCACAATCAGGGTGCCATTCACAAACAGTTCCGTCCTGAACCCCGCCTTAACAATTTGCCCGGCACCGATCGTGAGCGTCTTGCCCTGAGGCACAGTGACATCGTCCTGCAAGGCGTACACGATATCGGGATTGTTCCAGGTCGCGTTGGCAGTCAGGCTTCCGCCCCGCATCAACAGTCCATTGATGGCATTATTCGAGAATGTATTGCCGTTGATCGTCAGGATCGATGACAGAGTCGCATTGATGGCTTCAAACGTACTGTTCTGAAACACATTACCGGTGATCACTGCCGTACTGGAGTTGAGACTCATGCCGGCACTCACCGAATTGCGGATCACACTATTGGTCACCGTGATCGGGGCGCTGTTTACCACAATTGCGGCGCCCACATCGAAGCCAGAATTCCGGACCTCGACATGATCCAGCACGCTGCCCGTACTGGTCGCGGAGAACACAATCCCGCCAGAGGCATCGTTGCTGGCATTGTTGGCCGTCCCGTTGTTGTTGGTATCGCCACCCGCCGTGTCGTCGGCTGGATTGGCAAAGATGACCGGGGCGGCAGTCGTACCGTTGGCGAGCAGCGTTCCATTCACAAACAGTTCCGTCCGGAACCCGGTCTTAATGATCTGACCGGCCCCCAGAGTCAACGTTTTGCCCTGCGGGACCGTGAGATCATCTGGCAGGATATACACAATATCGGGATTGTTCCAAGTGGCATTGCCTGGCAGCGTGCCAGAATCCAGCCACAATCCGTTCCACCCGTTGTTGGTCATCGTGACGCCGCTGATCACCGGAGCCGAATTCAAGTCCATGCTGATCGCGGCGAAGGCGCTGTTAATATACGAAATATTGGTGAGCGTCGGTGATGCATTTGTGATGCGGACACCGTAAAAGTCGGCATCGCGCACGGCGCCATTGGTCCATGTCAGTTGCCCGCCGTTCACGACGACCGCAGCATTCGCGCGCCATCCGCCGTAGCGCACTTCGACATTATTCAGGACGCTGCCGGTGCTGCCCGCTCGAAAAACCAGCGCACCCCAGTTGGAGCGCGACGGACCATTGGCCGTGCCATTTCCGTTCGTGTCGCCACCCGTGTCATCCCGGAGTTCCGTAAAGATGATGGGGGCCCCGACCGTGCCTTGAGCCAACAGAGTCCCATCCACATTGAAGTCGATATCCGAGTTGTCGTTGAATTTGATGACCGCGCCCTGCTGAATGGTCAGCGTCGACCCGAGGGGAATATGGACATCCCCGGTAATTTGTTGAACCTGCCCGGCAGGCCAGACGGTGCCGTTCGGAATGTCACCCGACCACGTGGCCAGCAGCACGCGGTCTTCCAGATGCTCGAGCTGTGTTGACGTCGCGCGTCGACGTTGACGGAGCAGTTGCCCACGGCGTGAAATGCCACTCAGCGCGTACAATGTCTCTAACCAATGAGCGACTCGCATGACTGTCCCCAGAATTTGGACCGGATATGGAATATCAGAGAAATTCCATCGTGGATCGTAGCATACTCGAATTAGTGATCATGGCCGAAATATCGGCGTCTTAAATGCACCCGACTCATATTCTTTCACAAACGCGTCCGGTGCATAGTTGAAATTCTCATGCCCTTCAGTTGCGATGATGGTGACATTCGACATCGGCCGCAGGACCTCAGTTCCCCGTAGAATATAGCGCGGAGTGAGATAGCACTGTTTCAGATCCATCCCCTGCAACGGAGAGAGATCGGTGATTCGACAACCGGTCAATCTGATTGCCTGTAGCGGCATACCTTTGAGTGGAGCTAAATCGCGAACTAGAGTGTGTCCCATTTCCAGCCACTCCAGTTTCATTCCTTCCAATGGAGAAAGGTCTGAAACTTGAGTGAGATCACAATTCAGGGACAATAACGGCATTCCTGTCAGCGGTGAAAGGTCTGAAACTTGGGTGCGATTGCAAATGAGGAGGCGTAACGGTTTCCCCTTCAATGGCGACAGGTCAGAGACTCCTGTGCCACCACACTTGAGCTCCTTGAGGGGAGCGTCTGCTAGCGGACTTAAGTCAAAGACGCGGGAATTATTGCAATCCAGCCATTCGAGCTTCATTCCCTGCAGCGGAGAGAGATCCGCGACGCGACTGTGCGAGCATCCCAAGTGCGTCAATGGCATCCCTTTGAGCGGCGTGAGGTCCGACACCATCGCGCCTTCAAAGATCAGGCTTTTTAGTGACATGCCTTGCAGCGGCGACAGATCTTGGAAAACATTCACCTCTCGTGAGATGTTGCCAGTCCCTCTGAGTTCCAACGTGTCCAGTCCCTTGAACGCTCGAACTGGTGAAATGTCGACGATCTGCAGGGACGACAGTTGAATGCGCGTCACCGTCTCAAACTCGATGGCGTGATTGATAAACTTTCCGTCGAACTTGGGATTGAGTTCCTTGAGCTTCGTGGCAACTGCTTCCAGTTGTTTCTCGGCCGGCATGGCAGCAACATCGTTCGTCCATTTGATGAATTCAGGATCGTCCAGCCGTGTGAGTGGTTTGGCCGGCGGAAACTCGCCGGCGGCAAGTTTCTTCCAGAAGTCCGCGGTCGCCATGTAGGGAAGTGTGCCAGTGGCGATGGATTGGAGAGTTTTGTGGTTCCGCAAGCCATCCAGAGCGCGGGTGATGGAGCCTGGCGTTAAGCGAACTCTTTCGAGTGGCATTTGCTGAAGTGGTGTCAAATCGGTAACCAGTGTGCCCGCACAATCCAAGTCAACCAGCGGAGCACCAGTCAGCGGCGTCAAATCACGCACATCCGTATTGCAGCAGATGAGTCTTCTCAATGGCATCCCCTTCAGCGGAGACAGATCAGACACCTGCGTGAAGTGGAATCCCACGTTGACCAACTGAATTCCCTGTAAGGGCGATAGATCTGCGACACGTGTCATTTCGAATTCAAGACTTGTCAAAGGCATTCCTTTGAGCGGCAGCAAGTCACTCACTAGCGTATTCATGCAGTTCAGGGTCTCGAGCGGCATGCCTTGCAGCGGTGACAAGTCTGCGACTTGCGTTCCGGGCATCAAGAGTGTGGTGAGTGGCATACCTTGCAGGGGACGCAGGTTCGAAATCAATGTAAATGACGCGTCGAGATACTTTAGTGACATCCCTTCCAGAGGTGCCAGGTCCTGGATGTACGTGTTGAAGATGGACAATTCCGTCAGCGGAAGTTTCGCAATCGGCGACAGATCGACCACAGGCGCATAACTCAAATCCAGAGACGTCAGTGGCAAGCCCTGTAATGATGAGAGGTCTGCGACGCGTGTCCTGGCAATGTTGAGCCGCTTCAGCGGCAGTTCCTGCAATGCCGTCAAATCGGAAACGGGACAACCTTGCAAATTCAGCGACACCAGGCCCGAGAATGCGCGAATTGGTGAGATGTCCGTAATTTGCTGCGAGGAGATTTCCACGTCTTTGACCACGCTGCTCGCAATCCTCGGATGCACCTTCAACATGCAGCCGGGATTGAGTTCTTTCATCTTCTGGTCAAAAGCCACCACCTGTTGTTCGGCCGGGAGCGCTCTGACTTCCTGAACCCATTGATCCAGGGCTCCTGGTGGCAGCGGCTTTCTGGGCAGAATCACCGGCTGTTTCGTGGGTGGATTAATCGGTAACTGCGCGGCCATCGTCGCGGGCTTCAGAGGAACTAGTCTCACGTTGATGGGACGCTGGTTTTCTCCCGTCTTAATTTCAATGCTATTTTCGACATGAGTGACGAAGCCCGCTTTCTCAACCCGGATTTGCTTCTTGCCGGGCACCAGTGAGACTGTGACAGCGTCCTTCTTGGAGGGTTCTCTAATCTCGACGGATCCCTTGTCGTTGAAGACCGTGATCACTGCATCCGGCTCATTCACCGTGATCTCTAATTGCGTGCCGTCTGGCCCCTGGAGAATGATGATCACTGCCGCCAGCACCAGCGCCGCAGCGGCTCCACAGGCCAGTAGCCCTCGCCGAAAAGTCCAACTTTTTCCCGTCGATCCCGGCCGTGCGAAGCTTGTGGTAGCCGGTAACACGATGGCCGACTTGCTGAGTGTCACCGTGTCGTTGCCCGCCCTGTCCGTGTCAGTCTGCCGCCGCTTGAGCGGTGTCGCAGATGGCAGGCGTTCGAGGTCCGCAATCAATTCCGCCATGGACCGATAACGCTCGGAAACCCGCTTGGCCGCCATCTTCTTGAAAATCGCCTCTAGCATCTCACTGACGTCTGGCCGGCTGGCACGCAGGTCAGGGATGGGTTGTGCCTGATGAGCCAATAGCCGCGACGTGATCGTGTCCCCTGGGTAAGTTGCGTGACCAGTCAGTAAGTAGTACAGGGTACATCCAAGACTATAAATATCTGCCCGGCCATCGACCGATTTCGTGTCGAGAGCTTGTTCGGGAGCCATGTAATCGACCGTCCCCATCACCATGCCGGAAGCTGTCAGTTCGGCCAGCGTCGAGACGTCACCATGAAACCGCGCCAGTCCCATGTCGAGAATCTTGATCGTCCCTTTGTTGTCCAGCAGCAGGTTCGCGGGCTTGATGTCGCGATGCACGATTCCCTGGGAATGGGCAGCCTGCAGACCTCGGGCCGCCTGCAGAATGCAGTTGATCGCCAGTTCCACCGAGAATGCGCCTGACTGCTTGACGAGCACCGACAGGTCGCTCCCTTCGACGTACTCCATGACCAGGAAGTGAACTTCGCCAGCCTGGTCGGCATCATGAGCAGCAACGATGTTCGGGTGGCTGATGGCGGCGACCGCTTTCACTTCCCGTTCAAACCGGGCGATCACGGCAGGATCCCGCATCGATTCTGCGGGCAAAACCTTCAACGCGACAATCCGATTCATGCGACGGTGCCTCGCTTTAAACACCTGCCCCATCC
>JAKFVC010000244.1 GCA_021732415.1 Planctomycetaceae bacterium
GGCCTGATGCGGGCTCGACGAATGTTCGCAGGGGATCGTGATCCGCTCCGGTGTCTTCCCTATTCTCGAGGATCGTAGAATTGGCTGGCGGAACCGACACGGAGGATCCCGGCGCGGAGCTGTCTGGCAAACCGGTGGGACTGGACTCAGCAGTGTTCATGTCTTGAATCACCTTGATCGATGGCAAGTCGATTTGTCAACGTTTGTGTCACTATAGAAAGGTCTGCGCAGATTGACGAACGACGAATCAAAGGTCCTTGGTCATTTGTCATTTCTACATGGTTATTTTCTATTGGCTGCCGAACAAGAAAGTCCGGCCCTGTCCGTTTTCATTGGTGCTTAGCGCGATTTTGGCGGCTGATCGTTTGCAAGAGGCCTGCCTGTGTCGTCTAATGGTGTGCCGCTCGATTGTTGCAGGACACTGATGCTTTAGTGTGCACCGCCGAACTCCACCGCCGTGAGGTAGCCTGATGCGATACGATGACTTGACTGAGTTAGGACGAAATCACTATTCCGTCGTCTTCGCAGCCCACGACTTCAACACGCGACGCGATGTCGTCATCATGGAACTGCTGCCTCAGTTCCAATCGAACCCCGGCCGCTGGGATGAGATCTGGCAACAGGTCATGACACTCAGTGATGCCAAGCTGGAGAATACCGTCCCGGTTTACGATCTGGATCGTGAACGCCGCTGGATCGTCATGGAAAAGATGAACACGGCGCTCCAGACGGAACTGAGCAAGGGGCCGCTGGACCCGAAACTGGTGCGTGGCGTGCTACGGCAAATCCTGGTAGCGCTGGATTCACTGCACAAGCAGGAGATCTATCACGGCGATGTGAAGCCGGCCAATCTGCTGGTGAACAACGAGGGCTTCGTGCGTCTGAGTTTCTCGCCGGGGCTGGTGCTGGGAGGCCAGATTCCGCAGCGATTGAAGGACTATAAATACCTTTGTCCAGAGATGCTCAATCCGAGCGCGTTTGGTGACATTGGACCTCAATCCGATCTGTACTGCCTGGGTTTTACGGCACTCGAATTGTTAATCGGCCCGACTTTTGACACCAAGTTCAAGGGTGTCACAGAAGGAGTGCTGAACCCCGATCAGGCCTGGATGAAATGGCATAGTTCGAACCACCCTTCAGAGCAACTGCCCACCGTCGCCAAGCTGCTGCCCGGAACGCCGCAGGACCTGGTGACCGTGATTGATCGACTGCTCCAGAAGGAAGTCAAGAACCGCTATCAAACAGCAGCCGCGGCGTTGGCTGACTTGGAGCGAACGGGACAGGATCCGGTCTTTTTGACGCGGCCGGCAAAGAGCGAAGAGCCGGAGCCGAAGAAGGTCCCCGAAAAGGTTGTCAAAGCTAAGGGACCAGCAAAGCCTGGCTTCCTGGATCAGTTGAAGGCGCTGTTCGCCGCGAAGCCCGGGAGCAAGAAGCCGTCAGTCCCTGTTGGGAATCAGACGGCGATGCAGAAGCTCAATCAGTATCTGGAAGAACGCCCGGCCCTCAAGTACACGGTCATCGGGCTCGTTTGCCTGCTGTTTTTGATACTGCTGTTCGGTGACTCGGGCAAAGGCGGGGTCAAGCTGGCTTCCGTGGAGGTCACATCGGTCCCTGAAAAGGCGATGTTGACGTTTGAGCGATTGGATTCTCCGGCTGTTGAGGAAGACAAGAAGTCGGACGGAAAGGGTGATCAAGCCGCAGACGCTAAACCCAAGGCGGGCGCGAAGGCGTCCTCGGGCGACGAACCCGTTCCGACTCCGGCGAAGTTGAAGTTGGCGGCGGGAGAATATGAGGTTCATCTCGAACTGAAGGGGTATGAAAAGCTTTCAGAGAAGATGACAGTCAAGAAACCGGGATGGTCGGCGCAAAAGTTCTCGTTCGAATTGAAGGCGGGGCCACCAGCACCAGAACCTCCGACGAACTTCTTGCCGGACGGTCTGACGGCCGTGCCTGGAATCGAAGACATTACGTGGGAGGGCAAGCTACTTCCCAAGCGGGCCCTGTCGATCAAGCTCACCGATTTGAAGGCCCCCCTGGAATTCGCACTGATCATGCCGAAGAGTTTTCAGTATGGGGTCAGCGAAAAGGACATGCCCGAGCCTGGTGAACTGGCGGCATCCGAGCAGACCGTGAAGTATCCGTATTACATTTCTCTGACGGAAGTCACCAACGAGCAGTTACAGACCTGGGCGAAGGCAGCCAAGGTCGAACCGCCCGCGAATTGGAAGGGCAACTTTGAAAAGCTGGGGCCGGAAGGGAAATCTCACCCTGCAGTGCATGTGGGATTCGCGACCGCCAAGAGTTTCAGCGAATGGCTGTCGAAGCGTGGGCGATTGCCGACCGAGAAGGAATGGGAGTTCGCCGCACGCGGAACCACGGGTCATCTGCTGCCCTGGGAAAGTCAGTCGGAACCCAACGACAAGATCTGCAATCTGACCTATGAGAGTGGCGAACCGCATACCGTCGCGGTCACCGCCCTCGAGCAGGGGCGGTCGCCTCTCGGATTGGCTCACCTGGTGGGAAATGTGGCCGAATGGTGCTCAGACGACTATGTCGCGGGAGCCGAAGAAGGGAGCGACGTGCCGGGCGCTGAGAAATCCGATCAGCCATTCCACGCCACGCGAGGCGGCAGTTTCCTGTCGCGCAAAGCGCGTCTGACCACGCGAGCGAACAGCGATTCGGATGGGGCCGGACATGTTGGGTTCCGCGTCGTGGTGTCGGTCCCGCCGGCGAAGCCGGCGTCCAGTACGCCCGCCACAAAAGCGAAGACAAAGCCGAAAGCGGCGAATTGATCGCAATCAAAGCCCAACGGGTTACGCCGTGAAAGATTGTTCGACGTCATGGGAGGGTGAGGGACCCAGAGGGTACCCCGCCGAACCGGATAGTCTGACGAGTGCCGATAAACGCTTGCGGTTCGGCGGGAGCCTCACCGTCACATCAACTCGAATCACGAATCAAATCGGACTTCTACGATAAACCGGGACAGAACTCTTGCACTGCGTTGTTCAACGAACTGCAGTGCGCTGCCCACAGCCTATTGCAGTTGACTGCGGATCGCGTGCCAGAGGGCTTTCCACAAGATCGAACCGACCACGCAGGCCACGACGATAAACAACGCGACCCGCCCCCATTGAGGCAACGGTGGCAGGAATTCTTCGATGACGTAATGGGTACCGTAGCCGGCTGCGAAACAGACGCTGATCGACGTGAGACAGGACAGCCAGGGAATACGACGCATGGCAATCTCTCCTTGCCGCACACTGGTCTCTGATCGGCAAACGCTCGCTTGAGGATGTGAGAGCTCAGGTTCGCGTTGAGTTATTTCAAGCCCGTCAATCGGCCTGGAATCTCAATAAAACAACCCGGCCCCTCGGTGTGAGAGGGACCGGGCAATTTATTCTCGCCTTGTTCTCTTCGCCTTGTTCTCTGCGTCTTGCTGAAAGTGCGTCGCAGCACTTCGAAGATGGCGACTGACGTCACCGTGGGATTCGCACCGGAGTGCTAGAAAGGCGTTTCTTCACCAGCCGTTTTCGGCTTTACGGGAGTGCCAACAACCGGGGGTTTGTTCGGGGTGGTATTCGGATTCGGATTCGGATTCGGGTTGGGATCGGGGTTAGGGTTGTCGGACTTCAATTGTGCCAACCGGGTCGAATCCACATAGTTAAGTGTCATCGACGTCAGCATCAGCCCGCGTTCTCCGGTTTGTCCTTCGACGTTCGTATCACCCTGCACGCCGGCTCCAATTCCCCATTTGAAGCCTTGGCCGCCAGCACGTGCCGCAACCAGGTTCTTCGGAAGGTCACCGGTGTATTCCGCGTAGTACTCTTTGTCACGCATCGCATAGACGATGACAGTGAGCAGTCCAAATCGATCATCGATGCCTGCGTTCGTCGCTTCGGCATCAGAGGCCAGGGTCACTTTGAAGCGATTGGACTTGGAAACACCCTTACCGACCTTGCCATTCCATTCCCGTAAGTAGCCCTCAATCGGGTAGTAAGATTCGACCGGCTTCGTAATCCAGTGGCGGGCAAACACGGTTTCCAGCGGATGGTGTTTTTCTTGCCGGATGTCTGCATTCTGCGAGATCGAATTCACACCGTCGATCAACAGTGCCTGCATGACTGGCAGCGTGGAGTGATTATGGAGTTGAATCGTGAATTCTTCGTCCATATCCAGTGCGACGTAAGCCTTGTTCCCTTCCTTCGGATTGAACCAGATCTCGCGGGGTTGCCCACCCACCACGACTTGGAACTTGAACGGGTTGTCGGCTGCCTGCAACGGGTGCTGATCATTCTTAATCAACTGGGCATATTGAACGCGTTCCCATTCCACACCCACTCCAAATGCCGCTTCTTCTGGCAAATCAGGCGTGGATTTGAAGCTGACAGACTTGATACGGTTATCGCTGACCGCCCGGACAACAAAGCTTTCGCCAGCATAGGCCGCATCGCTCAGACTCTTCAGTGCACTATCCGTCTTGTTGACGACCTCAGTGGTCTCGTTGGCCTGTCGGACATCGAGCATTTCCGTCTGAATTCTGATCTGGTCCGAGCTGCCTGATTCCTGCGAGTTGTCATACAGGAAAATGATCGCGTCGGCCTTCTGCCGCAATTTGTTTTGGACGGACTCGTCATATAAATCGCCAGGCTTGACGCCGTTCAGGGCAGCGCGGACCGCACCGTCGGGAACAATCTGGACGTTGTATTTCGCACTCTTGCTGGCAACTTCATCTCGAAGTTGAACAGCCAATCGTTCTGCAAGAGGCCCCAAGGGTCCGACGAATGTGGGATTTGAGCCGTCTTTATCCCGTGTGATGATGCGCGGACAGATCGCCAAGCGTTTGATCTTCAACTTTTGGATCTGGTTCAAGATCTCGCCGGTTGTGCTGACCGAATTTCCCGCGGACTGGGCACTGACTGTCAGCGGCAGACAACTGGCTCCCACGACCAATGCCAAACTTAAATATCGCCTCAACATGATGGACTCCAATGAGTTCTGAATTGCTGGTTTCTGGTATCTGACATCTCTGAGGGGACTTGAAGTGGCCCGCAATCCTGACCAGATAGAGGTCAGGTGGGATCATCAATCACCCGTCATAGCAGGCTATCCGGAATTCACGATGAATTCGGACACGATTTCCGGGCCGCACCGGAGATTTTCAAATTTTGCGACCGTTCGAATCTTCCGTTCAGCCAATCGTCGGATACTTTCTCCGCTTTAATGGCGATCAAAACTCAACGCGTAAAAGGGTTGCCAGCCGACCCACGTGTCGGCTGTCCGAAATGGACGACACTCATGCTATCCAAGACAGTCTGAACATTCCAACATTTTGCCGAGTGATGTTCAAGGGGAATCGGCCACGGTTCTCGTTTTTTCCACACGCACAAGCGGAATGCGGAACGCGGGCTCAAAGCTGCCGGGAAGAAATCGGGGGGTCTGCTTAAATCCCGACAACTGCTCCGCCATGCCTGGAGTGTGCGTGCGGACATAAGCTGCCAATTCAAAGAGATCGACTTCCTGGTCGGGAGCTCGTGTTCCAGACGCCGCGTCTACACCGTCTGCCAGTCCTTGCAGACCCTGCAGCAAGCAATAGGTAAAGACGCCTTGTTTGTATTTTCCGCCTTCCCACGATTTCTCCGTAGCTCCAGCCGAGGTCATCACGAAGGCTTCCAGGCGGCCAAGAGATCGGGCGGCATTCTTGGTCGTCTGATCCTCACCAATTGCTCCTGAGTGACACGTATCCAGAATGAACACCTTCTTGCATGGCACCTCGGCGATCTTCGCCAGCAGATCCCAGGAGATGGCGTATTTGCGAATTTCCAGCCCTCGGTCAGCAATCAGCTGATCAGCATCCCCATCAGTCTTGATGCCAGGATGCGGCGTAATGAAAAAGTAATCGAATCCGGTGGCCGACTTGACTCGATCTCCGTGGCCGGAAATCGCGATCACCAGCAAGTCGTTACTACCGTCCGGACCACGACTGGCGAGCTTGTCCGTCAGGCTGCCAATCCGTTCTTGAATGGCCTTGGGAGTAATGTCGCTATCCTGCAAGTGTGAGATATCCTTGGAGTCGAGGTCATAATGGACCCCCTGGCGGGCCTCCAAACTTCCCTTCAGCGCGTTCACATCGGCGTGGGGATAGCCCAAGCTGGGATAAACGTCTGGATTCGGATATTTCTGGGCCGACATACCCAGGAAGTACATTCTGCGACGGACCGGTTGAATGTCGGCCGTGAACCCCATCACCGCATCCACGTACAAGGCTGTGACTCGCTGAGGACCGCCTAGCAGTTTGACTTGAACGTAGTTTTCGGGACTCAATTTGGCAGCTGGAATCGCCCAGGTGTAGAACACCTTGCCCGGACCTTGCCGAATCACAGGCGGCGGTAGAGGCGAACGATTCAAATACGCTTCTGGCCGAAATGCATTCGCCGCTGCCGGCGTGGGAAATGTCGCTTCAGCCTGAATGGAAACCGGCTGCCCTGCCGTGAAATGGGCCTTGTTCGCAGGACTGGTAATGCGGAGTGACGGCATCTTA
The DNA here is from genome assembly GCA_021732415.1 of Planctomycetaceae bacterium. Lineage (GTDB taxonomy): Bacteria > Planctomycetota > Planctomycetia > Planctomycetales > Planctomycetaceae > JAKFVC01. Next base: position 6,539 of record JAKFVC010000244.1, read on the forward strand.
TTGATGACGATTTCCGTCACCGGATTGGTGACCGGTATGCGGGCCTGCTCACCCCCGGCCCGCATCGCACCATCGTGATTTCCGGCCAGCAGCAGACTCTTGATGACATCGGGCCGCTCCATGTCTTGTCGTAACTGGTCGGAACGATAGAACAACGGAGCCTCGCTCCGCTTACGGTTGACCAGCCAGCCAAACAGCTTGTCTCCTTCTGCTGAAGCCTCGTAATAACCGCGCGGAGTCCAAATCGCCCATTCCTGGTTGCGATCCACAAACAGGCTTTCCAGCGGTTCCCAGGCAGGCGTGATGGCAAACTCTTCGAACACCAGAGCCTTGCCGTCACGGACTCCCGAGGCAATCAAACCCTGGGTTTCCCAAATTGGCCGGTCGTTCAAATAGCTCGCTGTTGCCTGTGGATTCGTGACCGGTTTGCGATTGACCGTCTTGATCACGTCCCCCGCCTTCAGACCCCGACTGGCAACGATCCCCGCCGCTTGAACGTTTTGAACCACCAGTTGATTTCCCTCGGGAACAAATTCGGCTCCCCAGGCGCAGGCATTGGGGAATCGGGCGGGATGATCAAACAGCCCGGCGAGGCTCCAGATCTTGATCATCTGATCGCGCGATGCCGAAGCCAGATATTTCCCGTCTCGCGAGACACTTAAGGACGTCACCCAGTGCTGATGATCACGGTAGTAACGCACCAATCGGGGCTGGGCCGGATTGGTCAGTTCATAAACAAAAATGCCCGCCGTTTCACCCGACATGCCCAACGCCAAAGCCGGGGTGCGGCCTGCCGCTTGTGGCAACCAGCAATAGGAAATACAACGCCCCTGGTTTTCGGGATGCAGGCGAATCTCACCGACATTCTGGCCGTTATTTCGCAATTGGAGCCGGGTCCCCTGATCGGGCCCCTCGGGCAATAAGACTTCCCATCCCGGAGCTCCGGAATTGGGAGTCCGCCAACGAGATGCCGGATCGATCCGCGGGATGTACTGCGCCCCGACCAGATCAAACTCCCGAGAAACGTCTCCATAGTTATTGAAGGCCAGATTCGGCTTCCGTTCGACGCCGATGCCAATCCGGTATTTCCCGTTCCCCGAGGCCGTCTCCTCAAAAGCCACCTTCCAGAACGGCATTCCCCGCCCGCGCATCAGGATCGGCTGCTGCTCGCTGAGTGGCTTGGCGACTCGCGCTCCCTGGGCATCCAGCAGCGGAAACAGCCAGATATCTTCTCCATCACCGGCCACTGTCGCGGCCCAGCGTCCATCGGAAGAGATCGCACAGCTAATCGGCGTGGGCGAGTTCGAGACCTGAATCTCATCAATCAACGACGGTTCCGCAGGCCCGCTATCCCAGAGCTGCAGCCAAGTCGGCGCGCTCTGATTGAAATACTCCGTACCAGCGACGTTTTGCGGAAACTGACGCTCCGTCACCAGGACCAGATTTCCCGTCCCCAGCGCTAAACCTGAGGGCTGGGTGCGCGCCCGCGTGGAACGGATCGTACGGGTCTGCTGACCGTTTTGATCCCAGACCCTGACATGGGGTTCGACTTGATGCAGCGACGCCCACTTCTGGCCCGCTGGATCTCGAGCCAGAGTCACGAGTTTGCCGTCGTCCGCGAGCAGGCTACGGACAGGCTTGCCTGTTTCAAACACTGCCAGGGACCACTCGACCGGATTCGTGAGCGGCAAGCGCTGAGTCGGAGCAACAATCGTATTGTTGGCCAGATACATGATCGGCGCTTGCCGGCTGGCATCGCTGATCGGTTGTGCTGCTCGCGGCGCCACGCGTTCGACAATCGTGCCTGCTGCCACCGACCAGACCAAGATATCCCCTTCCCCGCCGATTGTGGCGAGGCGCTGCCCATCCAGCGAAAACGAGGTGCCGTTCACGCGGGTCACGTGCCCGCTGCCCGACATGTTATCTTCTGGTCGATCGGCCGCCGGAAGCGGTTTGTCAAACAGGTTGTCTGGCACACTAAAGAGCGTCAGGTCTCCGCCGCGGTTGCGAATGCTGTAGCCACCGACAACCAGCTTGCGGCCATTGGGCGCCAGATCCATCGCGTAGATCCGGCCGAGATTGGCTCGGGAGATTCCCCACTGCAAAGACGATTCCAGCGAGGGTGGCAAGGGTTGACCGGCAATACGCCACACATGCACACACTTGTGATCACCTGCTGCGTACAGCCGTGTTCCATCCGGCGAAAACCTTAGTGACCGAAGGGGCTGCGCGGCGCCACCGGAATTGAGCAGGAGTCGCGGGGCTTCACCGGGCTGCTGGGCGGAAATGGCGGGAATAATCGTCGTGCCCGCAAGCGCGAGCAGGACTATTGAAGCAAAGCGAATCATTCCCGGGCCTTTCGCGTGTCAACCCTTGAATGGATGAACTTGCACTTAGTTTGCAGCCGGGCGGAATCTCTTGTCAAGCGCTCAATCTCAATTCAATAGCCCTCTGCAACAACCAGATCACATGACTTTTCGTCTTGCAATGAAACTTGGTATCCATCTTCACGTCGAGACAGGTGGTTTAACCAATTGTGTTCAGCGTTAGCGCTCTGGTCCTAAAGGGACTCTGAGGCGGACTTTGCAAATCGGGAGATCCACCAATTCGAGCCACAGCCTGGCAGTCCACTTCCACACTAAGCCCGAGCAATGTGACATACCGCTACTGGTGTCTGTCGATTTGAGCGATTTTTCCGCGTTCGGCGATTTCGGGCTTGGCGACCGAATGGAACTTCCAGATACTGAGATTCACAGCAAAATCCTTGCTGCAGGCATCCGCGCTTCGGGATGCGGGTCAATCTCGATCAGGTGTTCTCGATCAGATGTTGAGGTGCAGCATGACTACCGAGCCCCGTGACGACTTGCCTTCCGAATACGTTTCCATTGAGGATTCCATCCGGCTCATCGCGAAATTTCAGAATGGGGACGATCAGGCTGCTGGGAAATTGTTTCGCCGCCATGTGGAACAATTGGTCCGCCTGACGCAAAGTCGGATTTCCACCCGGTTGGTACGTCGCATTGATGCGGAAGATGTCGTGCAGTCGGTCTATGGAGATTTCTTCGAGGGAGCGAAAAAAGGGAATTACATCATAGAACGGTCGGGCGACCTGTGGCGGCTGCTCGTCGGGATCACGATGAACAAGTTGCGCAAACAGTTTGAGTTTCATGCCGCTGATAAACGGGACTATCAACGGGAACAAACTTTCGGCGGTGACGACAGCACTGGACAAGCCGAGTGGCAGCCGCCCTCTCCCGACACATCGCATCCTGAAATCATCGCGATTGTGGATCAACTGGAGCACTTCCTGCAAAAGCTCAAACCTTCGCTGCGATCGATTTTAGAACTCCGGCTACAGGGACACTCGGTTCAAGAGATCGCCGAATACGTTCAGCTGTCAGACCGACACGTCCGCCGCGAACTGGAGAATGTCCGCGAACTGCTGGAACGGGAGATGGTTCCTCCTCAGTAACCAGTACTGCACAACCACGAATATCAGTGGTTCAGGCACCTGTTTGAAGCGTGCCATTCGGATTCGATCCTTAAGCTAAGAACCTTCATCTCCGAACTATCGACGTGCTATCAGCACGTGCGTATAGATCTGGTTTCGATGTCAGATCGACCTGTCTTCACTCGCCGGAATGACATTACGTCTTACCTCGCCCGTAGATCTCCCACATCTTGACTATCCGGAACTTTGATCGCCCGGGTATTCGACGTCTTCCCGTCTTACTGCTTCTTCGCGTCAAGCGATTTCCTCAGTGCCGCCGATAGACCCGCTAACACCGGCACAACATGTTTATTCATTCATGCCTGTCTTGAGTGTCATGACTGACAGTCGGACAAGACGGGTGTTACAGAAACAGTTCCATTAGCGACAAAGTTTGCCTCAGCAAATCAGTACCCACGCAATATCACGAGGGAAATCATGGGCCAGAGTTCTACGATCCGGAGCCAATCACATTGGAAACGTCGCTGGGAATTGACCGTCTGTAGTCTGTTGGGGCTGCAGGTCACGGGAATCTGCTGGTCGGAAGAGATTCCGACTGCCAGACCCAGGCAGGCCCCTGGTCTGATTGGAGTCGCCAGCGACGCCGAGGGCACCGGGGTCATCCAACAGGTGGGGCACAAATGCAGTGATCCCAACTGCGATCAGTGCCGTCCCCGCTGGCGCAAGAAGGTGTGCCCTCCGGAATGGTACATGCAGTCCCCCATGTGGCAGAGTATCACCGGCAACGAGAATGGTGCTGGAAACATGGCGGCTCCCGGTGCAGTCGGAGATCCGAATATGGCCGGCAATGCGGGAGCTGGCGGCAATCTGGGAATGGGAGCGGGTGGCGATGCGGGATTGGGAGCTGCCAATCCCGGATTCATGGATCTGGCTTCGGCAAATCCCAGTAACATTGCGCCCAATATCATCGGTGATCTGTTCGGGTCGGGGAATTTGAACGTCACCGGCGTTTCGTTCGCCGAAGGTAACGCAATCCTGAGCCCCAACGAAGACTACGGCAATGGGCCCATCACGACCTTGCATCAGATCGTGGGCACCAATCCGCTGAATACCACAGACGTGATTTACGCACCGTTGAGAATCGCAGGTGACGTTAATTCCGGCCCGGGCAACGTCTTGACGACTCAGCATGGCAACACATTTGGTAGCACCACGGACCAGGTGCTCTACCGGTTTACGGTCACCGGTTTGAATGCCACCATCGATCGCGATTCCCACGGAAACTTGATCACGGCTCCGATTTCCGCATCAGTGAACTCTGGAAATCCCGGGCTGTTCTCGGTGAACCAGTTCAATACTCAAGCGGGTGCGGTCAACCGCGTCGGGCAATTGCGTATTGCCGAAAACGTCAGCCCCATGCCCCGCGATCGTATCTTCTTTAACTACAGCTATTTCCAGGATGCTCAGTTCAGCCAGGTGTTGCAGGCTGATGTACATCGCTTCACACCCGGCTTCGAAAAGACGTTCATGGAGGGCAATGCCTCGATCGAGTTCAGGGCTCCGTTCGCGACGTCAATCGATCCCGTTGTCAATCTGAGCAATGGGAGTACAAACAGCGGCAGCGTCTCCTGGGGTAACTTGAACCTGACTGCCAAAGTTCTGATGTACCGCACATCCAGCTTCGCCATCTCGACCGGTCTGCAAGTAGTCGCACCGACAGCCCGCGATACGATCCTGATGTCGGATGTGACCGGGGATATTGTCGATGGCAGGATCAAGAACGGAGCAACGCACATCTTGCCGTTTGCCGGCTGGATCTACACGCCCGATGACCGGTTCTTCAGCCAGGGCTTTTTACAGGTCGACACCGATGCGAACGGCAACGGTATCTACGCCAATAACTTCCTGATTGATCCATCGACACCCTCGCTCTCGATTGGAGCCCCCAAACGCATTGGCACCCTGTACGACACCACCAACCTCTATACCAGCACGAGTGCCGGATATTGGGTGTATCGATCTGACTCGCCGGATACTTTTGTCCAAGGTTGGGCGCCGGTGATGGAGCTCCACACCAGCAACTCTCTAGAGCGGGCCGATTTCGTGCAGCGTGGTCAGTTCCAGGCCGGATCTCCCAATCGCCATGTGGAAACGATCAACATGGTTCTCGGCGTGCACACGCAACTCCGCGATCGGCGATTCGTCTCAGCAGCGTATGCCTTCCCGGTTTCCGGACAGGCCGACCGACAGTTCCAAGGGGAATTTCGCCTGCTGCTGAACCAACTGTTCGGGCCCATCAATCGCCAGACTGCGGCGGGCTTCTTCGGTGGTTGATCGGTGTTGCTTCCCGAATCACTGTAGCGGAATCTCGTGAGAGTTCCGCGATAGTCTCCAGACTTTGGGGGCGGAACTCTTACGAGATTCCGCTACACCAATCTTGGAAGTTTCACGCGGCTCGGTTTCCTTTAGGAAGCCGAGCCGTTTGGCATTGAGGTGCGGGGTTCCCTTCCACCCATCACAATCAGCCTCTCGCTGGTCCTGTGGATTGACTGTCTGATGCGACACAACTAGACATCACGTCGTAATCGACATGACACCAGTGTTTCCCCCTAGGCAAATCCCGGACGTCGCTTGTTCGTGGTGGCCACAACAGTCATAATCAGACGTCTCGTGTCCTGTCAAAACGGGTTGGCAAGCTCGATCAGCCCGCATGACGGGAATCGGACCACAGCTATGAGAGCCCTCGGCCGATACACGAATCGCGTTCTACCCAATGAAATTGTCCCACGACAGTCCTCAAAGTGGTTCGCGAGTCCCGGAGGCACTCAGTTTCTGGAGCAGGGAATGCTCGTCGTATATCGACTGATCACAGTCCTGATTGATGCAATTCCAGCCTGGGACAATCCTAATGTCGGTCGAACAAGATAGCCTGGGCAAATACTGCGATGCCTTCAACCAGGCATGGAAGAGTGGCAGTCCACCGGAAATTGCCGACTTCTTAAAACGAGTCCCCGAACAGATTCGTCCGCGCCTGCTCCGTGAATTGATCAGGATCGACTGGGAGCATCGGCTGTTAGGGGGAGATTATCCCTCTATCGCAGACTATGCTCAGCTCGATCCGAAAATGAGCGAGTGGTTTCTCCCCGCGGATTCTGAACAGGAATCGGGCGGCGACCCGAATGGGACGCGTGCGCCGCTCCATCTGCAAATCGCCAAAGGAGCCAAACCGCCCGCGAACAACTCCGGTGATGCCGAAGCCAGCAGCCAGGAAATCGCCCACTCGACTCAAGTGAAGGTGCGAGACCACTACCTTCCGCAATCCAGCGAAGAGCCCACCAACGATTTTGTCCGGCCTCCCGCACCTCCTGTCGCGGTTGCTCCCGCCGCCACTGCCCCCTCTGCCCCGGCGGACGAACTCCCGCAAACGATCGGCCGCTTCCGGATTGAAAAGCTGCTCGGCAAGGGGGCGTTTGGCCGAGTCTACCTGGGAATCGATGACGGCTTCCTGCAGCGCCGGGTGGCCATTAAAGTCCCGGTGAAAGAGCGACTGGTCGATCGCAATGTCCGGCACAATTACTTGTCGGAAGCCCGTATTCTCGCCAGCCTGGACCATCCGCACATCATGCCCGTGCATGAATGCGGTGATCTCGCCGACGGCACGGTGTTTCTCGTATCGAAGTATGTGGAAGGGGCCGATTTACACGCGCTGCTGCGGAAAAAAGCCCTGACCATCGCAGATTCGGTTCGCATCATCATCTCGATGGCCAAAGCCCTGCATCATGCCCATCAAATGGGTTTGGTCCATCGCGACATCAAGCCGCAAAATATCCTGGTGGATCAACAGGGGCACGCCTATCTGGCAGACTTTGGCCTCGCCTTGACCGATGAGGATTTCGGCGTCGGCGCCCGTTTCGTGGGGACTCCTTCGTTTATGAGTCCGGAACAAGCCCGCGGTGAAGGGCACCGTGTCGATGGCCGTTCCGACTTGTTCAGCCTCGGTGCGGTGTTGTACAAAGCGTTGACCGGCCACGATCCGTTCCGCGGACGTACCATGGAAGAAATCCTCGATCAGATCGCGACCGCGGATCCTCGGCCGCTGCGCATGTGGAACGATCGAGTCTCCCGCGAGTTGGAACGCATTTGCCTGAAGGCTCTGGCCAAACGGGCTGCGGACCGCTATCAGACTGCGGCCGATCTGGGAGACGACTTGCAGATCGCGCTGGATCAATTGCACGGTGTTCAAGCCGACTCGGCTCCCCCTCCCACCGGCGAGTACCCCAGTGGACCGAATCTGGATCGACCATCGAATCCGGGCTTGGAGAGACCGTCCAGCACAGGCCTGGAGCGTCCGTCATCGCCCGGCTTTGAGCGACCATCCAGTCTCAATTTGGACAAACGATCGCAATTGGTAGCGGGCGATTCGCACCGCGGTGCGGCGAGCGTCGTGCCGAAAGGTCTGCGTTCCTTCGACCAGGGCGATGCGGACTTCTTCCTCGATCTCTTACCGGGACCACGCGACCGGAACGGACTGCCTCCGACGCTGCGATTCTGGAAAAGCCGGATTGAGAGTCAGGATCCTCAACAGGCCTTCGCCGTGGGGATCCTGTATGGCCCGTCGGGCTGCGGCAAATCATCTCTCGTGAAGGCCGGATTGTTGCCCGTCCTGAGCAGCGCCATTCGACCTGTCTATGTCGAAGCCTGTGGCGAAGGGACTGAAGCTCTGCTGTTGCGAGCGTTGAAGTGGCAGTGTCCTGAACTCGCCGACGACCTGACGCTGGCCGAATGCCTGGCGGCCTTGCGCCGCACTCGGGGCGGGTCCGAACGACGCAAGATCCTGCTGGTGATCGACCAGTTCGAACAATGGCTCTTCACACATTCCAATCCGCAGAATTCTGAACTGGTCGAAGCCTTGCGGCAGTGCGACCGGATGCATGTCTCCGCATTAATTTTAGTGCGCGATGACTTCTGGCTGGCTGCCAGCCGGTTCATGCACGCACTGGAAATTGAATTACGCGAAGGGGAAAACAGCACGCTGATCGACTTGTTCGATCAGCGTCACGCCGAACATGTGTTGAAGTTGTTCGGTCGCGCATTTAGCGTGCTGCCCCCGGGTGAGTTATCGGCCGTCCAGAAGGCGTTCATCAAAGAGGCGGTCCAGGGACTGGCCGAGGATGGAAAAGTCATTCCAGTGCGACTGGCCCTGTTCGCCGAGATGGTTAAGTCCCGCCCCTGGAGCCCGGGGACGCTGAAAGCGCTCGGTGGGGCGCATGGTGTCGGCACGGCGTTCCTCGAAGAGACATTCAGCTCGCGGAATGCGTCTCCGCGGCAGCGCCGGCATGATCGGGCGGCCCGCGGATTGTTGTATCGTCTGCTCCCGGAATCGGGGACCGAGATCAAGGGCAGCCAGCGCACGATGGCCGACTTGAAGGTTGCGGCCGGCTATGAAAATCAGCCGCAGGACTTCAGCGATTTGATCCGGCTCCTGGATACCGAATTGCGATTGATCACACCCATCGACCTGGAAGTCGATCCGGATGGACCAGGCGGCGACTCGCCCGAACTCCGGTGCGGATATCAGCTCGCACACGACTATCTGGTGCCGACGCTCCGCAACTGGCTGACGAACAAACGCCGCGAAACATATCGGGGTCGCACCCAGCTGCTGCTGGAAACACGCACCGCCAACTGGATCGACAAGCCAGAAAAGCGGAATCTGCCGACCACCCTGGAATGGTTCCGAATCCGCTTTCTCACGGATCCCAGAATCTGGACGGCGGGTCAGAAGAAGGTCATGAACAAAGGCTTTCAACAGGCCATCTGGCTGTCGTCCATCAATTTGGCGTTGGGGCTGATCGCCGGCTACATGCTGGCCAATGACTGGGCGAAAACCGATGCCCGTGCCAAGATTGAAACTTTGAAGCTCGTCAATGACGCTGCGTTTCCCAGTGCGCTGCAGGAATCCAAGCCCGGCCCAATCGCCTGGACTTACTTACGCCCGTCGCTGCATAAGGAACTTGCCAAGCTTCAGGAGAAGGAACCGAACGCAAGTCCGCAGCTGACGCGTGTGCGGTTAGCGCAGCTGACGCGTGTGCGGTTAGCTCTGCTGCGCGATGATGAGACGCAATTCGAGCCTCTCATTCAACGAGCACTGGAAACCGAACCGGCTGAATTGCGCATGATTTGTGAAGTCTTCCGGAACGATGGCAATACGCATCACAGCTTCCTCAATTCAGGATCGTCGCAGCGGGTCAGCTACTCCGAGGCCGCAGAAGAAAAATTCTGGGAAGTCCTCAATCAGCCCACGGCTTCTGACGCGACTCGTTTTCATGCCGCCAATGCCCTGGCGGTACTGCAAAACCTGCGGGCCGCCAAGGACAGCCGCTGGAATCCCCATCTGAATCTGATCGCCAGTCAACTGCTGGTCGACCTGACAGTGGACATCACGCAACTCAACAGTCTGGCGAGAAACCTGGCACCGATCCGCACGAAGTTGATCCCGACGCTGCAGAACAAGTTGGTGGTAGGCAAGAATGACTGGCTGGTCAAACAAGTCATCAGCGACCTGGAAAAATTGGAGTCTGCCAGCGACCAGGCCACTTCTAAGTAGACCGGCCGGAGTATCTGTGTAGTGGCCACGCTCGCCAGGGCGTGGGAGTCATGCGGATGGATCGCCCACGTTCTGGCGAACGTGGCTACATCGAATCTGACTTCGCCGAGATTTAAGGCTATTCATGCTCGCCAAGGACATCTATCAGGTCACCACGACGCACTTCCTGGGGCCGATCATGCCGTTGCTGGATGATCCCCAGGTTTCGGAAGTCCTGGTCAATGGCCCTGACGTCGTTTATTACGAAAAGGCCGGCATCATCCACCGGTCGGATCTGAAGTTTCCCAACGACGCGGCGCTGATGGCGGCCGCGGTCAATATCGCCGAATACGTAAATCGCCAGGTCGATGCGGATCATCACAGCATGGATGCCCGGTTGCCTGATGGTTCGCGTGTGCATGTCATCATCCCGCCGGCGTCGCGACAGGGGATTTGCTTTTCGATTCGCAAGTTCAAGAAGTCCAGCTTCAGCTTAAAAAGCCTGGTGGAATGGGGCAGTCTCACCGCCGAGGCGGCCGAGTTCCTCGAGTTCGTGGTGCTCATTCACAAGAACACCGTGATCTCCGGTGGTACCGGCACCGGCAAGACCTCGATGCTCAACGCGTTGTCGGCGGCGATCCCCGAGCACGAGCGGATCATCGTGATCGAAGACAGTTCGGAACTGCAGCTCTATCAGCCGCATACCGTTTATCTGGAGGCCCAGCCACCGCGGCCCGATGGTAAGGGACAAGTCACCATCCGCGATCTGTTCGTCGATTCGTTGCGTATGCGTCCCGATCGCATTGTGGTGGGCGAAGTCCGGCGCGGTGAGGCCCTGGATCTCATCCAATCGATGATTTCCGGACATGCGGGATCGCTGACCACGGTCCATGCCAGCACGCCGCGGGATGCTGCGATTCGCCTGGAAACGTTGTCTCTCATGAGCGATGTGTCGCTGCCAATCTATGTGGCACGAGCACAGGTCGCATCGGCACTGCACGTGGTGATTCAGATCACGCGTTTTGGAGATGGTTCACGTCGCGTCCAGAAGATCACCGAGGTGCTGGGGCTGGATGCGCAGAACAACTACCAGTTTCAAGACATCTACGTCTTCAAAGCCGAGGGCCACGATGCCAACGGCATGCTGCTGGGCCGCCTCCACCCCACCGGCATCCGCCCCAGTTTCGCGGAAGAAGTCCATGCCCTGGGCTATGGCAATCGGATCAAGCTGACGCAGGAGGTCTTCGGCCCTGCCCCGTCGGCGGAATCCATGGGTGAGCAGGCCCATGCAGGATAAGCCAGCCATCTCCAACCGGGCTTAGTTCCGCAAATTCCAAAAAACGATGTCCGATTGAGTGTGCGAAACCGGATTGTTCTGGTGTAACGACACCACAACACACTCCAGCCAAACACACGAAAAAGGGGCATGTCATGCAAGTCTTCAAAACTCTCGCCAACAAGATCAACACCGCCGCTCGTCAGTTCGACCAGGATCAAGACGGAATGGAAACCATGCAGATCGTCATGATCATCGCCGTCGCCGCCATCGTCCTGCTCTTCGTTAAAGGTCAGTGGAATAACATCGCCGGTTGGGCAGACGGATTAGTCGGCCAAGTCACCAGTTGGACCCACTAAGCACGCGTGACAGCTCCACTTTTCGTGAAGCGGCCCGGTTGATTCCACAACCGGGCCGCTTCGCTTCTTTGAATGAGATCATTCCGGCAACACCGTCCACCGGTATCAGAATAAATTTGCCATTTGTCGTGGAATTCGCGTCCGATTCATGGCTGGAAACCGGATTATTCCAGTGTAACGACACCGCAACACACACCAGCCAAACACACTCAAAGGAACACGTCATGCAAGTCTTCAAAACTCTCGCCAACAAGATCAACACCGCCGCTCGGAAGTTCGACCAGGATCAAGATGGAATGGAAACCATGCAGATCGTCATGATCATCGCCGTCGCCGCCATCGTCCTGCTCTTCGTCAAAGGCCAGTGGAATAACATCGCTGGTTGGGCAGACGGATTAGTCGGCCAAGTCACCAGTTGGACACACTAAGCACGCGTGACAACTCCACTTTTCGTGAAGCGGCCCGGTTGATTCCACAACCGGGCCGCTTCGCTTCTTTGAATGAGATCATTCCGGCAACACCGTCCACCGGTATCAGAATAAATTTGCCATTTGTCGTGGAATTCGCGTCCGATTCCAGGCTGGAAACCGGATTATTCCAGTGTAACGACACCACAACACACACCAGTCAAACACACTCAAAGGAACAGATCATGCAAGTCTTCAAGAACCTCGCCGCCAAGATCAACACCGCCGCTTGCCAGTTCGACCAGGATCAAGACGGAATGGAAACGATGCAGGTTGTCATGATCATCGCCGTCGCCGCCATCGTCATGTTCTTCGTACAAGATGTCTGGTACGCGGTCGCCGGTTGGACTTCGAATCTCATCGCCAATGTCATCTACTAGTTCTGCGGAACTTGTCGCGTACGAATTGCACTGCAGCCCGGCTTCATCGCCGGGCTTTTTCGTTCTTTGGACACCGCCTGGAACGGCCACCGCCGATGGCCGGAAAATGCAATATTCCCTGGATTTTACGTCCGCCTGGGTGCCTGGAACCGGATTACTCCATTGAGGCCACAGTACAACACTCAAACACAAAACACTCAAAGGAACACGTCATGCAAGTCTTCAAAACTCTCGCCAACAAGATCAACACCGCCGCTCGTCAGTTCGACCAGGATCAAGATGGAATGGAAACGATGCAGATCGTCATGATCATCGCCGTCGCCGCCATCGTCCTGCTCTTCGTGCAGGGCCAATGGAATAACATCGCCGGTTGGGCAGACGGCTTAGTCGGTCAAATCACCGGTTGGACCAGCTGAGCACTCGCTGCAAGCCAACTTTCCGTGAAGCGGCCCGGTTGTCCAGACAACCGGGCTGCTTCGCTTCTTTGAGACCCGTCAGCCGCACGACGGTATCCCGGGGCAACAACATGAATCACGTTTCTGGCCCGGATTTCACGTCCGAGTTGATCCCCGAAAGCGGATTATTCCATTGAGACCACAACGCAACACTCAAAGACAAGAAACTCGCTGGGAACGTCATGCAAGCCTTCAAAACTCTCGCTAACAAGATCAGTGTCGCCGGAAAAAAATTCGACCAGGATCAAGACGGAATGGAAACCATGCAGATCGTCATGATCATCGCCGTCGCCGCCATCGTCCTGCTCTTCGTCAAAGGCCAGTGGAACAACGTCGCCGGTTGGGCAGACGGCTTGGTCAATGAGATCACCGGTTGGCATGGCTAGATTCCGTGACACCAATCCCGCCGACGTGCCATAACCCCGCTGCAGATAGTGATTTTGGGAATTCTGGAATTTTCTTTCGAATTCATGTCCGAACTGGGCTGCAAAATCGAATTACCTCCATGTGGTCAGCAAAACTGCTTGCTTTTGATCACAGGCCTGTTCAGAATGATCGGAACTGTTCACCAGATTCTGCCTCAGGCACCGACTTTACAACTCCAGCGACAGCGGCAACAACTTACACCACACGAGGTTATGGCAATCATGAAAACTGAACTCGAGATTGATACTCAGGACACGATGCATTCGCAACTGCTCGCCTTCCACACTGATGAAGACGGCATGGAAACAATGCAGATTGTCATGATCATTGCCGTCGCCGCGATTGTCCTGCTATTCGTAAAGGGCCAGTGGGAAACGATTTCCAATTGGGCGAGTACCTTGGTCACCCAGATCACCGGCTGGACTGGCTGATCGACTGCAGTCCGTAACGAATGCTGACAAATCACGAGCTGCCCGGCGGTGTTCACGCACCGTCCGGGGACTGGTTGGAATTTGCCTGCTCAGAGTGATCTCTGGCAAATTTGATTGCAATAAGGCGCCGAAAACGGATTCCGCCGCGTCCTTCACCGGGGATTGAAAACCGCGGAGGGCGCGGCATTTTTGTTGAAACGAATTGGGCCATCATGTCCACCGCAACGGTCGAAACTCCCGCTCCCGCAGGTGGTCCTCCCTCCGAGGCGAACCTGCGTGTCCGCAACTGGGGTTGGAGCTTCATGTTTGGAGCTCCCCTGATCTGGGCGCCTCTGTGGGTGCTGATCTGGTCTGGGAACAAGGCTTTTCCCATCCTGGCCACCTGGACTGGCGCCGTCCTCGTCCTGACTCTCGCCATTTCGTCGTACACCGATTTCCGGTGGCGCAAAATTCTCAACTGGACGACCTATCCTGCCGTCCTGTGGGTGCTCGGACTCAGTCTCCTGGCGACCCTGCGGATGCCGGTCGAGACGGCCGAATCCACGCATCAGAGTTTCGGGCCTTTAGCCTACTTGGGATTTCCCGAATCGCTGATGGGAGCCGGCATTGCCTTTTTGATCATGTTCGGCATTTATCGCCTGGCCGGTGGGGGTGCCGGTGACGTGAAACTGGCGGTCGTGATCGGCGCGGTACTGGGGAGCGAACTGGGAGTGCTCGCCCTGGTGTATAGCTATGTGATCGCAGCCACCTTCAGCATCCTGAATCTGGTCTGGACCGCCGGTCCAAGAACAATCTTCGGGACTGTCACTCGTAACGTGGCGTCCACTGTCCTGCCGGACGTCATCGCTCAGCCAAGTTCCGAACAGCGGGCCGTCTTGCTGCGTCCAGTGACTCTGGCTCCGTTCTTCACGATGGGGACACTGCTGGTACTCTGTGGCATCAGATGGGGGCTGTCATGATGAGTCGATCTGTTTTACTTCAGAGATTGAACCTGCGTCGCCGAGCCGCCGCGACGATCGAAATCGTGATGGCATTGGGTGTGGCGCTGCCGTTTGTCGGCTTCTTGTTCATGGGTGGATTACGAGGCTGTCGCAACTTGTGGCATGTGATCGCCAATGCGGTCGGCATGCCGTACTTGTAAAAACGCGGAGAGATGTCCGTCTGCGGCACCAAAAACGAATCACAGTGTAAGCGAATCACAATGTAATCGTGCAGGCCAAATAGAATCGTCCCGCCTGCACCTGATATCAAAATATCGCCATCGAAGAATAAGTGATTGTCGTGAGCCAGGTGCATTGCCTTGTTATCAAAATCTCGGGCCAGAAAACAACATCATGTTTACGCTGGGTGAATGTCTGAGATCAGTCGAGATCATCTGGGTGCTCTGGGTCTTGAGCACGCTGCTGATCTGCTGGCTGTTGGTTCACGGTGCCCGCTGTTGGCGCGGCCAGACCTTCCGCAAGCTGCTGGCGGAAGAAGACGGCGGAGCCTATACGATCTCCTATGTCTTGACCTTTCCCATCTATTTCCTGCTGGTCTGCACGGTGATTGAGTCCAGCCTGGTGCTGCTGACAAAAATGGGAACGATGTACGCGGCCTACTGTTCGGCCCGCTCGGCCGTCGTGTGGCTGAATGCTCAGCCTGATCTGGCGAATGACCAGATTCGATCGGCAGCAGTGAATGCCATGGCGCCCTTCGCCAGCGGCAGCCAGCAGCACGCGAAATGGCTGGGGGCCGATTCTGGATCAACGAATGGCGCACGCTGGTACTACGGCTACTACCGCTACTGCAAGGGCCCGGCACCCGCAGACTACATGCTGACGAAATACGGCTGTGCTCTCGCCGCCACCGACGTGACGTGGGATCCGGCCGAACCGAGTGTCAACGAACCGATCAACGTGACCCTGACTTATCGCATGCCGCTGCATATCCCTGGAGCGGCCCGAGTCCTGGGCGCGCCGGGTGGGTTTTATCCCATTACGACGAAGGCCACCCTGCCGAATGAAGGCTGGGTGGGAGCAGAGAATCAGCCTAACTATCCGATGGGAATTGACTATCACACCCGCATGAATTGACCGTGCTCCCGACAGGGTACCAACCAGCGCGAACACGGAACGAGGTCGATATCGTGAACAATCCAATGTCTGCCACCAGTTGCAGTCAGAGTCCGCCCGGCCCGGTTGACAACCGGAAGTCGGTGCTGGCATCCATTTTTTGGGGTGATGACCAGCCGGGAACAGCAACCAGTTGGGTCGCGGCCGAAGAGGGGATGATTTCGATCATCACCTTGATCTCCGTCCTGTTCTTTCTGATTCTGGTGGGGATGCTGGGCAATATCGGTCTGATCATCAATCAAAAGATCGAAGTTCAGAACGGCGCCGATTCCATCGCCCTCTCGGCCTCGCAGGTCCAGGCCCGCGGTATGAATGCGGTCACCGCCTCGAACCATATCATCGGTGAACTGCTGGCGCTCGTGGTGATCCACCATGCGTTCGGTGGTGATGAGCTGGATGTCCCACAAGCCAAAGATTCGCCCGATGACAGTCAAACCCAGGATGATCTCAATAACGCTTTTGATCTGGCAACGATCGTCGACGCAGATCCGCCGATCGATACCAGCGGGGACATCAAGAAGGATGTCAACGAAACTCCGCAGGCTGGAGCGACGCTCTTCGATTCCGTCATTCGGCTGCGCCGCGTACTGACCTGGACCTACGAAGCCTACGCGATTGGCGCGATCCTGCAGCAGTTTCAGGACGTTCCGTACATCGGTCCGATCCTCTATGCCATGGGCATCATTATCTGCATGGCGGCGGTGGTCTACGAAAAGAAGATCTATGTTGAACGGTTCATCCTGAAAGGGATTGAGAAAGTCGCTGCCGGCGTCAGCTCGGTGAAAAAAGGGATCGTGTCACTGATTGATACGCTGTACCAAGCGCAGGTCTCCCAGGTGCAATCGATCCCAGACCACGTAGACCATGCCCGACAGGACGAGGCCGATCAGGCGCTCGTCACCGGGGCGACATTCCCCGGCCAGGATCCGCCTGCCAAATTGCCCGTGTTGCCCGAACCAGAGACGCTGGATCGCCTGGAACAGAGTCAGTTGGCCCGAGCCACTTATCCGTGGGTGGCGAACTGGCGCATTCCGATCGAAGAGTTGATGTGGGATTGGCTACGCATCGCCCGATCCGCCAACTATTACCATCACTATTCGATCCACTACACGTGGCAATGGGTCAAGCAAAAGAAGGAAGACGGAGTGCATTTGCACGTCATGGAGGGCCTGTTTGACTCGGACGGCGCCAACGGCAACAAGGGTCAGGAAGTCTGGACCCAGGAGAATGGCTCGGGGCGGGCCGATGAGCTGTTCTGTCTGATGGGCTTCGCGCGACGGAAGGCTCCGCGGCTGGCGTCCTCCGGGGTGTCCCAGCAATCGCCCACACCCTTGTATAAACCTCAGAATCCCCAGGGAGTCGTCGCCTATGCGCAGGCTATGATCTATAACGCGAATCCACAAATCGGTTCGCGAGGGAGCGACTATCAGGCCCTGGTCGGCTGGGATACCCTGAACTGGATTAATGATGTTCCCGAATTGCCTCAAATTCCCGATGTCAACCCGGAACGTTATACGGACATCCCGGACATCCATGCCGGAAAAGATAAACCCAAGATGTTTGTGAACTGGCAGACCAAGCTCGTGCCGGAAACCCGCATCCGAGAGGCCGCAAATTACTTGGATGGGGAAATTGGAGCAGTCGTCAAAAAAATGATTCCGGTGCCTCGGTCGTTCCGGACGCATTGAGAATTCAGAGCGAATGACAAGAGAAAAATCGATATGAGCCCGGCCCCGTGGCAGACACTGCTAGCGTCTGCATTCCGACGCTGGCACCGTCGACAACGGGGTACAGTCGGTCTTGGAAATAGTACTTATTGACGAATCGTGTGCATCATGCAACGTAAAATCCGCAACTCGATATCATCCCACCGGCGCGGCCTGGCCACGCTGGAAACGGTCATGTCGCTGCCGTTTCTGCTCGGGGCGTTTGCCCTGATCATTGCGGTCGCGATGGCCTCCATTCGCAAGTCAGAAGCAGCCATTGCGGCGAGGAATATCGCCTGGCAGGACAGGACCTCGGGCAAAGGTGAAGTTCCGTTTGAATTCTCCGGCATCAGCAGCGCGGGGATTAGCCCGGCGAGTGCCCCCCCGACACATTTCACCATGCCGCCACCGCCCGTTTCAACGGGGCAGGAAGCGACGGCGGAGTCGCGCAATCAGATTCTCGACGGCAGTTGGGCCGATCCGACCGCCAAGATGTACGAAGATCAGGACCCCTTTGTGCCACACTTGCCACAGATGTGGAAATTGCTGCAAGGCGCTGGGGGAAATGATCCCACGGACCTGATTTCCTTTTTGAAATCCTTGAGTGGCGACATGGCCAACTCGAGTGGCGGCGGCATGAGCCTGAATGTGAATCTCTCGCAGATGAAGATTCCGCTGTCTGCGGACAATTTTCTTGCCGAGATGGCGGGCGCCGTGTTGCAGCAACTGGTGGGTTCGATGTCGGGTCTGGGAGCTGGCGGCCATGCCGCAGCCGGGGCCATGAATACCGTTCTGGAGGCTGCCGGTTGGGTGTTCTGTTCGCTTGATCCCAACCACGTGATGGGCGAATTGAGCAACATTCTCAGCAAGATCGCCAAAGAGGTTTCGGACGCAGCAAACAGCGTGGCGGAGGGCCTGAATGATCTGCTGAGTAGTGCGGAATTTCGCGAGTCATCCACGGTCATGCTGGCGGCGCTGTGTGATGCGAATCAGAGACAGATCTTGCCGTTTGTGGTGACCAGTAGCCTGGGCCAGCTCGGCGGAATCAGTGGCACCATGGATCAGATTACCAACGCGGCGGATGATTTCACGGACGCGGCGAAGAAGGCCGGAAAGGAAATCACCGGAGCATTTTCAGACGGCGTTGATGCACTGAAGAAGATTGGCGAAACGGCCGCGAAGGTCCTTAAAGCTGCCAAGATTCTGGAAAAGCTGGAAAGCATGAACGTGGCAGCCATCCTGACCAACATGTTCGGCAACCTGTGCGACGCTTCGAAAGGGATCGATCATACGAATGGCGGCTCGCCGGGCGGCTTCGAGAAGGGCGATCTGGAAGAGTTACAAAGCCTAAAATGAACCGCCCTGTTGACTGAGGAAACTGGTCGAAGCCCCACTGAAAGTGCCGTATGTCCGAACCAAACCCATCCCGCGAACCACCAGACCGAGCATCGCAAGAGCCGGCCACGCTGGGCGATGCGTTAGCCAGCAAGGTCTTTGTGACCATCTTGCTGCTGGTTGTCGGCGGGTGGGTGTGCGCGACCTATGCGGAATTGCTGGTGGGGCCGCGGCCATCCCCCAAACTCGATTCCACTGAGCAAACCACGCTCGAGCAATTATTGCGTACCGAACTCGGTGCCGGAGCATGGCAACTCGGCAATCTGAATTGGGAAATCAGTCTGTCGAAGTGTTCGGACAAAGAGTTTCGCAACCGCTGGAAAACCGTTCCACAACCGGCCGCAATACCGGCTGCCACCGACGAGGCCGCGGACGTCATCCTGATACCCCTGATTCGATCTCTCAAACCCCAAGTCCGGAAAGTTTCCGGATTCCAGGTTTATGACGTCATTCAAGAACGATCACGCCTGCAGTTCTGGAGTCGGCCGTCAAAGTCCGGGGAACGCTTAGTATTCGCCCGGGCCGCTGTGAACGATCGGGGCGGATGGCAGTTCTTCGAAGTCCAGGCGACGGGGCAATCACTGGAACAATCAGGCCCGCCGGACAGCTCGATCTGGCCGGACGTCCCCCGCGGAACGGTTCGGATATGCCGGCGATACGACCAGGAGCGGAGAATTTTGGCCGAACTGTGGTCTTTTGATATTCCACTCAGTGAACTCGTGTTAAACTGGGAAAAAACGGGTTGGCGTCCAGCGCGCCCCCTCTCCAATCTGATACCCTCACCAGAGACCGCAAACAAAACACCTGTAGACAAAACACCGTTGCTGAACTTCACCCTGGAAAATCAATCTCAACAGATACTGGTCCGGCTGGTGCGGTCAACTCCCGGTGAGCCGTCGTTAGCGATATTGACGCGCGCCACAAAAATCTCCCCCACCAAAAAACAATTGCCCTGAAAATGCCCTGACTGAGGATCGTGAATGACACCCTGGATGCGCATGTTACTGCCAGTCGGTTTTGGAATTGCGGCGGCGGTCATCAATTTCGTCGTCTTGAAGCAGTTGAACCAGCAAACGGAATTCGTCAGCGTGGGAGGCAAAGTGCCGCTCGCCCAGGGAACTCCGTTTGCCCCTGCGAATCTGACACCGCTGCCGGTCAGCGGCAATGTGGCCAAGCTGAATAAGGCTTGGATTCGCTGGGAAGATCGGGACACGATCTTCGGGCGGCCGGCGGGTCGGACTCTACACCGCGGCGAACTCGTGCTGCGACAGGATGCCCAGCCAGTTAAGGAATTGAAGCCGGGACCAGATGAAGACGCGATGGTGATTTCATTGGGATCGGTGGAAGTTGAACCCAAGTTGCTGCTGATCGGCGAGGAAATCGGCTTTTTGATTCGGCAGGCTCGACCGGAACCGGTGGTGGAATTGCCCGCAGACAAACCCTCCCCTGTGAAGATCGCTCCCCCGAAGAAGCCTGACCCGCTGGATGTGGACATCAAGTACCTCGGGCCGTTCCGGTTGCTCAGTGTCGGCGACCGATTGAGCCGCAACGTGGGCGAGAGCAAAAAAGATAACCGTGGTGACGGGCGCACGGTGACCATCGCCATCAAGAAGATTCGCGGCGAGGAGAAGCTGAACGAGAATGTCGATCGCCTGGTGCGAGCCTCTATCAAATCGGGCAACCGCAGTGAGTCCGATTTGTTGAAACTCGTGCTGCATCGCAGTTCGCCGAAAACGGAAGAGGAAACGGCAACCGACGAGGGGGTGACACCTGAGGAGACGAAGGAGAAGACCGACGGAACGACAGAGTCGACACCCTCCGAGACCAAGCCCGATTCCGGTGAAGACGGTTCTACGAAGGACTCGGGAACGGAGAAGTAATCGAACGCTTCTGTCCGGCCCACAACAATCGCATCAGACCCTTTATTGCACGCTCAGCTCGTCAGCGCTCGGTTTTGAGAATCTCATATCGGATGGTTGCATGTCTAAGCCGCTGACAATCCAGTACATCAACGACATCGACTCGCAGCAGGCGATCAAGGAATTTGATCGCAGCGTGATTCGCATCGGTAAGGCGCTCACGAACGATATTGTTCTCCCCAATCACTTCGTTTCTGACGAGGCTCTCGTCCTCCGGCGACGCGGTACCGGCTGGGAACTGTCGGTGCTGGGATTCAACAGCGTTCGCATCGGAGAAAAAGGGGAACTGGAAGTCCACGGGGGTGGCAGCTGTCTGCTCGAACGCGCATCGCTGGTCAAGCTCTTTCCGTATAACATCCGGCTGAACTGGGATGTGGGTGAAGGAGATGCGGAGGATGTCGAGGAGCAACGCCTGGATGGAGAAATGTCGCAGTTGCTGCTCAAGGTGCATATCGAGTTGCTGAGCCGCATGGACCTGCGCGTCGATACCGAGAGAGCCGGCAACACGGAAGACTACCTGTTCAATCTGGAAAAGAACATTGACGAAATCGTGCGGCTGCAGGGTGTTCTGAAGCCGAAGGTCAAGCGGCTGAAGGATCTGTTGAATCATGTGTCCGGTCGTTCGGTGCGCGGTGAATTGATTTCGCAATTGCTGGAGGCGTCGGCATCCAGTCAGCCCAGTATCTGGTCCACCGGCGGACACTGGAGCCGCATGGTGACCGCCTCCCCGAATCTGGAAGATGAACTGAAGGGGATTCTGGCGAAGATCACTCGCGAGTTAAAACTCGACGGCTACACCGACCTGAGCGAACGCATGGCCGTGGTCGAGCAGCATTTCCGCCCTTGTTGGAAGGATATTCTGAAAGGACTGCTGGACGATTCCCGCGAATACCTGACGCTGCGCCACGTCAAGAAGGTCATCAAGGACGTCGTGTTCGGATACGGTCCGCTGGAGGACCTGTTACGTCTGCCGACCATTTCCGAAATCATGGTGGTCAGCCGCGACCACATCTATGTCGAACGTAACGGCGTGCTGGAAAACTCCGGACGCCAGTTCCTGTCGGACGAAGTCACGCTGTCGATTATCGAACGTATCGTGGCCAAGGTCGGACGGCGTATCGATAAGGCCCAGCCGCTAGTCGATGCCCGATTGACCGATGGCAGTCGTGTGAATGCCGTGATTCCGCCGCTGGCCGTCAGCGGGCCCGCACTAACCATCCGCAAGTTTCCGCATCGCGCCCTGCTGGTCGACGATCTCGTCAACAAGGGAGCACTCACTCGGACCGTGGCCGAGTTCCTGCGGGCTGCCGTCGTGACCCGAAAAAACATCCTCATCTCGGGCGGCACAGGCACCGGCAAGACCACCTTGCTGAATTGTCTGAGCGACTTCATCCCCGATAAGGAACGCATCGTTACGATCGAAGATACGGCTGAGCTGCAGATCAAAAAAGAGCACGTCGTCCGCATGGAAACGAAGCTCGCCAACATTGAAGGTGCGGGCGCCTATACGATTCGGGATCTGGTGAAGAACTCGCTCCGTATGCGTCCCGATCGGATCATCGTCGGCGAATGTCGCGGCGGTGAAGCGCTCGACATGCTGCAAGCCATGAACACGGGCCACGACGGTTCGATGACGACCATTCACGCCAACTCGGCGAAGGACGTCATTCTCCGTCTGGACGTCCTCGTGCAAATGGCGAGCGACCTGCCCATCGATTCGATTCACCGGCAGATTGCCTCGGCCCTCAATCTGGTGATTCAACTGGTCCGCATGCGGAACGGCCGCCGCATGATTTCACAGGTTGCCGAGGTCGCCGGAATTGATCTCGAGACCCACGAGTTGCACGTCAAAGATCTGTTTTTGCTGCAGGATACGCCGACTGGCCCGGTGCTGATGCCGACCGGTCGGTTGCCGACGTTTATGGAAGAATTGATTGAATCGGGAATGATCGCGCTGGATTCGTTTTATTTGTAGAAGTCGATGGGAGGGTGAGGCTCCTGCCGAACCGCAAGCGTCGTTCGGCCTTCGCCAGACTAAGCGGTTCGGCGGGAGCCTCACCCTCCCATGACGTCGAAACTTTGTTCAGAAGTTACCCTATCGCCCGACTCTGGAGAGTCAGGCTACGACATCGGTATCGAACGCATGGCAAGTTTACCCGTCGAAATCTGGATCCTGATCAGCAGCCTCGCGGTGTTTGGCGGCGCCGCGTTCGGACTGATCGAGCTCGCACATTTGTGGGATCGCATCTCGGCCCGGATGATGTCTGATCTGACTCCCAAGCTGGAAGATTTGCGGCTCGACACGCGTCTCTTGCCCTATTACATGCGGGTGTGGGGCACGTCGCTGGTCGTCACGGCGGTCTTGTTCATCTTTGTGTTTCAGATGATTCCCGTGGCGATCGCTGCGGTCTACATGGTGTATGTCGCGCCGCGATTTATTATCGAGTATCTCATCGCCCGCCGACGGCGACTGCTGCGCGATCAAATGGTCGGCGTCAGTATCGGGCTGGCGAATGCCGTGAAGGCTGGCTTGTCACTGCCCAAGGGACTCGAAGCGATTACTTCTGAAGTCCCGGAACCATTGTTGACCGAGCTGCAGCGCATTACCTTCGAGTGGAATCGCGGCCGACCTTTGGCAGAAGCTTTGCTGCAAGTCAAAGAGCGGTTGAAGCTGGATAGCTTCACGCTCTTCGCGGTGGCCATTACCGCGTGCCTGGAACGCGGTGGAAAAATCACCGAAGCTCTGGAGCGAATCAGTTTCAGCCTGACGGAGAATCAACGGCTGGAGCGCAAGCTCGACGCCGAAACGGCCAGCGGTCGCAAAGTGGTGATTATCCTGGGTGCGTTTCCCTTCGTCTTTTTGGGCGGGTTCATGGCAATGGATCCAGTCCACACCAGCCTGGTATTCACCTCGTTGCTCGGGCAGATCGTGTTGTTTGTCGTCCTGGCCATTGTGTACTTCAGCGTACGGTGGTGTGTCAGAATTTTGAGTATTCCGTTTTAGAGCGCCGCAACAATGACCGAAAAACAAAAACTCATCTGGATGATCGGCGCGTCCATCCCCTGGGGCATCGTGGCGTTCTGGTTAAGCCATAACCTGGTATCGATCATCTTTCGTCCGCGACGTGACACGGCCGACAGTTGGGAATTCGAGACGGCACGGCGCATCAGGTTGCGAAAGGCGAATTCCATTTATCGCTGGTTTGAACCACTGGTCGATGAACTGGTCGGCTGGAGTTCGGGAAAATCACCGAAACAAAGTGATCGGCTCGAGCGTCAACTCCGCGGATCCAAAGAGGCCGCTCCCTGGAAGCCCGAGGAGTATATCGCGGTCAAACAGATCGAAAGTCTGGGTGCGGCACTGTTTGGTGGCGTGTTTGGACTGCTGTATGACGGCTGGCAACTGGGAGCGGTGACGGCCATTCTGGCGGGTTGGGGCTATCAGTTGCTCATGACCCGCGGTGTCGCTGACCAGTCCCGCCAGCGGGCCGAAGTCTTCAAGCGACGGCTGCCGTTCGCCATCGATCTGATGGCCTTCATGATGGAAGCCGGGGCGAGTTTTCAAGATAGTATTCAAACCGTCGTCAATGAAAGTGGTGACCATCCACTGGCCCAGGAAATCAGCGAAGTCATTCGACAGATCCGGCTCGGAACCAGTCGTCAGAAAGCCTTGATTAACCTTCAGGACCGGCTGGCGGACAACGACGTGACCGAATTGGTTTTTGCTCTGAACACGGGTGAGGAATTGGGAACGCCCCTCAGCCAGATCCTTAGAAACCAGGCGAACCAGATGCGTACGAAGCGATCGCAATGGGCCGAACGGGCAGCGGCTGAAGCGCAAGTCACGATCGTCTTCCCGGGCATGTTGATCATGATCGCGTGCCTGTTGATTGTCATCGCTCCCTTTATCCTCAGCGCACTGGTGTAACCGCACTGCACACCGCCGGTTGAACGCTACCGAACTACGACACAGGAAAACGGCCAATATGTCTGCGAAACTCGTGATTACCGAGGGCGATCCGGTCGGTAAGGAAATTCCGATTCAGTTTTCCGTCCTGCGCATCGGCAGCGGGGCGAGCTGTGAGGTTCAAGTCCGCGGCATTGCGGACGTCGCCGCAACTCTGCGCTATGATCAGGGCCGGTATCAACTGTTGAATCGCGGGACCACTCCGATCCATCTGGATGGCGATCCGATTGATCCCCAGAAATCGAAACTCTGGCCCCATGGGGGTCAGTTGAGACTGTCTGACCAATGCGTGTTGAGCCTGGAAATTGACGGCGATCCCGCCCCCCGCAATTTCGGATCACTCAGTCGGGATATCATCGATCAGGTGAAGGCTCCGGAGCCAGTGGAAACGGAACAAGAAGAGGACGAAGACGCCCTCAGCGAACCGGTTCCGAAAGTGAAAGCCGACCCCAAGAAAGCGTTCCAGATGACGGTAATCATCCTGTGCGTGCTGGGGGGGGCCTACCTGCAGTATAGCGATATGCAGAAGGCCAATGGTGGCGGAGATGCGTCGGCGCCCGGGGGCGCGGTGACCAAGCAGATGCTGCGAGAAAAATTTGGCCTGCTCGTGGATGAACTGATCGCCCTGGAGAAAAAGGATCCGCACTTCCGATTCGGTCTGCTGCGTGAAGCGTTGCAGCAGGCGCGGATCGCAGATATTGATGAAGAGTGGAACGCGGCGGCCTTCCACTACCGTGTCGTGCTGGAACAAATGGAAGACTTGGAACTCGGCCTACCCGTGGCAGCGGAAACCGACGAAGCGGCCCCTCCGGCCAAACCAGCGCCCTCCAGTCTGC
Organism: Planctomycetaceae bacterium; assembly: GCA_021732415.1. Taxonomy (GTDB): domain Bacteria; phylum Planctomycetota; class Planctomycetia; order Planctomycetales; family Planctomycetaceae; genus JAKFVC01. Next base: position 32,307 of record JAKFVC010000244.1, read on the forward strand.
GTGTGAAAGCCGACGAATATCGAAAACTGCCACTCAATTCGCGGCTGAACGAATTCGTGCGGCAGCGGTTGACGCAGATCGACCCCAAGGTCTCCAAGTTCACCGATCCTGATGCCTGACGACGGTCGCTCCGAATTTTACGTGTTCTTCACAAACTGCCGAAGACGCAAAGTCATCACCTTGGACGTGTTGACATTAGTGCCACACCAAGCACATAGTGAATCGTTTTGATGTCAGTTTTTGACTCCCTGAGAATTTTACGAAATCTGTCCTGCTCGGACCGATTGTGCGTCCGCCCGCAGTTGGAAACCGGATATACACAGAGAAGAAGACCACGATCGGGTCCTCTGATCGACGCATTTTGCGAGCTATCGCGCTTTCAACAAAAGGTTTGCGCAAATTGAATGTGTGAGAGTGACAGTGTGTGAGGGTATGAGAGTAAAGAAAAAGTCCAATCGAATCCCCGCACCCTCTTACTCCATTACTCTCGCACCCTCATACTCTCAGACTCGTCGATGCTCAAACATTAAGTGAAACCGCTCTAAATGCTTGAAAACTTGGGATGGGTCCGTCGGGCCGTGGCGCGACTCTGGTTTGCTTTAGGTCCATAAACTCAAAATTTACCGATACCAAATCGGGGTCATGCTGAATGCCTATTTTTTCAGCCACAAAGGGACGGAACATGATCTACCACAAACTCTTATCGCTGGGACTCGTCGGTGCGTTGACGATTTCCGCTTGTGGCGCTGCTGAGCCCACAGTTGCCAGGACGACGCCGAGTACGAGTGGCGGATTTCTGAAGGCGGCCACCGCATCTTCCAAGAGCCTCCAGCGAACTCACGAATTCTTCGGAATTCATTCTCTGAAGCCGCACGTGCAGATCGCGATCGTCATTGACGGCACCGAGAGCATGGACAAAGAGATCGAATCGCTGAAAGAGGGTCTCAATACGCTGGTCGATAACATCCAGGCCATCAAGATCCCGGGGCAACCCCAGGAGCCGAAAGTGGAGCTGGCCATCATCGTTTATCGCGATAGTGACTCCCCCTCGGGAACGGTCCAGAAAGTCATCCCCGAGTTTACCACCGATCTGAAAACGGTTCAGGATAAGCTGGCCGCGGTCACCACTGAACCCGGCGCCCCCTACTTCAATGAACGGGTCGACGAAGGCGTGTTTGCCGGGTTGGAACTCAATTGGGCTCCCGTCGACGCGAAGGAAGATAACACGTCGCGCTGGATGATTTTGATCGGTGACGCACCGCCCTACCCGCATGCGGATGAAGTGACCGATCCCGCCAAGAAAGAACGCATCGTCAACGAGAAACTCCGGCTCTATAAGACGGAAGACTTGAAGACCAAGGCGCTGGAAAAAAGGATCAAGATTTACACGTTGAAGCCGAAAGTTTCGGAATTCAAAGACGTGAAAAAGGCCGCTCAAAACCCCGCTCTGGCCCAAGCCTCACAGGCCGAGAACGAAGCCACATTGCGATTCTTCGAAGCGCTGGCCAAGCCGACTTTCGGCAACTCGCTCGACCTGCGGGACGAAGTCGCCCAGCGGGCGTTCCTGGAAGCGGGCTTCAAAGACGATCGTACGATCGCGGCCATCTCGGACGATGACATCAAGGCTTGGAAAGACAAGGATCAAACCGGCGTACCCAACTCCACACTGCGGACGGTGGCCATTCTCCCGCACGGTCCGCTCCACCAGCTCGACTTTGCGAATCTGAAATCGGATGCCTATCTGGCCGCGACGGAGATGAAGCTGCTGTTCGAAGCCCAGGGATTTACGGTCAAGCCGATCCCCGATCTGGCTGACGCGTGGAAGAAGGTCGCTCCCAAGGATGCCGCCAACGATGAGCAAACCCGCGAAGCAATCCGCAATCTCGGCGAAGCGCTCGACAAAGAAGAATTCATCTGCTGGGGCGAAATCAAGAAGGATGGAGACCGTGTCACTCTGAAGACCAGCCTGTTCCGATCATCGGATGGTGACAAGGTCGCGACCTATCCGCTGGACAGCGAAGCGAAAGACAAACGTGGTATGAAAGAACTCGCCGCGATCGCCTTCCGTAAGCTGAAGTCCGGGGCTCTGAAGTACTATCAAGAGAAGTCCAAGAATCCCGAGTTGGCGGCGGCCTTCGTCGATCCCCCCAAGGAATCGCCCGCGGCGAAAGCCTTGAAGAATCCGACGTTCACTCAGAACCTGGAAGCCCACCGCGCAGCGTTGACTGGATTGGCCGCACTCGAAAAAGCCCTGCAGTACGCCAAGCACGCCGAGGAACCCCTGAAGGCCGGGGATAGTGGCAGTGCCGAAGGCAAGGCCGACGAAGAGCGACAGGTGGAACGTCGCCGCAACGAACGGAAACTCAGTCAAGAGACTCTGAAAGAGGCCGTGAAGAACTTCGAAGATGCGTTGCGTTTCGAAGCGTCTGAAGGCCAACAGAATCCGTTCGTCCTGTTGATGCTCGCCAACTGTCACTACAACCTGGGTCCCGAGGGCGAACAGAGCCAGGAACGTCAGGACTTCCTCAAAAACTTGAAATTGGCCTACGAGAATCGCACTCAGAAGTTCTTCCAGGACACCCCGATGCAGATCGAGATCGAAGCAGAGTACGCCCTGTTCATCGATCGCGACGCGGTGAAGGCCCTGGAGTTGTATGGCAAGGTTTTGGAACACGGTGCAGAGAGCGCTTACATCCATCAGGTCCGCCGGGCCCACTGGATGCGTGCGGGAATCTTCCTGGGTGATTGGGGCGTCGCGAATTACTCGACGGACCGCAAGAACGTGCTGAATCCGGATAAGGCCCGCGAGGAAATCCTGTCCATTCTGGCCTTCTATCCCACGACGTTCGAAGCCAAGTTCTACGACCAGTGCCGTCGTGATCGCTATGTCCCGGTGCAAACCAAGGACGTTTTGGCGAGTAATCCGTAAACGGCTCGAGAAGTAACAGGGTGTGAGAGTGTGAGAGTATCGGAGTTGGGATTGACTCGAAGTTCGAGCCAAAACTAGCAACTTACTCCGTCACTCGCATGCCCTCACACTCTCTCACTCGGACACTATTCCAACAGCGTAACAATCTGGCCACCGCTCCCTGTATCGGAGCCGATGGCGGACACCGGAAGCTCTCAATTCGAGGTTATCATGCGGCGCCAGATGGGTTTCGTGGGTTGTATCACTCTCCTCACCGGTTTGATCTGCGGAACCTGCCTGGCTCAGGCGCAGCCGACAAAAGCACCGCCGCCCCCACCGCCTCTCACCCGGGCACAAGTCGAAAGCCTGATTTCCGCCGGTGTCAATCGCCTGGATATCCTGAACGAAGCCCACGTACGATTTTTGGATTTCGACGTGACCGACGAAGTCCTGGCGACCTGGGAAAAACTGACGACCGATGCTGTCTTGTTGAACAATCTGCCGTTGTATAGTACCAAGACGCTGACGCAGGTTAACGAAGCCATCGATTTGCTCAAGGCCCAGAAGTACAGTGACGCCGCGACCTTGCTGGGACAAGTGCTGCAACCCAGTCGATCACCGCGTTGCACTCTGGCCTTGCTGCTGCGGGCGCGAGCCTTTTATCACTCCAAAGAGTTCGACCGTTCCCAAACCGACTTCGTCAAGTTTCTCGAATTCGACCCGAACAATGTCGATGTGCATCTGGAATTAGCGACGGTGCTGTTGGATGCCAGCAGGTTCCCGGAGGCCGAGAAACTGCTGCAGCAGGCGCTGGCAGAGTTTCCCTGGAAGTCGTCAGCCATCCACGCGAAACTGGCCAACCTGCGTGGTCGCAATGGACAGTTCGCGAAAGCGATCGACGACTTGATAACGGCCCTGCAATCCAACCCGGCCAATCCGGAATTCCTGACTCGTCTCGCAATATTGCATGCCTATCGTCCCGGAGCAGCATCACAGGGAGATGCTGCCGCCCGGGAATTCGCGACGGCGGCAGTGCTGCTGACGCCCGAGGACAGTCAGCCCAAAGAAGGTGATCCGAAACTGGCAGATGTCGTCAAGATCATGGTCGCCCAATGGAATTACCGGCGCGTCTGGACACTGCAGGCGTCGGCCTTGTTGCTGGCACTGGATGGTCAGTTCCCGGCAGCGAAAGAGCTCCAGGATAAGGCCGCCACGCTCGCCCAATCACTGGGCGAGGGTCAGTTCGACAACGATCAACTGACTCGGCTCACCGCGATTCGGGATGCCTATGCCGAGGGCAAGCGATATCAATTCCCCAACACCAATAGCCGGGCGAATTCATTTGCCAGCCTGGACTCCAAGGGGGCCGCCCAACTGCTCGCTCGACGCCTGATCCAGATCCCGGGCGGCAAATTCCAGATGGGCTCCACGCGTGGCGCTCCCGACGAAAAGCCCGTCCGCGAAGTCACGGTCCGCAACTTCCGGATTTCATCGCATGAAGTCACCAATGCCGAATGGGCAGCCGTCATGCGGCTCCCGCTGGCAGGTCAGCCAGACGAAGCCCACGAGATGGTGAGCTGGGAAGATTGCCAGGAATTCATTCGCCGACTCAACACCGAAGTGTCGAACGAACTGGCCGTGTTCCGCCTGCCCACAGAAGCGGAATGGGAATTCGCCGCTCGCGTGAATACCACCACCGATTTCTCGTTCGGCGACGACGCAAAGCTACTCAGTGACTTCGCGTGGCACGATAAGAACTGGAAGGGCAAGGCCAGTCCGGTCGGCCAGCTCCAGAAGAATAAGTGGGAATTGTACGACATGTATGGCAATGTCGCCGAATGGTGCCAGGACACCTATGGCCCCTACCCGGGTGCGGAAGGCGCGAAGGCGAAATCTGAATCGGATGACGTCTTGCACGTCGTTCGCGGTGGGCATCGTCGGCAAGCGGCTCAGATGTGCCGATCGTCCGCCCGCAGTTTTGCCGCCGCCCGTGACCGTCTCCGCGGCCTTGGTTTCCGCCTCGCTGCAGATTCGAATGGTGATTCCGTCGCTCAAACGACCAAGAGCGCCGGCGGCCCCAGCCCCGCTGGGCTGTTAAGCATCATTGATCAAGCCAATGACCCCAGTAAGTCCGCACTGTCCCCCGTGGGGCGGCGTATTCTCGAGTCTCACGTGCAATTGATGCTGGGTTATGTCCTGCTGGAACTGCAGAACGAAACGGCCGCTCTGGCCGCATTCGAAAAAGTCCAAAACCTGGCGACTCCTCCGACGGGAACTGACGACCGGAATTACCTCGTGCCCAATCTCTGGGTGCTGTCTATGTGTTCGCGTGCGTGGATCTGGACCACGTCTGACAATAAAGATCTGCGGGATCCGCAAAAGGCAGACGCCCTGGCCAAAGACGCCAATCTGCAAACCCGCAATTCCAATTGGTTACCCTACGTCGTTCGAGCCGCTGCGAATGCGGCCCTCAAGAACTGGGGCGATGCTCGCAAGTGGGAAGACAATGGATTCGAGCAATCGAAATCTCCCTTTTCGAGAGTCTCTGACAGGGTCACCAACGCGTCCAAGAAACGCAGAGAACTCTACGAGAAGAATATGCTGACAACGATCCGCCCATTGCCCTTTCCGTTAGACGAATTCTACTTCGCCCAACCGTAAACGACCCGCAACGCCCCGGCGGCATTCCGTTCCAGAAATGACATCCTTAAGACTTTGCGACATGGGAGTATTCACGTGACTCAATCAGCTGCTGTCCACGTCATGTCGCCCGACTCACAACCACGAATCGAGCGTGCCGTGCCCCCAAAATCAAACGGGTACTCAACCCGTAACTCACGGGTCCCCGCCATCGTCTGTCTGCTCGTCTGGGGATTGCTCGCCTGGGGTTTGTTCGGATCGAGCTCCCTGCCCGCCGTGGACTTTGGGGACGACGTCCCCAAAGCCAGTTATCCGGCGATCGGCCAGGTTCAGATTGCCAAAGCGATTACCGAAAAGGGCCCCGAATGGGCCAGTTTTGGGACGGGAACTCTGATCGCTCCGGATCTTGTGCTGACTGCGGCACATGTGGTTGCCAATGCACCGACGCCGCGCCATATTTTTGTGAAGTTCGAATCACAGGATAAGGCGATCGGCTGCATCGCCTATCGCAGCAATCCGGGTTATTTGAGCTCCCTGAGTGCAGGGCTGTCAGATGAAGAACGGAATTGGCTGAAATCCACCAATAACTGGGAAAATGCTGCAGCCGACATCGCCGTTCTGAAACTCGAACGCCCGATACCGGGCATCGAAACCTACCCCCTGGCCGCAGAATATCCGGCTCCGCAGTCACCGCTGACGGTCGTAGGCTACGGTCTGACTGCCGATAAAGCGTTCGATTTCAAACGTCGGTCGGGCGAGTTGAAGTCCCTGAGAATCCACAACAACATGGTTCTGGTCGTGTCTGGAAACAGCAAGAACCAGAAAACCGATCACGGCGACAGCGGTGGTCCGCTGCTGATCCGGCGCGGTGAGAAACTGGAAATTGTCGCGACCGTCCAAGGCATGCCAGACCTCAGCAACCGTCTCAGTGGCCTGACCAGCGATGAATGGACGGCCATGACGGCGGTTCCGTATATCAAACCCTGGGCCGACGCGATGATGAAGGATTTGGCACAAGTCAAGCTGGGCAACAAGCAGCCGGTGGCGTTCATCCGCCGTCAGCACACCGACGATCCTCAATTGGCCATGACCCTGCATCAATTTCAAGCTCTCATGCGAGTCAACGATCAAGGCGCGTCGAAAAATTTCGTGCGATTGTTCGTGCGCGGACTGAACGAGCCCGTGCCGCTGGAAGACTGCCAGTCGCTCAAAAAGAATCTGGGACTCCCCGACAACGCGTTCTATCCCCCCCTGCCGGCACCCGCCAAGTAATCACAGCGACGAGCGCGATTTTCGACATGGCGTCTAGTGACATCGCGGAAACTCTGCAGGAGCGTTCAGATCGACACGCCTCGTAGACGCGCATCCACAGGGAAACAGCTCGGTGAAAACCTCGCCCGTTCTGTCTACGACGAGCAGCGCTCGTTTCAAGCCCTCAAGACAGTATAGGTGGACAGCCTCTACTACCACAAACCGGCGAAATCCGAGCGATCGGTATGATTATCAGCCTGCTTTTAATCATCTCAAAATGTTTTTAAGACGTGGCGATTCCAATTGACCGTGGTGCGCGCCGATGAGTCAAATGGTGACGATCCGTACGCTGATGATACAGGGCTCACATTTTGCAGGATAACCCACGGCAAGTGTGATGCCACGTGATCAGAACCCATGCTGGAATGCTGTCGGGCCACTTTTCTTTTGTTTAGTGCTGCACTGCACCCCAGTGCTGCCAACCAAGGTGATCTATGTTTGCAGAGATGTGTTTCCAAGCCTTGCGACGTGGTTTTGCGAAAGCCTGCAAGCGAATGGTCCCAGCACGGAGACCACGTTCGCGCAGTCAGTATTTGACGCGTCAGGCCGTGGAAGATCTCGAAACTCGCGTGTTGCTGACCTACGACGTGTCCCTGGACCTCGCGGGTGTCTTGACAGTGACGCAAAATGCGCTGACGCCGGGAGACACCAGCGACCTCCATGTCTCGGAAACGAACCTGGATGGCTACAAGTTCGAAGACCTGGGGATCGCGTTCAATCCGGCCACGGGCACCAACGCCGCGGCGATCAATTCGCTGGGCAATTCGTTCACAGTGTCCGCCGGCGCGGTCACCAAGATCATCATTGATACCGGCGACGGCGATGACGTGATCTCGCTGGACACCTTCGAAGATGATGTGGCCGATCTCACCGTGACGGGCGGAGCCGAGGTCAATGACCTGGTGAATATCGGCCCCTACACTGGCGGCACCGATGCCAACGTCGTCCTGAATGTCACGCAGATCGTCATCAAGGGTGATGTCACGACCAAGGGAACGGGAGCTCAAACATATAATGGAGCCGTCGCACTCGCGACGAACGTCACGCTGACCTCAGCCACTGGAGATATCACCTTTACCGGGACGATTGATTCGGCGACCGACATCACTCACTACGGCCTGACCGTCAACACGGTCGGCGGCAATTCGTTTTTTGGTGACGGAGATGCGGATTATATCGGTAAGAAGTTCGCTCTGGCGACGTTGACCGTTGACGGCCTCAACACCTACGTCAACATCGCCCCCAGCGCAGCGGCCACCCCCAGCGTGACCACCGATGCCGATCAGATCTACAAAGATAAGTACTTCCTCAAGAAGGATACCTATCTGACTTCGACGACCGGCAACATCCAGTTCGACAGCACGATCGACTCGGCCGATGATCTCACGCACTACGGATTGAGTGTCTCTACGCCCGCTGGCAACTCCTTCTTCGGCAATGGTGATGCAGACTATGTTGGTGGGACCTTCGCCCTCTCCTTCCTGACTGTCGATGGTCTGAACACCTATATCAACATTACCCCCAGTACAACGGCGACTCCCAGCGTCACCACTGATGCCGACCAGATCTACAAAGATAAGTACTTCCTCAAGAAGGACACTTATCTGATTTCGACGAACGGCAACATCCAGTTCGACAGTACGATCGACTCGGCCGATGATCTCACGCACTATGGGTTGAGCGTCGCGACGCCTGCTGGCAACTCTTTCTTCGGTAATGGTGATGCAGACTATGTCGGTGGGACCTTCGCCCTCTCCTTCCTGACTGTCGATGGTCTGAACACCTATATCAACATTGCCCCGAGTACAACGGCGACTCCCAGCGTCATCACTGATGCCGATCAGATCTACTACGCCAAATTGATCCTGAAGAAAGACACCGTCCTGAAGTCAAATACTTTAGGCAACATCGAATTCCATAATACCGTCGACTCGTTCGACGCCGTAACTCCCTATTCGCTGACGGTCAACACGGGTGGTAACACGGTGTTTGGCGACGGCGATGCGGACTATGTCGGCCAGACATTTGCCCTCTCCAGCCTCACGACCGACGCTGCAGGCTTCACCTATTTCAACATCACCCCCACCTCGACCGCGGCCCCCAGCGTCACGACCACGACCGATCAGATCTACAATGACAAGGTACGACTGAGGAAGGATACGGTCCTGAAGTCCAGCCTCACCGGCAACATTGAATTCCACAATACGGTCGACTCTTTCGATGACCTGACTCACTATTCGCTGGCGGTAAACACCGCTGGAAATTCGGTCTTCGGTGACGGCGACGCGGACTATGTCGGCAAGACTTTCGCCCTGTCCAAGCTGACGACCGATGCCACCGGTAACACGTACTTCAATATCACTCCCAGTGCCGACGCGACTCCCACCGTCACCACGGACACCGACCAGACCTATGGCGATAGCGTGGGACTGCGGCAGGACACGGTCCTCAAGTCGACCACGAGCGGCAAGATTGAATTCGACGGAACGGTCGACTCGTTCGATGACCTGACCCACTACTCGTTGACACTCAACACAGCCGGAAACTCGGTCTTCGGTGACGGCGATGCCGACTATGTGGGCAAAACCTTCGCACTGTCCAAGTTGACGACCGACGCCACAGGCACCACTTACTTCAACATCGCTCCGAGCGCGACCGCGACTCCCAGCGTCACCACCGACACCGACCAGATCTACAACGATAAGGTGGCCCTGCAGAAGGACACCGTCCTGAAGTCGACCACCACCGGTAATGTTGAGTTCCACAATACCGTGGATTCCTTCGACGATACGACGCACTATGCACTGACCGTCAACACGGCGGGACTGACCCGCCTCGGCGACGGCGACGCCGACTACATCGGTAAGACATTCGCCCTCGCAAAGTTGACGACCGATGCGCCGGGCTCCACTTACGTCAACATCACCCCGAGCGCCGATGCAACTCCCAGCGTGACGACCGACACCGATCAAATCTATAACGACAAGGTGCTCCTGCAGAAGGACACCGTGCTGAAGTCGACCACGAATGGCAATATCGAGTTCCACGACACGGTGGACTCCTTCGACAACACGACCCACTATTTCCTGACCGTCAATACGGGTGGCAATACCGTCTTCGGTGACGGCGGCGCCGATTATGTGGGCAAGACGTTTGCCCTCTCCAAGTTGACCACGGATGCTGGGGGCTTCACCTATCTCAACATCACCCCCAGTGCGGATGCCACACCAAGTGTCACCACTGACAGCGACCAGGACTACAAAGATCAGGTCCTGTTGCAACAGGACACGGCACTGAAGGCCACGACGGGTAACCTCACGTTCGAAGATACGGTCGACTCGGCCACCACGGCCGCTTTGAAAACGTTAAGGCTCTTCGCCGACCCGACCACGGGCGTCATCGAATTCAAGAAGAGTGTTGGTACAACGGCGCCCATCGGGACGACGGCCAACCTGCCCGCGCTCACTGTCACGAGCGGCAAAGAAGTGAAATTCGACGCCACAGCGACGGACGTCAAACTGTCTGGAGCATTCAGCATCGAAGTCGCCGGGATCAACGTGCATGGTGCGACTCCCAAGACCAGGATTATTGGCGTCCGAGCCGGCCAGAACGTGGTGGAGATCACCAAGTCCAGCGTCACCTTGCAGGACCTCGAAATCACCGACGACGATGCAACCCGCACGACGGGCAACGGCATTGTCGTCGCGAGCTCGCCTGTCGGGACGACGCTTACCGGCACGATCCTCAAGAATCTCGCCGTGCACGACCATCCTGACAACGGCGTCGTGCTCACTAATGTCTCTGGAACGCAAGTCACTGGTTCAGACATTTACGACAACACCAAGGACGGCGTGAGGATTGAGACATCCCAGGGCAAAACCGGCAACCTGTTCCAAAAGAATACGATTCACGACAACACTCTTAACGGCATCTACATTGCCACGGCGAGCGACGTCCTGATCGGTGACGCAACTGATGCCACATTGAGCAACGAAATCTACGCGAACACTAAGAATGGCATAGCGATCGCGGCCGATAGCGGCAACATCAAGAACCGGATCCAGCTCAACTCGATGCACGACAATACCGGTCTCGGCGTCGACCTGAATGACGATGGCCGCACCGCCAACGACAAGACGGACACCGCCACGAGCGATACGGACACGGGCGCCAACAACCTGCAGAACACTCCTGAGATCCTGTATTCGTTCAAATTCCAGGATCCGTCAGATGGACTCTACAAACTCGCGATCCTCTACCATGTCCCGTCCGCCAGCAGCGGCGGGCCATTCACGGTAAACTTCTATCTGGCCGACGCAGGCCATCAGGAAGGACTGACGCCGCTGACGACAGACACGTATTCCGACGCGGCTTTGAAATCGAAACTTTTCAAATTGACCATCAGCCTGGCCGACTTCAACGATCCGGACAAGTATGTTCAAGGTCGCACGATCTTCGTGGCAACGTCGACCGACACAGCAGGCAATACTTCTGAGTTCTCATTGCCTGCAGCACTCAACATTACGCCCGATGCCATCATCAATCCCAACGCGGCCCGGCTTGATACACAGATCGACCCGAATCCTGCCATTAATGACATCGACATCGATGGCAACACCCACGTGGATATCACACAATTGACGACCGCTGAAGCCGTGAATGCCGCCCCGGCCGTGCGCAGCAATCGGACAGACTACTTCGGAGCCGTCGCACCGCAGGACGACACCGATGTCATCTGGACCATCACTTCGAAATCCGATACGACCAGCCTGATCAACGTCGGCGGGTTGTATCAAATCGACAATCCTGCGAGTCCGAACGACGCCCCAACAGGTGCCGTCACTAACGGCGGGCCTGCTGTCAGCCCGAGTTCTGACAGCCTCTATGCTCAGAAGGCAATTGCCTCGAAGAGTTCGCTCGATATCGCCTACTCGGCTGATCCCACGCTACTAGGGGCCTATGTGGTGCGTGCTACGGCGGGCGTCAGTCTCTCGCCCGATCCTCTGGTCACTAATCCGACCAACAAGTTGCTGATGAATACCTATCAGACCGCCGGTGGAGTGATCACCAGCGTCGACGCCCCGACCGAGGCCTTCTTCTCGTTCCCGGCGGCCAATCCTGATGCCGCACAGGCTGTGTCTCAACTCCAGACCGGCTACGACGCGAGTGGCAAACCCATTATCGGAAATACTCCAACGGCCTTTAGTAACATGGGTGCCGGCGCCGTATTCAACCACCTCGGAAAGATCTACCTGCGGTTGGAAGACGGTGCTATCATCCTGCCCTGGGAAGACAACACCAAGAGCACCGCGGATGCAATCCGCGTCACTAACGCTGACAACTTGCGCGATAACTCACAGGACGGACACTTGTCATTCCCCGGTGGAACTGGCACGGATCATCTGGTGTTCGGCGATTTCAACGACGCCGTATTTACGATTTCGAATGATGCCCTCAAGCCAATCGGAGCACGGGCCGCATTGACCGTGTCGTTCCCCGCATACACACCAGAAGGCACCACCGGGATTTCACTCCTGTCACTCACAGTTGATCCTCCGGCCCAGGATCCCGTCACAGTCGAAGACAATCCCGGTACCGATTCGAATCCCGGCGACGATTCCGATTCTGGATTCATCCCAGTGATTGGCAGCGGTGGAAGCAATACCAACGGCACCGGTGGCACGACGATCAATGGCACTGCGGGATCGGGATCCACTGGCGGGACTTCGGACTCCACCGACACTGGTTCCGACACGCCAGAAACCGGGAAAAAGAAGAAGCACGAGCGAGTCAAGGCACCCAAGACCAGCCATCACAAGGAACATCCGGTCAAGGTCAGCGACCTCAAAAACCGTAAAGGGAAATAGTCTCACTCGGCAGAGCCATCCGAGCTGAAATAGGACAACGGCCGCGGCGATCTACCAGATCACCGCGGCCGTTTTTTATTAACGATAGGCAAATCAAGTCCAATGAGATGGTGCATTCGCAACACCGACAGGCCCAATTCTTGTTTTCTCGCCTTGGCACCTCGCACAGAGTAGTTCGCAATCGACGTCTATTTGAACTTGTCATCCACCGGAACTTGAAATCCGTTGGCCAGACGATTGTTCATATTGGCGACACCGACGACGCTCATCAGTTCGCCAAACATCCCATCGGTCATGCCCTTGGAAACGGCCGCCGCCCGGTGCGATGCGATGCAGTATTCGCAGCCATTGGACACACTGACCGCCAGATAAATCAGCTCACGCATCAGCGGGTCTAACTCGCCGGGACCACCCATGACCTCTTTGAGCGTCGCCCAGGTCCGCTGCAACGTGGGGGGATGGTTGGCGATGGCCTTCCAGAAGTTATTGATCTCGGTTGTCTTGCGGGTCGCCCGAATGTCATCAAAAACTTCGCGCACCAGTCCCGTACTTTGTTCGTATTCAATGAGAGCTTGAATGGGATTTCTCCTTTGATGCAAAGACTATAAACATATATAAACCGACGACATTATCGTGCTTCAACAGTGACACTTTAGCCGGATGGCGTGACTCCTGATTCGCCTGTTCAAATCCTTGAGTTGACTAAGGCTTGAGATGTCCTACCTTGACCCCGGAGGGGTCGCAGAGGGTAGCCGGTGGTTGAGCGTAGCGACACCACCGGCTACTCTCTTTAATCCCTCCGGGATAATTGCGAATGAGCATCCTCACGCCGTTCCACTAATGCGATACTTTCAACCTACTGCGATCACTCTTCGGGCTCCATTTGCACAATCTGTTCTTCCGTCGGAAAGTCGTTCACATACCATCGCAGAGGAAACAGGTCGAGCGGCTCCATCATGCTGCCGACTATGTTCTGCAATTTCTCCCACCTAATGAACCGGTGCGAATTGACTTCAGGATCGAACAGTCCGACACAGTCTGTCTTGGGCAGCCACGTGGGAACGGACTTGGACCACACACTGAAACTCAGCACTTTGTCGTCCCGCTCTAAGACCGAGTAGGTCGCCACGAACACGGGATTGTCTTGTTCAAGATCGAGCTTCTGTTCCAGCAAATCCTTCTGGTCAGAATACTCGACATAGTTGAATTTGCATTCGAGATCCTTGAATCCGCGGTAGGCCGGGTGATCCGTCGGTGGCAGCCACGATTCCCAATCGTCTGCCACCAATTGCATGGGGATGGGACACAGTGGTCGAGCCTCGTCCTTCTGCTGATCGGCCAGCGCTAACATCAGGGTGAGGCCTTCTACGTCGTCAGAACCTGTAATCAAGAGGATGTCGCGTGTCGCGGGCATGGCAATCGGATGCCCATTCAGCTTCAACTTTCGAATGTGGTCCTTGAGCAGGACACGGGTTCCGTCATAGGCATCACCCGACTGGACGACGAACAGTTTCTCGTCAAGCGACAGCATCGAAAAGGGCAGCTCAGCCAGATTCTGGCAGGCAATTTCATAGGCCTCATAAAGCGTAATTCCCCAGTCGTCGAGATTCTTCTGGGAGACAAATTGCATCGCTGAGGGCAAGTCGTAAACCAGGCAGACCACCAATTGTTCCGTGAGCGGCAACGACGCAATATTCATCGACTTGCCGCCTGAAATGGCCGTCTTCAGGTCGAGAAACTCGAACATGGACCGCGGACGAACGGTGGGCATCAAGTCTGGCTTCACATCCTCAAAGTCTTCAGGCAGGTCCACCCGATTGAGCAGCCCCACACACGTTCGAGCCATCCAGGCCGCCCGATCCTTGCTGGGAGTCTTACAGTATTCCTTGAAGAGGTTGTGCAGATTCATCACACCCCCTTCTTGACCGTCTTTACTACGCACCAGCCGAAATCCCACCTTATCATAAACGGCAGTGTGGTCATCACCTGCGTTGCGCAATGCTTGCATCATGATCCTGGCGAACTTGTGTTCATTCGGCGGACCAAAGAAGCGGTCGAAGAATCCCATCGGTTACTCCCAGTCGAATTGGCAGAATTGCGGGCCAAGGAGTGCATCCTAAATGATAGTACTGACTAGCCGCAAGAATTATCCTCGACATTGAGTACCGCGCGCGAAGCCTAAATGTGAGCAACTGCACACCATCACCGAGCCCCTCATTTCAGCCAGACGATCTATCCCAAGTCAACTCACGACTTACTCCCCCCTACTCTCTCGCCGCACGCACCACCCACCAACTTCTTTGAACTCTTCGACCTCTTCGACTTCTTTGAATTCTTTGAACTTCCAGGCGTGAGCGGCACGGCGCTAGCCGCCGGTTCTGCATTGCGATGGATAAGAAGCACCGGTGGCTAGCGCCATTCCGCTCACAAACAAGGCCCCCCTACCGCGAGCCCGCAGCCCTGTAGCCCGACTCTCCGAGTCGGGTAGTCTTCGTCAGCAAGGTAGGTCAGGCTGTGCCTGACGTATTCAACGTGATTGGAATTTTCCATCCCGTTCAAATCACTCCCGAGCAGTAACTCGTCGTAGCCGCATCTCGCCAGAGTGCGGGCCTCGTCAGTCATTCGCCCGCGTTCTGGCGAAACGCGGCGACAACCTACGCGACTTCTTTGACTTCTTTGACTTCTTTGAACGTCCTGGTGAGCGGCACGGCGCTAGCCGCCGGTTCCGCATTGCGACGAACAACAAGAACCGGTGGCTAGCGCCATTCCGCTCACAAACAAAGTCCACTTCACCCTACGCGACTTCTTTGAACTCTTCGACTTCTTTGATTTCTTCACCCTTCACCCTTCTCTCTTCACCCTTCAACGCGTCCCAGAACCACCGCCCCTTCGCCGCCGATTCTTTATAACACCGTATCCCCAGTTCCCACTTCGCACGTTTGATCTGCCCGGTCGACCAGCCCGCAGCTCCCGCGGCCGCGAACACCTCATTAGCCGGACGGGGTTCCGCTGATAAAAAATCCCGCAGCCAGTTGGCTTGCTCCTGCAGTTGCCGGCAGCGCGCCTGCCGGGCCGAGGTCCCGCGCACCCGAGACTCGGTCGGAGCCTCACGTCCCGGCTGCCAGACCACGCCGACGTCCGTAATCCGGAACGCCAGCCCGTCAGGCAAAGCACCGCAGGCGTGCCTCACCGGCACCCAGCAGCGAGCGGTCGCATCGAGCACCTCGCAATCAACCCGCCACACGTGCTTAACCGGCAGGTCACACTTGGAGGCCGCCGAAA
>JAKFVC010000100.1 GCA_021732415.1 Planctomycetaceae bacterium
CTGGTGGAGGAGGTGGCGCCACGTTTAATCGCACACCATCATTCAGCCGCCCTAATTTCACCCCCCGCGCAAACACAAATGTTGGCGGCAGTTCGCAGATTCGAACTGGCACCGGAGCTCGGGTGGTAACACCGAATCGCACTGCCACCAGCGCGAAACCGAACATCAATAACCGCACGACAACCAATCGGGTTACGACACCGAATACTATTCGTAACAACACAGCGGTTGGCGCCGGCGCCAATGTGAATGCTCCGAATCGGACAAATGCGGCTAATCGTGTGAATGCCAATACGAATGCAAACATTACCAATCGCAATATCAATCGCGCGGCGGTCAACCAGACGAACCTGAATCGGAACGTCAACGTCAATCGTAATGCCAACGTAAACCGCAACTATGTCAACGTTGGCAATCGACGCGTTGGCTTGGGCCCAGTGGGCTACCGCCCTGCGTATTACGGCCATGGTCTTTATCATGGCTACTGGGGCGGTTATGGTCCCTACGGGTATGGCCGCTACGGATACGGTGGCTTTGGCCGCGGATTTGGCTTGGGACTGGGTCTTGGATATGGGCTCGGTGGCATAGGCTATGGGGGACTGGGATATGGTTTTGGCGGCTACGGCTACGGCCTCGGTTATGGCTACGGATACCGTCCTCTGGGCTGGGGGTATGGCAGTTGGGGCTTAGGCTCAATGGCCTACAACAGCGGTTACCTCGGTTATAACAACCCGTATTATGGCGGTGGCGGATCGTTTGGCGGATATAACTATTCGCAACCGATCCCGGTCAGCTATGCGTCGACAGCGGTGGGTGGTGATCCCAACGCCGCGGCGAGCACCCCGCAATCTCAGATTCTGGATGATGCGGTTGCCGCGTTCAAACAGAACAATTACGACCAGGCGCTCGACATCGTCAACAAGGGCATCACTCAGTACCCCAGTGACTCGGTGATGCACGAATTCCGTGGTCTGGTCCTGTTCGCGAAGGGCGATTACCAACAATCTGCCGCCACGATCCACTCCGTGCTGGCCGTGGGGCCGGGCTGGGATTGGACGACGCTCAGCAGCCTGTATCCAGATGTAGCGATTTACACTCAACAGTTGCGGGCCCTGGAAGCTGCCTCGCGGCAGAATCCCGACGATGGAGCCACTCGCTTCTTGCTCGCTTATCATTACATGACCGGTGGTCATCCCGACGCTGCGGCCAGTCAATTGCAACAGGTCGTCAGACTGGTGCCTAACGATAAAGTTGCCGCTGATGTCTTGAAGATGCTGACAACACCGCAGGGAAATCAGGCTGCCGGAGCTCCTGTGACGGCACAAGCCGGACAGGAACCGACACCTGCTCTGACGGAAACTCCCGATGCCACGGCGCAGACGACCCCGACTCCCAGAGAGGACACTGGACCTCCAGCCAAGCCTCTGAATGAAGCGGCGCTCATGGGCAGTTGGAAGGCGACTCGGGAAGACGGATCGCACTTCGAGTTGACCCTGTCTGAAGGGAAGAAATTCAACTGGAAGTTCGCTCCCAAGGGGCAAAAGCCCACAGAGTTCGGCGGAACGTATACGATCGACGGTGCGGTCCTCGCTTTGGAAAGCAAAGAAGGGGGATCGCTGATCGCCGGTGTCGTCCAGGATGACGGCAAGTTCAACTTCAAGTTGATCGGTGCTCCGAAGGAAGACCCTGGTCTGAACTTCACCAAGTAGATCGCTCGGAGATCACTGAACTCCAGCAAATGACGAAATCACTCACGGTCGTCGAGGCAACTCGACGGCCGTGAGTTCGTTTTTGCAGGGAAAAATCAACCGGCACATACGGCACGGCAATTGCAAACGTTATTGCCTGATTGAAATTAGGAAGGGTCGGCAGCGTTCATCGGTCGCAATGGTTCTCAGGTCAAAGGAGTAGCACGCCATGTTGCGTTTGTCTTTCGCGTCACTGGTTTGCTCATTGAGTTCCGGAGTTTTTGGCTTCGGAGCCGGGGCCGCTCCCAACTGGGTTTGGGCGAGGGGATTTTTCTTCCTCTTCCTGATCGTATGGCTGGCCTGCTTGATTGGTGGCACCGTGGACCGTCCTACGCTGCGTCGTCGGCAATTTCAACATTAGGCAGAATCGCAGCAGATCGCTGTGGAAACCTCATCCCTGAGTAAACATGGCAGAATTGGAGAACGTCGTGGCAACGCCCCCATCGAATGCGGACTTTAAACCCGTCACCCGCGAAGAGCTGATCAAGTTGTTGAATCAAGATCTCTCACGCGAATATCAAGCTGTGATTTCCTACGTCGTTTATTCGCAAGTCCTCAAAGGCGCGCAATACATGAACATTGCGGGTGAGTTAGAAGTGCATGCTTCGGAAGAACTCGCCCATGCCATCACCTTGGCGAAGCAAATCGACTACTTGGGCGGAATGCCGGCCACGGTCCCTGAAGTTGTCAAGACTTCAGAAAAAGCCGAGGACATGCTGAGGTTCGACCTCGAAGCCGAGAATGAAACGATTCGGAATTATCGAATTCGAGTCCGTCAGTGCGAAGCGCTGGGCGAGTATGCTCTCGCCGAGCAGATCCGGGAGATTCTCGTTCAAGAGCAGGACCACCAGATCGCTCTGGCCACTGCGCTCGGGATCGACGTCCCTGACGCTTCATCAGGAAAATAGCTGAGCCAAGCCTCCCGGACATTGCAATTCGCCACCAGCAAATTACACATTTCGAATGCGTGACAGCGGTCCTCATTTCCACCAGTTGGATGAGGACCGATTTCTCGCCCGTGACTCGCGGGCAAACCAATCTCATCGAACGTCCTTAAGGCTCCGATCTCGGTCGAAGACGGGGATCGTATCGTTTTGAGAGAGGTCAGACAGAGCGCCGCGCCGCTTCAGTATTGTTCTGAATCACCTTCGCCGGCCGACGTTAATCGGTAGAACCGCCATTCGGTTCGCACACAAAGGACAGTGTATTATGGGAACAATTTTGCTGATCGTTTTGATTCTCCTCTTGCTGGGTGCCGCGCCCACCTGGCCGCACAGTCGCAATTGGGGTTACGGCCCTAGCGGTGGACTGGGGCTGATCGTTGTCATCCTGCTTATTCTGGTCCTGCTAGGACGCATTTAAGTCTCTTCACGAGCCTGCCTTCTTCTGGAAGAATACATTGGGTGGCTGACCGGCGGTGTTTTGCTAAAATCAACCGCCGCTCAGCCACCCACCTTCATTTCAGGAGTTGCTTCATGGCGCAGGACGATCTCGCTTATCTGTCCGCAGTGGAACTCGCGGCCGCGATTCGCATGAAAAAAGTCTCGCCGCGCGAGGTCATGCAGAGCCTCTTAACCAGGATTGAGCAACTTAATCCCAAGCTCAACGCCTTCGTCACCATCCCGTCTGAAGAAGCCCTGTGCGCCGCAGATCGTGCCGAAAAAGCCGTCATGAGCGGCGAGAAGCTCGGGCCATTGCACGGTGTGCCGCTGCACGTCAAAGACAATCTCTTCGTGGCCGGTTCGCGCACGACGTTTGGTTCGAAGCTCATGGAGCAGAACATCACCACCGAGGATTGCCCCGCGGTCAAGCGTTTGCGAGCCGCCGGGATGATTGTGATGGGGCGGACCAACTCGCCCGAATTCGGCTGGAAGGGGGTCACCGACAATCGCGTCTTCGGCATTACGCGTAATCCGTGGAACACCAACCTGACACCCGGCGGTTCCAGCGGCGGCGCGGCCGCGGCGGTGGCGACCGGACTTGGTCCGATAGGCGTGGGAACTGACGGCGGCGGATCGTTACGCATCCCCGCCTCATTCTGCGGAGTCTTCGGCTTCAAGGCCAGCTTTGGCCGCGTCCCGAATTGGCCGGGCAGCGGCGGTGCCATGTTACGTCATATCGGTACCATCACGCGGACCGTCGCCGATATGGCAGCGTCGCTCGACGCGATGGCCGGCCCCGATCCCGGCGACCTCTTATCATTGCCGCGAAATCCGGTCAGCTACTCCGCGGAATTCGAAAATGGAATTCGCGGCAAGCGGATCGCCTACTGCCCCGACCTGGGCTATGCGACGGTCGAACCCGAGGTCGCTGCCATCTGCCAGCAAGCGGCCAAACGGTTCGCCGATGCCGGTGCAGTCGTGGAGGAAATCAAACTCGACTGGCGCGATCCCTACCCGGCCTGGAGCGTCTTTTTCTTTGGAACAGCGGCCGCGTCAGTCGAGAAGAAACTGCCGACGCAGGGCGAACTCCTCGATCCTGGATTCAAGCGTGTCGTGGAACGTGGCCTGCAACTCCGCGGAGTCGACTTCGCCAATGCGTTGGCAGCGCGACACGAGTTCTGGGAACAAGTCCGAAAAGTCTACGAGCGTTTCGACCTGCTCCTGTCGCCCACCTTGGCGGTCCCCCCGTTCCCCGTCGGGCAGGACGACGCAGATCCGTTGAAGGGCGAAAAACTAGACTCTTTGCAATGGACCCGATTCACCTATCCATTCAACCTCACAGGTCAACCCGCGGCCAGTGTTCCGGCGGGATGGACCAAATCGGGCTTGCCAGTCGGGTTGCAGATCATCGGCGACCGCTATGCCGATCTATTGGTCCTGCAAGCGTCACGAGCGTTCGAACAAGTCCAACCGTGGACTCAACAACGGCCAAAAATTTAGTCTGAATCAGGCGAGCGTCCGGCGTGAGCCGGATGGTTGTTAGCGACTCCCAAGCAACAACACCACGTCTACTCCAAGGACAATCAGGCGAGCCGGGCGGCGTCAGCCCCCGGATTCTTCTTCATTCAGATTTGGAAACACAGAGGCACAGAGAACACAGAGAAATGCAACGACTCTGTTTCCTCTGTGCCTCTGTGTTTTGATTTCTTCGCGGCCAAACCGACGTTGAAACAGAAGGAACGAAGAATCCCGGGGCTTACCGGCTAGTTGATTTAATCAAGTCCCAATCGCGTATTTTCGTTTTCGCGGCTGCTACCCGTTGAACATAGGTTTGAACGCTTAAACCGGATCACCGTTCACATTAAGTATACTGCACGGCGGTTTATGTGCCGATTAAATCAACAGCCCGTTACGCCGCCGGGCTCGCCTGGGTCCATATTGAAAACGGTCGATTCTCAATAGTTTGTAACTTGCAAGACAACCATCCGCCCCGTAATTATTTAACGGCGCCGAACGCTCGCCTGATTCAGTGAACTGAATCTCTCACAACCCCGCCACCGCATGCAAATTCTGCAGCATGTGCTGCAAATTCAGCGTCCCCACGACCACACTGGAAACCCCGGGATTTCCCAGCACAAATCGCAATCCTTCATCAGCGGGGAGCTTTCCCGACGCCAGCGCCTTCTTCACCACCACACCGATCCCGGCCGCGTGCGCGGCAGCAATGACCGCTTCGTGCGACCGATCTTCCAAATGATATTCGACCATCAACACGTCCGCCCAAGCCAGTGCCGCATGGGCTCCGGCAACCGTCTTGGCAGATAAACCAATCTGCGACACCTGCTTCTTGTCACGGAAACGTTGCAACGTCGAAACCGCGTCGGTGTCGTTCTGAATTGCCAAATCGTCCGCATTCGAGTGAATGAACACGACATCCAACACGTCTGTTTTCAGTCGCCGCAAACTGCGTTCGACACTCCGTTCAATCGCCGCGCGAGAGAAATCATAGGTCGAGATGCCATTCTCAAACGTCTCGCCGATCTTGGTCGATAGAACATACTCGGCACGGCGATGAGCGATCGCCGCTCCAATCCGTTCTTCACTCAGGCCGTACGCTGGAGCTGTGTCGACGTAATTCACGCCTCGATCGAGCAAACCGTTGAGCAGGCGCGAGACTTCCGCGTCGTCGGGGAGCGGATACTCCGTCCCGTACTTGGTCTGCAAGTTGCGTCCGATTTTGAACGCGCCGAAGCCGATGGTACTGACCCACGGGCCCTGGCTCCCTAGTTGCCGCTGATCCATGTTGACTGCAGTTCCCAAGGTGGCAATGCCAGGACCGGTGCCGGCCAGTTGAGTGTACTCAGCGCCGCACGAAACTCCGCCAATCCGGACGAATGATCCAGGACTCCCAAATGTTCCATCGCCTGCTGAGCCATCCGCGGAGCCAGCACGAGTTTCGTCGGCCAGATGGTCAGGACATTGTGCTCGTGCAGCAATTGGACATCGTTCGGCCGCGATCCATCTGCCGTCCGCGCCTCCGCTCGATCAATACGGTACGTAGCCCATTCTAGTCCGGCAGACTTCCAACCCGGCAATACGGCGGCCAACTCGCGCTGTGCGTGGGCGATGAGGGCCCCGGGCTCCAATCGCACTCCATCCTCAGCCAACTGTCCTCCAATCTGCCAGACGCCACGCCCGGTCGAGTCCACGTCCGCCGTAATCGTCACCCGCGTCTTCGCACCGTCGATACAGTGCCCGTTGAACTGCGGCAGATCTCCGCGTACCAGCACCATATGTAACGGCCGCCGCTGCATGGCATTCGCAGTCAACCCCATCTGCGTTCGCAACTGGTCGTTCCCGGCACCAGCCGCGAGTACCACCCGATCGACTTGCACCGACAGTTCCCGCGCCCCACCGGGTTCACGAATCAGCACGGACGTCACGCGTCCGTCCGCATTGACTTGAAACTCCAGTCCCTGTGCCGCATCAATCTGAAAAATCAGCCCCCGATTGCGCTCCGCCAGCACGCGAGCGAAACTCGTCGTATCAATCACTTCCTCATCGAGCCGGAACACTTGCCCCGGGCACTTGGCCAGCAGGGCAGGTCGCTCAGCATCGGGTAACGGAACCGGCTTCACCTGCAAGAAGGCCTGCGCTCCAACCATTCCGAGATACGATTGCCACGAATCGCTGCGCCACAAATAGCAATGCCGGCTGCGAAACCGAGTCTGCGAAAGATCGGGCTCGACAGCACCAGCGAGAGATTCTCTCCAACGGGCGGGCATATCGCGGACGGACCCCGCAGAGGCCGAAAAAATCCCCTGCAACACGTACTTGGTGCCGCCATGCAGGATGCCCTGCGAACCGGTCGTCTGAGTGCCGCCGACTGCCCCCGACTCGAGCAACAACGCGCGCACGCCTTTCCGGCGCAGCTCATCGAGCAGCCACAATCCGGCGCACCCGCCGCCGAAGATCAAAACATCCGTGTCGATATTCACATCCCGATTCCCACTGTGCCGCGAACATGCCAACCGCGAGTATAGCGATAGCTCAAAGCGACAGCGATAGCCGCGCGAATCTCCATCAGACTAGCGAGAGGGGTCGGGTGTTCAAACTTCAAAATTGGCCAGGTTGTCGGCTAACCGACATATCAATCGATCGGCCAATTTTGAAATTTGAACGCCCGACCCCAAACTGAGAACGCCGCTTTCAAATTCAATGAAACGCCGAAAGGCTCGAGGACATTTCAAATCTCCGAGGTCAAAACAACCTCGCCGGGTGCCACTGGCTATGCCAGTGCTCGGTGTCTTTTGACTCCCTGTCCGGCAAAGCACTGGCACAGCCAGTGGCACCCAAATGCAGGTTTTTCCACTGATTCCAGGCCGTATTGATCCCTGTTGGCCGTGCGCTGCGCGAAGCTCGCGAGGGACGGAATGTGTGCCACGTTGGCTGCTACAGGCTCGGACGGGCCAGGAGACCCGTCCTACGAAATTCATCGAAATCACTTCACAAACCGCCGCAAATCGTCCCCCAAGGCCTTCGCCGAGGGATACCGGACATCCGGGTCGCGTGCCAACGCCTTCATGATGATGCGTTCGAATTCCGCGGGAATCTCTTTGCACAACTTCCGGGGAGGCGGCAGATCGGGGTTCAGAATCAATTCCGCCAACTGCCTGCGGTCGGTGACATCAAATGCCGAGCGCTGCGTCACCAACTCGTACAACGTCACACCGATCGAATACACGTCGCTCCGCTGGTCGGATTGTCCCTCCAAACGCTCGGGAGCCATATAACGCAGGGTTCCTGTGTGAAACTCCGTCACCGGCGAGACGGTCGAATTGGACAGATAGCTGCCGCCGAAATCGGTGATGACGACGCGTCCCTCCAGATTGAGCAGCAGATTCGCCGGCTTGATATCCTGATGCAGCACGCCGTGTTCATGGGCATGCGCGATCCCCGCAGTGACTTGAATGCCAATCTTCGCAAACACAGTCCACGAGTGCCGGGTCAACTTGCGATTGGGAGGAGCCACGGCCGCGCGCAGTGTATCCGCCACGCTGACATCACCTACCGCCGCCCGCTGAATCATGTCCGTGCAAATCGGTGTCGTCGAGGAACGCAGTTGGCGAATCACCCAATCCAGGCTGACCCCACGGACCAGTTGCATCACATAGAAGTAGTAGCCGTCATGCTCGCCAAATGAGTAGATCGGCACAATATTCTGGTGCTTCAAGCGAGCAATCGTGACCGCTTCGCGCTGAAAACGCTCCTTGGATTTCAGCCCATCAGCGAAGAAGCGGGTCGGCAACAACTTGATGGCCACCGAGCGTTCCATGGAAGCTTGAATAGCCTCGAAGACCAGCCCCATCCCGCCTCGTCCGATCTCGCGGACCAGGGTGCATTCGCCAAGCTGTCGCAACGGAAATTCGGCGGGAAAATTCTGTCGCACGAAATCCGCATCCTGCGCGACTTTGCACTTTTCCAACCCCTGAATGATCGGAAAGAGTTCTTCGATCTCCTCGGCCAGATGCGGATAGCGTTTGGCGTATTTCGCAATCTCGGGCGCGCCCCCCCCACGGACTTCATTCGTGAAACGTTCTAACAGAACATCCAACGTCATGCGCTGAGGTGAACTGGGGGGGGTATCCATGAGCGTTACAGAAAATTCAATGTCAACGTAATTAAGCCCGCAAAACAACTGGTACTGGTGAGCCGGGTGCCGTAAGGCCCCGGACCGAGTGTTGGGCGGAAACGCAAATTGTCCAGGGAGCTACGGGAAAGTGGTACTTACTGCAAGTGATTTAGGTCGCATTTGGCTCAGCACCAAATCAGCCGGCACGCGTTAGCCCGTTTGGTGAATCATCTACGAGGAGATTTCACCACGGAGACATGGAGACACGGAGATTTAGAAGAGAGAGTTTTAGCCACAGAAGGACACAGAAGAAACACAGAAATTTGGAATAGAATTCGTCTTCTGATTCTGTGTTTCTTCCGTGTCCTTCTGTGGCTAAAAAATCTCCTATGAAATCTATTCTCCGTATTTTGTGCGGTAAATGATCTCCTGGTTCAAATCCGTATTTGATTCACCAAACACAACCTAGCGCCCTGTTCGCCTACTCAAGTTGAGTCGATTGTTGCCCCGAACCGGGGGCTAGCGCCCTGCGGCTGATTGACCGACTGCCAAATGAGATTTCAAATCACTTCTTGTGAAGCAACTGATTCTGCAATCCGGGAATGAGTTCCAAGACCCCTTTGAGTCGTTGCAATGCTCGAATATAGCGTTTACTCGCCGCCGCCACCGACAAGTTCAAGGCCATCGCGGTTTCGGCGTTCGATAACTCTTCAAAGTGCCGCAGCGCCAGGACTTCGCGGTCGATATCGTCCAGTTCCTGCAACGCCACTTCCAATTGCCGGGCCAGTTCCGCCTGCATGAACGCCGCACTGGGAGTGGTGCATTGCCCCGAAAGCTGGAAGACCAGCGAGGACGTGGTCGAATCGGGACTCCAGCCCCCATTGAGCGACCGTTCCTTGCCCGCACTTCTCTTTTCCGCTCCCAGATGCCGCCGCTGCAGTTCGATCAGAGTTTGCGTGAGAATCATGCGAAACCAGATGAAACCGGCCGGTGACGCCGTGTCCGGAAAATAATCCATCCGCGCGACCGCGCGCAGCCAGAAGTCCTGCAGCACATCGTCGGGATCGACTCGTCCCCGCAGTTGAGGATGCAAACGCAGGTTGATAAACCGCCACAGCCGGGGACGAAACAATAAGAATAGGTCGGCAAACGCCTGCTGATCGCCGGTTTTGATCCGACGCACCAGCTCGTTTGCCGTATCGGGGGGCACAAATTCGGTCGAGTCTTCTTTTACGGCCATACACGGATTCACAACGGAAATAGAACTCACGACAAGGACCTCACATCATATATCCGAATGGAGTCAATTCCCAATCACTGCTGAACGCGAAGAATCTCGTTCGCCTTCAGGACGGTGATGTCGTGACGAGCACCCGGTGTCTTGAATTCAATATGGCAATCATACGGGACGCCCACAGCGGCGTCTTCAGGAATTCTGATTTCCGCCGTAATCAAATTGCCTTTTCGCGAGACTTTGTGAGCCTCAAACGGCCCAATCTGCACCCAATCGGGGTCTCCTGCGGGAAGTCCATTCCGCGCTCCGGACGGATTCAACTCGATGCGAAACGTCAGCGACTGCCCCGCTTTTGCGGTCGCCGGTTTCACCGAGGCAATGCCGTCACCAATGCGACTGACCCCCGAGGCATTGTTCCGAATGGCCCCAGTTCCCGCGCGTGCCAATCCGCGGTTGTTGGACGTCTCCACCACTCCCGCGTAACCGCCCAGAATGTAGGGAAAACGGCCGGGCGTCACATGGTAATGGTAACCTCGTTCGGAATCGGAGTGCCCGTTGCAATCATCCAGGACCGACTTTCCCTTGAGATCCTTCGCCAGGACTTTGCCCGATTCATAGGGACCGTAGAGCGGAAACCCGTCGAACGCGAACCCAATGATCGGCGAATGCTCCTGCCCGCTATCCTTGAAGGGGGACTTCACGCAACTCGGATACTTGTGATAGTGGTAAACTCCGCGCTGCTCAGGATGCCCGCAGCAGGAATCGAGCCAGACTTCCGAGTATCCCTCGACGGCATTCATCCCCCCCATTTCAAACGGGTTGAAGAACACGACGCCATTCAAAGCCATGCCAATGGGCCCCATGGGAACCCGGGTCACTGCTGAACTCAACTTCGGTTCCAGCGGATAGCGAAACCGAAAGGACTGGACGCGGATCGTATTGGGGTTGCCGCTGTTGGGAAAATTGGCGGTCGGATGATTAGGAAATCCCTGGCTCTCGACAATCAGGAATTTCTCATCGTGACTGACCCGGACTTCATCGATTCCGTCTTTGTTCGAATCGCTCATGTGATAGGAAAACAGGTCGACGAATCGCTGACCATCCCGATAGAAGTAGACGGGACGTTTTCCAGCTTTCAGATACCACCGACCACCAATCGGCTTGAGATCCGCGGGGACGGTAGGCTCTGCCGGATGAGTTTTGGCAGGAGTGTCAGCGAGATTGGATGCGACGGCGATCAAGCACAACGCGACGCCATAAATCAGGCTATTCCAGCAGCGACGCCAAGACCGGCTGATGCAAACAAGGGGCATAGAATCACGACTCCAATTTGGCGAGTGGGAGGGCGAGGGACCCAGAGGGTACCCCGCCCTCCCATCACCTACATAAAACCGTCCCCTGCCAGAATCGCGTGAAAGAGGACGGTTGATCAAACTGATTGTCTCACAAACTGCCTATTCACCCTGCGGTCGTCCTTCGCCATCCGGACGACGCGGACGCGGCGGACGGTCACCGTCATCACCTCCGCGGCCTCCCGGTCCTTCGCCACGACCGCCTGGTCCCCGCGGCGGGGGCCCACCCGGGCCGCGCTCCATCAGCTTCTCACATTGCGTCTTCTGCTCGGCGGTGAGAATCTTCGTTAACTTGGATTTCACATCCGCTTCGAGCTCAGCAATCTGCTTCTTCTGGTCTTCAGTCAGCGAAATATCATCCCGCACGAACGGCGGCAGCACGTGCCCGAGTTCCGGCGGCTTACCATGATGCGGAGGAGGGGGCCCTCGGTCATCACCAGGCCCTCCGGGACCACGTTCTCCCCGCGGCCCGTCATCAGGACCACGCCCTTGGCCACGTCCAGGCCCTCGAGGGGGACCACGTTCTTCGCCACCCGGTCCACCGGGACCACGGCCACGACCTCCAGGACCCTCATCACCCGGAGGAGGTGCGGGACGAGTTTCGTCGCGTGATAGTTTTCCATCCTTGTCTTTGTCGAGCTTCAGCAGGTTCTCCGATGCGGCTTTGATCTCGTCAGCGGAGAGGTCTCCGTCCTTGTCCAAGTCCAAAGCCTGGATGATGGGGGGAGGGGGAGGCCGAACACCGTGTGGTCCGCCACCGGGGGGCCCGCCGCCATCCCGATGATCGCCGCGTGGCGGACGACCATCTTCGCGCGGCCCCGGTGGCTGTGACCTAACGTGATCCACCAGCAGCACTCCAGCCGCCAGTACGAGCAATCCAGCAATGACTACGCCTCGCATCGTATTGTTCCTCTGTGTTGTTGCTCCGTATTCTTACTCGGGGAGCAGAGATGTCGCACATTGAAGCCGCGAACGCCGTGCTTCAACATCACCTCGCCGGCTGACTCGGCCCAGTGCAGTCAGCCTGCAGATTGGTTTGAGCGAGGGATGTGAATGCAGTTTAGGAAGGGCAACCTGAAGACAGGATTAAGAAAATGGATTCTGTGTGATGTTGCGGAAATTTTCCCGAAACACCCAGATCTGCGTCCCATAAGTCCCATCCGTCCCATTGGTCCGATAAGGACCATCAAGAGATGGAACACATAAAAAACGCAAAAAGCCTGCGTCGAACTGTGTTCGACGCAGGCTTGTCGTAGCCCGACTCTCTGAGTCGGGAGTCTTCAATTCAAATCACCCGACTCAGAGAGTCGGGCTACGGGTCTGCTACGTCTTACTTCTTGAACAGCGGATGATTCGCATCTCCGCGAGACAGCAAATAGGCCAGCAAATCGTAGACTTCGTTCTCGTTCAGTTCCTTCAACAGATCCTTGGGCATGACCGAAACCAGCGAAGGAACGGTTTCTTCAATGTCCGTTTTCTTCACGATTTCGACCTTCGTCGAATCCTCCGGACTGACGAGGATCGTGATGTCGTCCTTCGTTTCCGAGACGATCTTGCCGCTGAAGACTTTCCCGGCTGTGGTCGTCACGACGGACGCACGATATTGGTCCGAGACCACTTTGCTGGGATCGACAATCGCCTCAGTCAGATCCTTCAACTGGAAGCGGCCCGCAGCCTGAGACAGATCGGGCCCCGTGGCACCGCCATCTCCGAAGAAGCGGTGACACACAACGCAACGGGCGGCCCCAAACATCTTCTGGCCATTCTTGAAATCACGATCCTTCAACTTTTCTGCCGCACCGGCCACGATCTCATCCAGCGTATACTCCTTACCGGGACCGGTCGCCTTCGGCAATTCCTTCGGGACGAACGGCTTCCGCAGCCCCAAGGCTTCAATCGCCAGTCGCTCGCCATCGGTCGCGTTGTCGAAGGCATCGCGTTCCAGGTTGTTGATAAAGCCCTGGAAACTCGCGCCACCACTCTTGGTGCGGCAATCGTTCAAGAACGTGAAGTACGCCTTCCGCAAATCCATCGTCCAGCCGGCCTTGGCATTCCGCAGCACAAACGCGTAGTGAAATTTCTGCGGGTCGGCCGAGTTCTTCAACACGCTGGCGACGGTGCCACCATAACCCTTATTGCGTGCGAGCAGATCCGACATTTCTTCCGGAGTACGCTCGGGCGACGGCTGTTCGATCAACTTGATCGTCTTGGCCACGACCGTCGGCGATTGAAGATAGATCAGCATCGAACTCAATTCACGATTGACGTTCGGGAGCTCAGACGGGAAGAACCCATCCAGCTTGCTCACGAACTTCGCGGCAATCTCCGGGGTCGGCTCACCCATTCGCAAGAAGACCAGCGACAACGCTCGCAAGTATCCCAGTTGCTGGAATTCCGGGAGCGCCTTGAAATCCACCTTCTCCAAGGCACCCAACAGTTGCGGTTGCAGCGACTTGTCTCCCTGACGAGCTAGAGCCACGCTGCCTTCAATTAGCGCTACCGGATTGCTCTCGGTGAGCACGCGGTTTTGCCACAGTTCAGGCTTCTGATTTTCGAGCGCGACACGGGCGGCATACCGGATGAAACGATCGGCATGCGACAAATTCGGATAGACCAATTCCACCGCCAGAGAACCGTCAGCAGCGGGCTTGTGGTATTGCTCAAGTTGTTGTCGCAGTGCACGCTGGTCAGCAAACTGAGCATCGTGAGCATCCACCGGATCTGTCGACTCTTTGCCAACGTAGGTCACGCGGAACAATTCCGACTGAGCACCACGGCCGCCGACTGTGAAGTACATGGCTCCATCGGGACCAATCGCGTTATCCGTGAGGGGCAGGGGAGTCCGCGAGACAAATTCCTCTTTCACAGCTTTGTACGTGGCACCGTTCGGTTCGAAATGAATCGCGTACATCGTGCCGAAGGTCCAGTCGCAGATGAACAGGGCCTTCTGATACTTGGCCGGGAACTTGGCCCCGTAACCAAACACCACCCCGACCGGCGACCCCGGCCCGATATCCACGGCCGCGGGCAAGCTGTCGATGTAGTACGCCGGCCATTTGCCAGTGCCGCTGCGCCAGCCCAGTTCGCTGCCACTCGTGGCATGATTCACACGCGTCGGACGATACCAGGGCGTCCCATAATCCCATTCCATGTCGGCGTCGTAGACGAACATTTCGCCATCCGCATTGAACGCGAAGTCGAACTGATTGCGGTAGCCACTGCTGACGATCTCCCATGTCTTGCCATCAGGATCGGTCTTCGCGACCCAACCGCCAGGAGCCAGAATTCCACGAGCATGCCCATTCGCGTCCCACTGGCGCGGCAGCAAATGGTCTTCGTTCCAATTGGACGGCAGACGGCTGGCATCGATCTTTTCTGGCGGACGAGTGTGATTGCCACACACGACATAGAGGGATGTCCCATCGGGCGACAACCTCAACGAGTGCGGGCCATGCTCACCGCCGCCGTTGAATTTCGCCAGCTGGACGAGTTCATCATATTGATCGTCACCGTTCGTATCCTTGGCGCGATACAGGCCGCTCCCTTGGCCGCCATTGACCGAAATGTATAACGCGTCAAACGCATACAACATCCCCTGCGCGGCAGAGATCTTCACATCCAGACGTTCGACCTTCACCGGATCCTGGCTGCCAATTGCAGGCGGCGTAATGCGGCACAGCCCCTTGTCACCCTGATCGCTGGCAATCAGCCGGCCCTTGTTATCGAACGTAATACAAACCCACGAACCCAGGATGTCCTTAGGAACTGCGAAGAGTCGTTCGACCTGAAATCCAGGCTGCAGGTTGAATAGGTCCGTGGGTCCCTTGATCCCGTCGGCGACCGATTTTGCGAGGGGATCGTCATAGGGCTTTTCTCCCAGTTTGCCCACCACGCGGACATCGGCCAGTTCCGTCGAATCACGTTTGGCCGACGACTTCCAGCTTGTATCCGTGACGACATACTGCGTCTTGCCGTCTTCGCCCGTCAGCGCCAGCTTCAAGATAAACGCCGCTGGACCACCTGAGTTTGTCGCCTCGGCCTGAATAATGTTCTCGCCAGCTTGGATGTGCTTGGTGATGTCGACTTCAGTCGCAGCTGACCAGTCCTCGTTGCTGAGAACCTTGGTGCCGTTGATCCAGACGGTGCAGGCATTGTCGGCAGCGGCCTTGAGGCGGGTCGCCTTGGCCGGGCCGGTAAACTTTGTTTGCAGCACATAGTTCTGGTCGTTGCTGGCCCCCCAGATCCATTGCGGAACAGGGCCTTGATCGAATACCTCATTCGTGATGCCGGGCTTGGCAGCGGCGGGCACAGGGGCGTCTTCCTGTCCCTGGCGTGCCGGCAGCACTTCCGGCTGCTGAGTCAAAATCACCTTTTCCGTGTCAGCACTCCAGGCAACTGACGCCATCAACAGCAGTGCCGCGCCGCCGGTCACTCGGACCCGGCGAGTCAACCAGTCAAAACTACAACTCATAGCAAACCTTATTTCCATCAAAGAAAGTCACGATCAGCAGAGAGACGACATTGAATGCCCAATGATTGTAATCAAGGCGAGCCCGGCGCTGTAGGATGGCCGCCCCGGCCGTCGCCTTTTCTAGATGAGTTGAACCATTCGAGTCGATGGGAGGGTGAGGGACCCAGGGGGTACCCCGCCGAACCGCATAGTCTGGCGCGGGCCGACAAACGCTTGCGGTTCGGCGGGGTACCCCCTGGGTCCCTCACCCTCCCATGACGTCGAACTATCCGGCACGAAGAAGACGGCCGGGGCGGCCATCCTACAGGGCCGCAACGTTCCGCGAGCCGGCCGGCGGCGATTTCGTCGCGATCACCGGGCGGGCCTTGCTATCCGCAACTCGGGGCGCAACGACTTGCTCCAGGGCCTGCAAAACCTCAGGCGGATGGCTTCCATGGAGCCCCGACTTCAGCTCATTCAAGACCGTCAAGGAACCCTTAATCGCAACCGCATTCTGACCAAACGCCAACCGATCGTAGGCGCGAGCCGTCCGAATGATATAAGCGCCAATCGGCGGGCTCGAATTGCCAGCCACGGCTGGAATTTCGTCTGTCCCCAGGACGGTCTCGTCAAACCGACGCAACAACGGCAAGGCGCCGCTGATCACGCCTCCCAGCGACTGGACCAGGTCCGCACCATTGAAGGTACACTCGATCGACTTGGCGTTCTCTCCATCCAGATTGCCGATCGCCTTCCGCACCACACGCGCCGTAATCTCGATGTGATCCATCTCCTGGAGCATCGCGGCCACCCGGATGTCGTCGATCTCGCGCGATGTCAAACGCAACTGCTCGCCCATGTGCTGGCTGAGTTCCGCGATACGTGCCGGGCGGTCCTGGAGTTGCGGATGCACGCTGTGCAGATACTTCGACAGGACCTCAATCACACCGATATAGGCTTCGTGCAATTCGGTCATCTGTGTCGATCGCTCGTCGCTGAGCGTCCCGGCCAGAATCGTGGTGAGGCCCAATACTCCGCCCCAGATCGTAATAGCAAGAGCGCTCGTGAGCGGCGATCGGAATGCCGCAAACTGCGAAAAATCCTGAGCGGCGATGATCGTCACCATGACAACGCTCAACAATGCCAGCACTCCCGCGCGATAGCGACCGAGAAAAAATGCCCCCAGCACCACCGGCAGGAAGAAGAGGTTCAAGACCACCATCTTGACGCCCGGCACCTGATACATCAGGCTCGCCAATCCCACGATCACAATGATCAGGGACAGTTCCAACGCGAGGTCATTTTTTTGCTTGATGTTCACAATCACGCCCCGTTGTCAGTGTCTCGAAAGGCCGGATCGCGCGTCGCGGTTGCCGTCACAAGATCCGCACTCGGACGACCGAATTCCTCACTGGAAGTGACTCGAGTCAGGATCTGTTCCTGCTCAGAAGTCATGACAGGCACGTCCTGAGTCTCGGGCTGATCCGCACCGGCGTAGCAGTCCGACATCTCCCGCGCCCACTGCTGGAACTCAGCCTCGATTTCGAGGAAGACTTCGACGATATGCGGATCAAACTGGCTCCCCGCACCCTCGCGAATGATCCGGACACATTTTTCGTGTCGGAACGGCTCTTTATAGACCCGTCGGACCGACAGCGCGTCATACACGTCCGCCACCGCAATGATGCGGGCCGCTAGTGGGATCCGTTCGCCGGCCAAACCATTGGGATAGCCGGTTCCATCCCATCGTTCGTGATGACACAACGCAATTTCACGTGCCATTTCCAGGAAATTCGACGTTCCCAGGCGGCTTTCGATCTGTTCAATGCAATCGCCTCCCAGCAGAGTATGCTGTTGAATCTTCTCGCGTTCGGCGTCAGTCAACCGCCCCGGTTTCAGTAATACAGAATCTTCAACACCGACTTTGCCAATATCGTGCAGAGCCGAACTGATCCCCAGCGATTTCAGGAACGTCGGCGTAATCTGCGACGCAAACTGAGGATGACGCCGCATGGCTTCGGCCAGCCGGGTCGAATAGAGGGCGATGCGTTCCAAGTGATGGCCCGTCTCAGGATCACGCGATTCGGCCAGCTTGGCCAGTCCAAAAATCACGGCGTCACGGGTGCGAACGAGGTCGTGATTCTGCCGGGCAAACGCGTTGGCATCCGCCGCACGCTGCCGTTCGCGAATCGTATTCCAGCGCGACACGACCAGAAAC
The DNA here is from genome assembly GCA_021732415.1 of Planctomycetaceae bacterium. Classification (GTDB taxonomy): domain Bacteria; phylum Planctomycetota; class Planctomycetia; order Planctomycetales; family Planctomycetaceae; genus JAKFVC01. The sequence continues at coordinate 18,017 of JAKFVC010000100.1, forward strand.
GCAATCAACGCTTGAGAGCAAAAGATCCAGACAAACGCGATCACCTTGACCGTCAGCACGGGAGAAATCTCAGCCAGCAGCGCGTCCGCGGTGGCATCGGCCACTTCTTCTTCCGTGACCGGGGCCTCTTTACCGCTGACCACGGTCGAGTGCGAGCGGGTCCAATGGACGGCAGAATCGAGTAGTTTTTGCTCCAACCACAGTCCAACGGCCAGCGCAAGAGCCTGCCCCGCCACCGCCGCCAGGAACAGCAGGTGCAGGTCAGTCTTTCGTCGATCCGAGCCAAACCATCCCGACAAGTAACGCATTTTGACCTATATCGTGAACGCAGGACACATCATTGAATTTAGTCCGCGATTCCCTTCAGGTCGGGATGATTCCAAAAAAATACATGAATCCGATACGTCCGGTTATATCGTCTTTGCTGGTTATCGGAGTTGTTTCGAATCGTGGGACGGGTCTCCAGGCCCGTCAGTCCCCATCGAAGGCCAATGATTCTCTCCCATTACAAAGGACAGGTGAGCCGGGTGCCGTAAGGCCCCGGACCGGAAGTTGGATCGCTTCTCGAATTGTCCGGGGCCTCACGGCACCCGGCTCACCTAGTCGAAATACAGGACGGACGGGCCTGGAGACCCATCCCACGATGGCCCACCAACTGGAATCCCAACAGCCCTTTGACATAAGATTGAGGAGACCCGCACGGAGCCCACCGCTTGACTGCCCTCGACGTAGAGTCCCCCAATCCTGCCACACCTCAGGTCAGCCCCACTTTGGCTCCCTCCGAGTTTCACGGCTACGACCGGACATTCTGGCTCGCCTACTTGTCGAACGGCCTCCTCACGATGGCCAATGCCGCCATGGTGCGGTATGCCGACTTCGTCAGCGTCGTCGGGGGCGAGGAACGCCAGCTCGGGTTGATCGTCGGATTCGGGATGATCGGCAGCATCATCATCCGCCTGGCGCAGGGCGAGGCCATCGACCGTTACGGAGCCGCGCGGGTCTGGCTGTGGTCCAGCCTGCTCTATTCGATCGCGATGATGCTGCATCTGACGGTGACGACCGCCTACGGTGTTGAAATCTTCGTGATCCGCCTGATGTTGCAGGCGAGTCTCGCGGGATTTTCCGGCTCTTCAATTACCTTCGTTGCCCTACGTGTCCCGCCAATGCGCATGGCCGAAATGGTCGGGGCCCTGGGAACCTCTGGCTTCGTCGGCATCATGCTGGGCCCGTTGCTGGGAGATTGGCTGGCCAGTGGGGGAGCGAGCCGTGAGACCGTCGTCGACCAGTTGTTTCTGATCGCCTCGACGCTGGCCATTCTGTCGACCGCCGTCACCTGGTTTGTGACCAGCGATGCCCAGCCCGCAGTCCATCGCCGCCGGCCGAATCTCTGGCACGTCGTCACCCGTTATCATCCGCTGGTGATTTCCATTACGGCAGCGGCGATGGGCGCCGGGCTGTCGATTCCCATGACATTCCTGCGGCCGTTCGCGGTGGAAGCCCATCTCAACAATGTGGGATTGTTCTTCGTCGTCTACTCGTGCGTCGCGTTTGTGGCACGAGTGGCCACGGCTTCCCACTTTTCCCGACTGGGCAACCGGCTGTGGATCATCGTGGGCCTGTCGCTGATGACGCTCAGCTTTCTCTGCTACATCCCCGTCACACGCACCTGGCACCTGATTTTTCCCGGTGCCATTGCCGGCGTCGCCCACGCCTTATTATTCCCCGCAGTGATGGCCGCCGGAACCGCCGCATTCCCACGACGCTATCTGGGCGTGGCGACATCGCTGATTCTGGCGACATTTGATATCGGCGTATTCCTGGGAGCCCCGATCATCGGGGCCTTCATCCGGGAAGCCAAACATCACACGGACGCTGCCTATCCCATCACCTTCGCGGCAACTGCCGCAGCAATCGGCTGCGTCACGGTGATCTTCTGGTGCAGTTCGGTTGGGAAGGTCAAATCAGCCGCTGGGCGCTAGCCCACGGTTCCGAATCACAATCAGGTTCGATACCTATCCCACGACAAGAACCGGACGCTAGCGCGTGCCGGCTGATGACGCAACACGACATCAAATGATTTCCTTGATCGGTTCGACGTGTTCCACGCCAACCAGCTTCTGATCTAATCCGCCATAGAAATACGCCAACCGATTGGGGTCCAAGCCCATCTGATTCAAAATCGTCGCGTGCAGGCGTTTCACGTGTGTGGGATGTTCCACGGCGGCCGCCCCCAGTTCATCGGTGGTGCCATAACTTTGGCCACCTTTGATTCCGCCTCCGGCCATCCACATGGTGAAGCCGTAGGCGTTGTGATCGCGACCGGTCCCTTCCGCATATTCCGCCGTCGGCTGGCGACCGAATTCACCACCCCACACGATCAGGGTCTGGTCCAGTAACCCGCGCTGCTTGAGATCCTGAATCAGCCCGGCAATCGGCTTGTCGGTATTGCCCGCGTGGTAGCTGTGATTCTTAAACAAATCACCATGAGCATCCCAGTTGGCGTCATTGTGATTCCCGCCCGAGTAAAGCTGAATGAACCGCACGCCACGCTCGACCAGTCGCCGGGCCAGCAGGCACCGCTTGCCGAAATCCTGGGTCCGGGGTTCATTGAGACCGTAAAGATTCTGAGTCGCCTCGCTCTCCTGGTTCAAATCAACCGCCTCGGGGGCCGACTGCTGCATCTTATAGGCAAGCTCATAGCTCGCGACGCGTGCCGCCAGTTCGCTGTTTTCACTGCGCGCCGCGAGATGCTGTTGATTCTCAATCTGTAGTGAATCCAGCAATTCCCGCTGCATTTCACGAGTCATCCCCGCGGGCAGATTGAGGTCAATGACCGCGGCCCCCTTGGACCGCATGATCGTTCCCTGATACGTGGCTGGCATATATCCGCTCGACCAGTTCTTGGCGCCGCTGATCGGACCGCCCGTGGGATCAAGCATCACCACGAAGCCCGGCAGGTTCTCGTTTTCACTACCTAATCCGTAATTCACCCACGAACCCAGCGCCGGACTTCCGCTGAGGATTTTCCCGGAATTCATCTGCAGCATTGCCGAACCGTGAATCGGCGAATCAGCCGTCATCGACTTGAGAAATGCGATGTCATCGACACAGTTCGATAGATGTGGAAAAAGTTCCGAGACCCACTGACCTGATTTGCCATACTGCTTGAACTTCCACTTCGGCCCGACCACCCTGCCTTCATTCTTCTCACCGCCACGCCCCTTCGTTTTCACGGGGATTGTCTTGCCATCAAGCTCATACAGTTTCGGCTTGTAGTCAAACGTATCAACCTGGCTGGGGCCGCCGTACATGAAAAGAAAGATGACGCTCTTGGCCTTACCAGGAAAGTGCGAGGGCTTCGGCGCCAGGGGATTCGCAAACTTCCGTTCGGCTTCAGCGGCCATCGCTTGTGAGCGGAAAAATCCATCTGAAGAGAGCATTCCCGTCAACGCAACCGAAGTAAATCCCGCACCGGCCTCCCACAGGAATTCACGTCGCGTACGACCGCAGAAAGATCCTGAACCGAAGTTGAAGTTTGACATATGAACTACCCTTATTAATTCCAACCAGCAAAATCAACCGATCGTTGATCGCCAGGCATTTGATTAGTGAAGATTAGCGGAGATTAGTGTTCCAAAAAAAGAATTACGAAGATTTTTAGAACACTAATCTTCGCTAATCCACACTAATCTCATTCAACGTTGCCTTTCGCAAACTTCGGGGAGCAAGCCAGATCCTCAGTCAACGTACACAAACTCGTTCAAGTTATAGACCAGCAAACAGTAATACTTGAGTGCCTGATCGACGTCCAACTGATGCTTCTCACGTAACGATTTCAGCAGCTTCAATCCGCGTTCTACGCTGGCCATTTCGGGTTCACGGCTCAATGCCAACTTCAAGGCCAGGCGCACTTGTTTCTCGGCGTCATCCGCCGCATCCTGTTTCACTCGGCGAGCAAACTCAGTCGCCTGCGTATTCAGGAAGTCTCCATTCAACATCGCCAACGCCTGGGTCGGTTGCGTAGTCGCGAATCGTGCAGCACAACTGCTGTCGGTATCAGCGAAATCAAAGTCCGCCAGCAATGGTGTAATCAGCGATCGTTTCACATGAATATAAACACTACGCCGCGCCTGCTCTTCGGGAGACGATTTCCCCCAGCCAGAACCTGGTGCAGATTGTCCCGCCAGCACTTCCGCCGAGATCTCCGGATAGATCCCCGGACCATACATCTTCAGATTCAAGCGTCCATTGACGGCATGAATTGTGTCTCGCAGCTCCTCAGCACTGAGCCGGCGCATTTCGAAGCGTGAGAACAAATCGTTAACGGGATCTTTCTCCAACGCCAACTTGCTGGGACGAGAAGACATTCGATAAGTACTCGACAGCATGATCGTCTTGTGGAGCGCCTTCATGTGCCAGCCCTGATTGATGAACTCGGCAGCCAGCCAATCCAGCAGTTCGGGATGAGTTGGCAGGTCCCCCAATTGACCAAAGTTGTTCGGTGAACGCACCAAGCCTCGACCAAAATGATGCTGCCAGATTCGATTGACCATCACTCGGGAGGTCATCCGGTTTTCTGGAGACGCCACCCAGTTCGCCAATGCCAGGCGACGGCCCGATGACTTGGCGTCGGGAGCAGGAGTCGGCACGACAGCAGTCCCGCCACCTAAGATCGATAGGAATCCGGGCTCGACCTTATCGCGAGGGGAGGTCGGATTACCACGATACAGGACGAAGGTCTCGGGCGGCTGCGATCCGAATTCTGACACGCTGAGAGCAAAGTCACTCGACACGCGCTCGTTCTTCAGTTTCTCCATTTCCGCAAACAATCGCTGATATTCGCGGTGCTTCTCATCACCCAACAGCTTCACGCCGAGAGTCTTGATTTGTTCCGTCAGATTTCGCACCGGCCCATTCTTGCGGACGGGCGTCAGCGGACGTCCTTCAAATCCCGGCCCCGACCACGCGACAGTCAGACCCAATCCATTGCTGCGTTGAAAATAATCCAGGCGTACCGGAACGCGCCCCTGCCTCAACCGCACGGTCGCCAGTTTTGGACTTCCTTCGCCGTGAATCCCGTCGTACTCGACAATCTTCTTGCCGTCGATCGTGAGCCGCGACCCGTCATCGGAATCGAGCGAGAATGTGTACTCACCATCTGCCGGGACTTTCAAGATACCCGTAAAAACGAACCCAAAGTCCGTTTCCCGCGAAGCCGGCGAAATGTCGAATTTGCCCAACGGCAGCTTGGCGACCGTCTCGGCCTTCAAGTTGTCGAAGTCGGGCAGACGGTCCCAGTGGTCGCGATAAAAGCGGTATTCCAGTTCATCCAAATCGACCTGACCAGCCGGCCCACCGACGTTGGCCAACTGATCGTACTTGGTGCGGAACTCGGACTCGATCGCCGAGAGCGCCACCTGCGTTTGATTGCGTCGAGCTTCCAGAGTTCGCTGTTTCTCTGCGTACTGTCCGCGGGCCGCATCGTTCTCGAAAATCTGGCGTTCGACATGCGGGCCGTTCGTCCCGTTGGGCGTAATTCCGTGGAAAAACGCCAATAGACTGTAATAGTCCTTCTGCGGAATCGGATCGATCTTATGATCGTGACACCGGGCGCAATTCACCGTCAAACCGAGGAACACCTGGCCGGTCGTCGCCACCATGTCATCCAGGACATCAAACTTCGCCAGCAGCCGGTCCGCCGGTTCGTCGTCCCATAGTCCCAGTCGATAGTAGCCGGTCGCGATGATCGAATCGTTCGTCACCTGAGGTAACTCGTCGCCGGCCAGTTGCTCGCGGACAAACTGGTCGTACGGTTTGTCGTCGTTGAAGGCGCGAATCACATAGTCTCGATAACGCCAGGAATGCGGCTTATTGCCGTCGCGTTCAAAACTGTTCGTGTCGGCATAGCGGACGACATCCAGCCAATGTCGCCCCCAGCGTTCTCCATAACGCGGCGATTTCAGCAAGTTGTCGACGACCGTCTCGAACGCCCTCGGAGAGGCATCTTGCACGAACGCAGTCACCTCCGCGACCGTCGGCGGCAGACCTGTCAAATCGAAGTAAGCTCGACGGATCAGCGCGGCCTTGTCGGCGGGATCTTCCGGACTGAGACCGCGTTCCTCCAACTTGGCGAGAACGAAAGAATCAATCGGATTGGTGATCCAAGCGGCATTCTTAACGGCCGGCGGAGTTTGCTTTTTAGGAGCCTGAAACGCCCAGTATTCTTCCCACTTCGCCCCCTCTGCGACCCAGCGACGTAGAACGTCAACTTGCTCTGCAGTCAGCGGCTTCCCCTCTGGGGGCATACGTTCCCCCTCTTCAGTCGACGCCACGCGATTCAGCAACTCGCTCTTGCCGAGGTCTCCCGGAATGACGGCATGTTCTCCGGACGGCAATTCAGCCAGTGCGGATTCGCGCTTGTTCAAGCGCAAACCGGCTTCCGACTTGTCGGGACCATGACAGGAAAAGCAGCGCTTCGCGAAGATCGGTTGCACTTCTCGAGCGAAATCCACCTTCGGCAGAGCAGGGCGGGTCTCAGCCTGTTGAGCCAACACCACGGTCGGCATCAACATCACGAGGGCCATTCCCCAGACCAGTAGAATTCGGAATTTCGCAGGGACAGACTGCAGCATAGCGCATTTCCTCAGGTTCGCCGCCAACTCGCACCATCGACCCGTCGAGCAGGCGAACCTGTGATTATATCACCGATGACGAGCGGGCTCCAATCCGCTGTAGGATGGCCGCCCCGGCCGTCTTCTTTTTCCGCAGGATGAGTACAAAATTCGACGGCCGGGGCGGCCATCCTACAGGCAACGTCTCACACCATCCTCGAAAGTTCTTCCAACTCCCGATGAACGGCCGCCATATCCGGCCAGCGATCCGCCACTTTCTTCGCGAGCAAGCGATCGCCAAATACCCGCCAAGCATCTGGAACGTCACATTCCACGCGAGACGGCCAAGCCACGGGCGTCGCACTGACTGCCTGTCGCAAGACCGTTTCCAGATTAGCGCCGTCATGCGGCGGCCGGCCGGTCAGTAAGTTGAAGAGGATGGCTCCCACGCCAAAAACATCGGTCGCGGGACCAATTTCGCCCCATTGGGGATCAACCAATTCTGGAGCAATATACGCGGGCGTCCCTCCGTCACTCAGCCTGCTTTCGGACGGGTTCAATGACCGGCGAGCGAAGCCAAAGTCACTCAGGAGCAACTGCCCCTGAGCACCGATCAAGACATTACCCGGCTTCAAATCACAGTGAATGACGCCGTGCTGATGAGCATGCTGCAAGGCGGCTGTGAGTTCCAGCATCCACCGGCAGATCTGTGTCAGTGGAGCTCGCTTGGCCGTTGCGTAGCGATTCAGATCCCCTTCCGGTGCCCACTCCATCACCAGAAAAAACCCCCGATTGGGAGTCTTTCCCAACCCATGAATGGAGATGATTCCCGGATGCTGCAGGCGGGAGACCATCTGCACTTCTCGCAGAAATGAATCCACCCACCGCGGTTGAAACAGAAACTGCTTCTTGAGAAATTTCACCGCCACCGTTCGCCCAGTGGCCTTTTCCGAGGCTCGATAAACATTGCCACTGGCTCCGTCGCCGATCCATTGATGCAATCGGTAGTCCGCAAAATCCAGGGAGGTTAAAGACGGATGGGCCGCAGCCGTGGCATGTTTGATGTCGACCGTCGTCGGCTCAAGATCTAGCAGCCTCTGCAAAAGTTCTTTGGCCAGGACCAATTGCCGCCGCACTGTCCGTTCGGAGATCTGCTGGTGCTCGGCAATTTCGAGGATCTCATGCCCCTGCAAGCGAAGCAGAAACGCCTCCCGCGACTTGGGATCCAGATCGAGTTGCACACGTTCCACGATCTCGGTCAGGCTGGCGGCATCATCGGGGCCGTCTCCGGGAACGGCGAGAATTTCATCCGGATGGCGATCCGCCCGCACATCGCGGCGCTGGGCTTGATGTCGACGGATCTGCTGAGCCAGCTTACGAACGGCGATTTCCGCAAGCAGCGGCCATAAATCCGTTTCTTTTGACAGAGCCGAAACGGCAGGCGTGGGTCGGAGAAAGAAACTGCGAAAGGCGGACTGCACGACATCGTCCGCATCGAACCGCGACCGAAATCGAGGTGCCAATCGCCCCCGGATCAATGCTTCCAAACGCGGGGCATGCTCCCGGAAAAATGCGGAATGAGTCCAGTCGCCCGACTTCAAAATCTCCTGCGGCAGGGCGGCTTGAGCATTCAGATTGTCCGCAGGATCAGTCATGGCTGAATTTTCGGCAAATATTTTGGCCGGTCAACCCGCCGGATGGCAATCCCCTCAATTGAGTCCCCTGTTTCGCCTGAAGTACTTGGTTTGTGAGCGGACTGGCGCTAGCCACCGGTCTGATGTGTCAATTCGATTGAAAAACCAGCGGCTAGCGTCGTACCGCTCACTTTAAGGAGATCGTCATGGCTTTTGTCGTCACCGAGCCCTGTTTTGGCTGCAAACACACGGAATGTGCGGCGGTCTGCCCCTGCGACTGCTTTCACGAGGGCGAGCACATGCTGTTTATCGATCCAATACCCTGCATCGACTGCGAAGCTTGCCAGAACGCCTGCCCAACGCAGGCCATCTTTCACGAGGACAGTGTTCCCGAACAATGGCGGGATTTTATCGCCCTAAATGCGGAAATGGCGGAGATTTGCCCCTCCATTACCGAACGGAAGACACCGCGTTGAATCGTGGGACGGGTCTCCAGGCCCGTCCGTCCAGTTTTTTGAAGAATTGCGATTTTCCCCGCCATCGCCTCCCATCGCCAATGAGACCGGCTTTCAACAATAACCGACCGCTGGAGTGCCGCCCGACTCTTAAGAATCAGACTGCGGGACGGACGGGCCTGGAGACCCGTCCCACGGTTTCATCATCGCACATCCCGCCTCAACCGCAATTTGGAGTTGACAACACGACGTATCTAGACTGTGCTATAGGTCATGCTAGAGTATTGATCGATTTGGTCAGTGATACTGGCAAGTGGTGACAATACATCGTTACATTGGTGATCGTGACGATATGCTTGGGATTGTCACGCCTGCCAGCCTGCCCCGCCGTTTTCGGTCCTGCCAGAACGTCGTGATTCGTAGTTGCCTCCGAATCGCTTCCGCCTGCACGTGAATGTCACGTCGGCGAACCTGATCCTGCCCCACGTTTTGGTGAGTTCGCTCACACATTCCACCAAAGACGATTTTCCATGCCTGACTCACGCTGCGGTCGACGAGGACTTTTTTTGGTCTCCCAGAGTTGCTCGACACTCTTGTTGCTGGTGCTTATGCAGGGCTCGGTCTCTGCCCAGGCTCCGGGGAGTGAAGAATTCTTTGAGCAGAAGATCCGACCGGTTCTGGTCCAGCACTGTTATTCTTGCCATTCCGCAGAGGCGAAGGAAAAGAAGAAACTGAAGGGCGGACTCTATCTGGATGTCGCCGAAGGCTTGCTGACCGGGGGCGATACCGGCGCAGCCATCGTGAAGGGTAAGGCGGCCGAAAGTCTGCTGATCAAGGCCCTGAAGTATGACGGCGTAGAAATGCCCCCCAGTGGCAAGCTGCCCGACACCGTTATTGCTGACTTCACCGCCTGGATTGATGCGGGCGCCATTGACCCTCGTAAGGGAGACCAGCCGGTTAAGCCGGTGCGTGTCATCGACCTGGTGGAAGGCCGCAAGTTCTGGTCGTTCCAGCCACTGCAGGCTGCCGTCCCGCCGGAAGTGAAAAATACCGCCTGGGCCCGGACTCCGCTCGATCGGTTCCTGAGTGCCAAGCAAGAGGAACGCGGCCTGGGCCCGAATGCTCCCGTCAGCCGAGAAAAGCTGATTCGCCGAGCCTATTTCGATCTGATCGGGCTCCCTCCGACACCGGAGCAAGTCGATGCGTTTCTGAAGGATGAGACTCCTCAAGCGTTCGAAAAGGTCGTCGACAGTCTGCTGGACAGCCAGCATTACGGAGAACGGTGGGCTCGGCACTGGCTGGATGTGGTCCGGTTCGCCGAGAGTGGCGGGTACGAATTTGACGGTTTCCGTCCTGGTGCTTATCACTACCGCGACTGGGTTATCAAGTCATTCAACGCCGACTTGCCCTACAACGAATTCATCCGGATGAATCTGGCCGGAGACAAGCTGCAACCGGGTTACGTCGGCGCGGCGGCATCAGGCTTTCTGGTGGCCGGCCCCTATCCGGGGCAGATCACGGCCAAGACCGTCGAACGCATCCGCTACGATCAACTGGACGACATGCTGATGACCGTCGGCGGGTCGATGCTCGGCCTGACGCTGGGTTGTGTGCGATGTCACGATCACAAGTACGATCCGCTCCCTCAGCAGGATTACTACGCCCTGGCCGCGACGCTCGCCCAGACCTCACATGGGCCGATCACGCTCGATCCCGATCCAGCGGCGACGCAGGCGGCCATCGAACAGCACGCCCGAGATCACGAGGTTCAACTGGCGGCCTGGCGCGACTTCGCCGCGAAGGAACTGCCCGCTCGGTTCACCAAATGGCAGCAGGAATCGCTCCCGAAAATTGATGTCGATCCCCGTTGGCAGATTCTCGATGCTTTGACCGTGACCACGGAGGACACTTGGCTGAACACGGCCGAAGACGGCCTGGTCGTCTTCGCCGGACCGCGGCGGAAGGACGGCGACAAGTACATCGTCACAGCCCAGACCTGGCAGCAAAAACTGACCGCGCTGCGTCTGGATGCACTCACTTACAAATCCTTGCCGAGCAAAGGCCCCGGCCTGAGCGGCAACGGCAGCTTCGCGCTGGGTGACTTTAAGGTCATTGCGAAACCGCTCGACCCGCAAAGTAAGGAAGCGCATATCACCCTCAAACTCCGACCGGTGCTGGCGGCCTTCGAAGAGATGTCTCAGCCGCTGAAGAATGCGGTTGATGATAACCCCGGTACGTTCTGGCGCGCCAACGCTGATGGTGGCAAGGACAACGCGGGGGTCTTTGAAATTGAAGGTGGCTTGCCGGGATTTGCGGGCGGGACGTCTTTGACGTTCGAATTGAAACTTGCGGACGCGGGTCTCGGACGATTCCGCATCGCAATTACCAAGGAGCCGGGAACGCCCACCTGGGCCGGCGAGATCGGTACTCAGCATCTGGGTGAGATCAAGGCGATCCTGGCCGCGAACAACAACACTCTGCCGGAGGCCTTGCGTGACCCGACCGTGCGTTGGTTCAGCAAGTTCGACGACGTCGCCCAAAAGGTCCGTCTCGCCGTCGACACCCATGCCCGCGCGAAACCGCGTCCGCCGCAGGTCGAGGTCTATACGACGGTCGCCGGTGGTCAGGATGTCTTCCTGTTACGTCGAGGTGAAGTCGACAACAAAGCCGGGAAAGCCACTCCAGGAGTTCTGCAGGTTCTCAGTCGGACCGGCGAGCCGCCCGCAGCGACGGCCGCGGCCACTCCCCAACCAGCGCCTGTCGATCCTCGCGTGTCGTTGGCCAATTGGATGACCGACGTCGATCACGGGGCAGGGCCCCTCCTCGCGCGCATCATTGTTAATCGTCTCTGGCAGCATCACTTTGGGGAAGGTCTCGTCAGCACGCCGAATGACTTTGGAGCCCAAGGCGATCGTCCGTCGCACCCCGAGTTGCTCGACTGGCTGGCCGGCGAATTGATCAAAGGTGGCTGGAAGCTGAAGCCTATTCATCGCTTGATGATGCAGAGTGCCGCGTATCAGCAGGCGAATGTCGTCACTCCGGAAAACACCAAGCTGGATCCCGCCAATCGGTTATTGTGGCACTTCAATCCACAACGGATGGAAGCCGAGATCATCCGGGACTCGCTGCTCGCCGTTGGCGGATCGCTCGATCGCAGCATGTATGGTCCCAGCATACTGGATAACATCCCGCGTCGCAGCGTCTATCTGCGAGTCAAACGGAGCGAATTGATCCCGTTCATGACGGTGTTTGATGCGCCCGAACCCACCCAAAGCATTGGCGAACGGATTGGTACGACTGTGCCCACGCAGGCGCTGACGATGCTGAACTCGCCGTTCGTGCGGCAACAGGCAGAAAAGCTGGCGGCGCGGATCAAGCCGGCGGCGGATAAACCGCTCGCGGAAGCCATCGATAATGGATACCGCATTGCATTTGGACGGATGCCGATCGAGTCTGAACGTCAACGCATGCTGGCGTTCGTTGAAGCACAGAAGACGTTGCTGGGAGCGGCTCCGAATGCTGTCGATCTGGCACTGACGGAGTTCTGCCATGTGTTGTTGTGCTTGAACGAATTTGTGTACGTGGATTGAAGATACAGACTGAATCCTGACTCCCCTCGCCCTGGTACTCCGGGGAGAGGGGAGATAAGACCAAGATTTTTCACACTGCCTGAACAAAAAAAGGCCGCTCATGTTCAACTTCAACTTGCCCTCTCGACGTCAATTCCTGCAGGATGCTGGCCTGGGTTTCGGATCGCTGGCGCTCGCGAACATGCTGCATCAGCAGTCTCGTGCGGATACGCCCGTCGCGGCTGCCAACGATCCGCTCGCGTTGAAGACGCCGCACTTTCCCTCGAAGGTCAAGTCGATCATCTGGCTCTTTATGACCGGCGGTCCCTCGCAAGTTGACACGTGGGACTACAAACCCGAGTTGCAAAAACGAGACGGCCAGGAACTCGCGGGGGCCGATCCGAAGACCGGATTCTTCAGCACCAGTGGCAAGTGTTTGAAGTCGCCGTTTGAGTGGAAGCAGCACGGCCAGTCGGGCAGTTGGGTCTCGGACTTGTTTCCGCACTTGTCGCAGCACGTCGACAAGATGACGTTTCTGCACTCGATGTATCTGAAGCAGAATAACCACGCCCCAGCCTCGATCGAGCTGATGTGCGGTACAAACCGTCCCGGCCTGCCGGCATTGGGAGCCTGGCAGACGTACGGGCTCGGTTCGGCCAATCAGGATCTGCCGTCGTATGTCGTCATGCACGAAACGCGGCCGCGCGGCGACGATCAAATCTGGTCGGCGGGATTCCTCCCCAAGTCCTACCAGGCGCTCGCGCTGGATGCACGTCGCAATGAAGCGATCGACAATCTGGCCCGAGATGCCAAGCACACTGACGTCCAGCAACGAGCCCAACTGGATTTGATCCGCCAACTGAATCAAGAACACGCCGCAGGTCGCCCCACCCAGGGCGATCTTGCGGCCCGGATCAACTCGTTTGAGCTGGCCTACCGCATGCAGATGGCAGCCCCTGAAGCCATCGACCTGACCAAGGAATCCGAAGCCACGCACAAGATGTACGGCATGGACCAGCCGCATTGTGCGACCTTCGGCCGCCAGTGTTTGATTGCCCGCAGGTTGGTCGAACGGGGCGTCCGTTTCGTGCAGATCTTCGCGGGCAAAGGTGTCGGTGGAGACGGCAGCGTGAACGACGTTCCGTGGGACTGTCACTCGGACGTCCAAACGAATCACCGGTCGTGCGGCCTGTACGTCGATCAACCCGCAGCGGCATTGCTGGGGGACCTGGCCTCGAAGGGCCTGCTGGAATCCACGCTAGTTATCTGGGGCGGTGAGTTCGGTCGCACATCCGATTCGCAGGGCTCAAAGGGGCGCGATCACAATCCGAACGGCTTCACAATTTGGATGGCCGGTGCCGGGGTGAAGGGCGGCTTCCACTACGGGGCCACCGACGAGTTCGGCTACAAGGCTCAGCAGAACAAGGTGCATGTCAACGATCTGCACGCGACCCTGTTGCATCTTCTGGGATTGGAGCACACGAAGCTCACGTACCGATTTAACGGCCGCGACTTCCGGCTGACTGATGTCGCTGGTGAAGTCATCACCGATATCCTGGCATAATTGCTGAGCGATTTCGAACTGTCGTCTCACGAGCGCAGAAGCACTTTTTGCCACAGAAGGACACGGAAGAAACACAGAAAAAGGTTGGACTACTATTTCAATTTCTGTGTTTCGTCTGTGTCCTTCTGTGGCTACTTCTTTTTAGACTCGCAATACGACCATCCGGCTGACACCGGACTCACGCCTCCGAATATCATTCTTTCGGCTTCTTTTCCGAGTCGGGTTTGGGCTTCTCTTCCCAGGAGAGCCCCTTCGACATGATCGTGACCTTGCTGCCCGCTCCGTCTGTTTTGACAAAGATCGTCAGTTCCGCCCCTTCTTTTTCGCGGTGCAAAATTGCAGTTTTCGGATTCTTCAGGTCCGAGGCATCGGACGTCCATCCCCCTCCTGAGAGTTCCTTGACCAGGAATTCCGTAACCTTGGTGACGGAAGAAGGGCTCTTGTAGACCAGATTCTCGGTCAACTTCGTGTATTTCAAATCGGTCACATCTTCGGGCAGTGGCAGGTCGTAGATATTCAGTTCACCACCTGCCGCCGGCTTGGCCTTCTCACCATCTTTCTTCTTCGATTTTCGTGACTTGGACTTGGGCTTCTCCGAATCGTCCGATTTCGATTCTGGCTTGGGCTCAGCCTTGGGGATAGTCACAGCCAGCAAGGCGACATCGAACCGGATGTCGAAACTCTTCTTGTCCTCGGGCTTGTCACCGGTCGTCATCGTGGCCTGGCCAATGGCGCGACCATCCTTCACGACGAGCTCCCCTTTCAAGCCGCCTCCCGAAACACTGATCGAGTTATTGTCCGCCCACGAATTGCTGAAACTGGGTTCGCCGGCCTTGTTGAAGTTGACCTTCACCTGCGGTTCGAACAAGTTGAAGCTGTCATCACTCCCCTTGTCTTTGATCAATGCCGCTTTCAGTTTCTCGACGGGAATTTCCTTCTCGCAGAACAGAACGGCGATGCCCTCCTCATCGAAGACCTTCACCGGGTAGGCGACGACATGCGGAAGCTTGTGAGTTTTCCCCCCGATCGTGATCGACCCAACCGAGGTCTTCGCCTCAACCTTAGCCGGGATCTTCGTGGGCTTGGGATCCTCGGCCCGCAACTCATACGCTGCTCCGGCGACCAGCAAAGTCGCTAATAACAAATTCGAGTATCTTCGCTGCATGACTCGGCTCCAGAAGAATGGTGGATTCGTTGTGCGTGCGAACGGGGAATCCGCGACCCGGGCCCACTGGAATTCTATCCGAGATACCCTTCACATGGGATGGAGGGATTCGACCCTTAACGCATCGACTTGTGTTTATAATTCTGTGTGGTTAGTTTGACGGCTACTTCAGGCTGGCCAGTGACGTTAGCGTCATAGTTTGAGCCCGCCGTTGAAATTTCATCGACAGAGGATTTAGCGCATGACTGAGAATCGGCGTGAATGGATCTTGCGATCGGCAGCTCAATTAGCCGCCTTGGGTACAGGAGCAGCCGGAGCCACCGCGGCTCAGGCACAACAGCCGGCGGCGGTGTCCGCTGCCCCTGCGGCTCCGCCCGACGGTAAGGCTTGGCGTGTCGGCGTGATCTCCGCGCGAATTCGCGGCAAACCGCAGCGGATCAACGGCCATACCTGGCACTTCGCACAATATCTGCATCCCACCATCGATATGAAGATGGCCCAGACTTATCTCGATCCGGGCAACCAGAAATACTTTGAGCGGATCGTTCGGAATCCTGCCTGCAACTTCCACGTGCTGCCCTTTCCCGATGTGCGGATCACTCACTATTACGAACAAGATCCCGCTCTGGCCAAGTTGTTTACTGAAGCCTTTCCCGGTGTCGAAGTCTGCACTTCGCTGGAAAAGATGGCCCAGGAAGTCGACGCCATCTGGTTGGGCGATGCTTCGGGATACGGTGAGGACCATTTCGATTTGATCGCGCCGGGTCTAGCCAAGGGCCTGCCGACGTTCTGCGATAAACCGATCGGCGAAACGGTTGCCGGGGTCAAGAAAATCCTCGCGTTCGCCAAGGAGAAAAAAGCCCCGCTGATGTCGGGCAGCATCTTCCGATACGAATGGGGCATTGAGGAAGTCAAACGGCTGAAAGAAGAAGGGACTCTCGGCGACATCCAGTACATCATTGCCAGCATGGGTGGCGGCTATTCCCCCGACGGCTGGTTCGTTTATGGGCATCATCCTTGCTGGACCATCATGACCCTGCTGGGTGCCGGTGTGGAATCGGTCAGCCTGTATGCCCGAGACGCTTCGGCGCATGGACTGGTCGTTTATCCCGATCGTCCGCCCGCAGAAATCTGGTACGGCCGGCCAGATTTGGTCGGCAAGTACAACGAGACCAGTGTACACTTCGTCAAAGACGTGTATCGCTTCTCACCGGCGATCGAGGGCAGTTTCGCGATGGGACATCACTACGAGATGTTCAACATGGCCCGCGTCTTCCGCGAAATGATCAAGACGCGGGTCGAACCTGTTCCGCACCAGGAAATCCTGGAAGTGACTGCCATGTTGTATGCGGGGGCGAAATCTCTGAAGGAGAAGAATCGCCAAGTGGCGCTGGCGGAAGTGATGGGATAGTGCCTGGCACACCGACGCTGGCAGCGTCGGCCGCGGGTGTCTATTAAAAATTGTTTAGCAGCTGTTTGCTGACAATCGGTTCAATTGCAGCATTTCAGACTCCCTATGTACGGGCTGTCGCAGTCACCTCTGCGGCAGCCCGTTCGTTCTGGGTTTTTGATAAAATCCCTGTAAAACAGCGACGATGCACGCTGTATTGGGGATTGCTGAAAGCTACCCTGGTACTCGCTTGGGCTCTCCAGATCTCAACAATCCGGCACGTATGCAGTTCGGCCGATGGGGGGAGATTTGCGGAGATACACCCCAATACTGGGCTATATGTCGGTGCCCAACCACCATAGACTCCGCGCAACGCGGGTCAAAATCATGGGATTTCCACCGACTGCCGCGCGGAGTCACGCATGGATGTTCGCTCTTCCGATCCCCTCAACAATGCCCCGGCGGCGGTGCTGCGCCATCCACGCTGGGGACACTACATCGTCCTGGTTGCCGTGGGACTGTTCGTGTTCGTCACGAATCTCGGCGGGACGCGGTTGTGGGATGTGGATGAAGCGATCTTCTCCGAAGCGGCCGTCGAGATGATGCAGCGCGGTGACTGGATCACTCCGTATTACAACGGACATCTGTTTGCCCATAAACCGCCTCTGATGTACTGGTGCCAGATTGCCGCCTTTCAGGTATTCGGCACGACCGAATTCGCCGCTCGATTGTTCTCGGCGCTCTTCTGTATTGGCACGTTACTCGTCACGTATGAGTTGGGCAGAACCCTGTTCAATCCACGGACAGGATTCTGGGCGGGCATCGTGCTCGCGGGGTGCATCAACTTTGTGGTGATCGCGCGCGCCGCGACGCCTGATGCGCATCTGACCTTCTTCTGTACGCTGGCCTTGTTGATTCTCGTTCGCGGTAC
Organism: Planctomycetaceae bacterium; assembly: GCA_021732415.1. GTDB lineage: Bacteria > Planctomycetota > Planctomycetia > Planctomycetales > Planctomycetaceae > JAKFVC01. The sequence goes on from JAKFVC010000100.1 coordinate 35,336, forward strand.
TCGCAGCACATCAGGAGGATCAGCCGGCGCGGACCAAAACGCCGGCCCCTGGCTGCCGGTACTGCCCCCCAGTTGGTCGACGTACGCCCTGTCCTATGCCGTCATGGCAGTCGCGACGCTGGTGAAAGGCCCGGTCGGAATCATCCTGCCGATGGCGGTGTGGGGCATGTTCCTGCTGATTGAGCAACAGGCTGCGGACCGTCGCCTGCTCGGTCTGCCGCTGAATTCCGATCGCACTATTCCAGCGGCTGGCCGGACTTTCCTGCAGACCACGTGGGAATCGTGCAAATGGTTCCTGCAACTGTTTTGGCCCACATACTTCTTGCGCACCGTCTGGCGGATGCGACCGCTGACCGCGATCGTGGCAGTCGTCCTGATTGCCGGTCCGTGGTATGTGTTGGTCGGCCAGCGGACAAACGGCGAGTTTCTGCGTGAATTCTTCTTCGTCCAGAATGTCGGACGAGCCTCCTACGCGATGGACAGCCATCAAGGTCCCTTCTTCTACTACTTGCTGGCGGTCTGCGTCGGGACCTTCCCCTGGTGCATCCTCGTCTGGCCCAGCATCGTCCATCTTGCCCGAAGTCTGCGGAACAACGATCCGGCACGTGCCGGGTTCCTGCTGGTCTGCTGCTGGACCTGTGTCTGGATCGGCTGTTTTTCGCTGGTCGCAACAAAACTCGCCAGCTACATCGTTCCCGCGTATCCCGCCATCGCGATCGGGTTCGCGGCGCTGGTGGATAGCTGGCTGCGCGACACTTCCACCGTCCCCTATCGACCGTGGCTGCGACGCGGCTGGGTGACGTTCGCCGTTGTCGCCGTGGCCGCCTTCATCGGTGTCCCCATTACCACGCGAATTCTCTTTTACGGAGAACTCGGCCCGGCATTTCTCGGACTGATCCCGCTGGTGGGTGCCATCATCGGCTGGCAATTTTCGGAGCGGGGCCAGATTCGAGGAGCCATATCGACTCTCGCCGTCGTGTCCGTCCTCTTCGGTCCCGCGACCTTGGGACTCGCAGTGCTGCCGATCGATGCCCACAAGAACACACACCTGTTGGGTGAATCAATTCACCAGCACGCCAAGGGTACCGCCCACGTGGCGACCTACAAGTATTCGCCTCCCAGCCTCGTCTTTTATTCGCAGATTCCGTTTGATCGACTGCGAAACCGAGACTCCGTCGCCGAGCATTTCCGCAATCATCCGCACGATGCCTTCCTGGTGACCTCCGACAAACATCTGGAGAGCCTGAAGCCCTATTTACCCAAAGACATCACCACGCTGCGTCAGGAACGACTGTTCTTGAAGCTGGAAAACGTCGTGCTGTTGGGACGGGCTAGCTCACAGCAGACGAAGGCCGGCGGTGACACGCGGCGCCACTAACCCTATTCGAGAAGCCGATCTTGTGTAGCGGAACGTCGTAAGACTTCCGCCGCCTACGAACAAACTCAAGAATTCTTACGAATTCTTCTACGAGAGGGCGAACGTGGCGACCCAGCATAAAGAATTCTTCATCGAACCCCGTATTGCTGGAAAACGGCAATTGGCATAGAGTTCCGCACCCACTGGCTTCTCTTCATCGCGATGGCATGATCATGTCACCAACTATCATTGTCGTTCCTTGCTTCAACGAGGAACTTCGTTTGCCGGTGGAGAGCTTTCGGCGGTTCATCGCGCTCCACCCGGAAGTCCGTTTTCTGATGGTGAACGATGGCAGCCAGGATCAGACACTCCAAGTCTTGAAGTGGCTGAAGACGATTGCCCCTGAGAATTTTTTGATTCTGCATCTGCCCGTCAACCAGGGCAAAGCCGAGGCCGTGCGACAAGGTTGTCGAGCCGCATTTGAACTGGATCCCGAATACGTCGGTTACTGGGATGCAGACCTCGCGGCGCCGTTGGAGGCTGTTCCGCAGTATCTCGAGATTCTCGAGCGTCGCCCCGATATCGATCTGGTGATCGGCTCGCGACTTCCCTTGCTCGGACACACCGTTGAACGCGGTTTGATTCGCTACTGCCTCGGCCGCCTGTTCGCCTGGTCGGCCGCCGCGGTTCTGGGACTGCGAATCTACGACACGCAATGCGGTCACAAGCTCTTTCGAAATAGCCCAAAATTGCGTCAGGTTTTCGCATCGACATTTCACGCACGGTGGATATTTGATGTAGAACTGTTCGCCCGCTGGATTGGCCGCCGCAACAAGGCCTGCCTGCAACAGGCGCAGGGTTCAATCTATGAACTCCCCCTCGAATCGTGGCATGATGTCGCGGGCTCAAAACTGAAGCCGTTCGATTTCTTCCGAGCCTTCTTCGAACTGGCCAACATCGCCTGGGTCTATGCCTGGGCACCGCATCCGACCCCCGAGCCGGTGGTTGCAGATACGATTCCGTTCCCGCGGACAGCCGAGCCAGTCGCCAGCCACCGCAAGGCTGCATAGCCTCGAGCGCATTTGCGCCGTGTCGGCGGTTTCAAGGGGAATTATCTCACGCAAAGGCGCCAAGGCGCAAAGAAATCATCCCTTCGTTCTTTGCGCTTTGGCGCCTTTGCGTGAGATTTTCTCTTTTTAAATTTTGGCTGAATTGCCGGAATTAGCGATCGGATCGTGTGGATCTAGATTCCTAGTTCTAAGATTGCTATGCCTCAGCCGTGTTTCATTTGGAGAACTCGTCTCAACAACACGTGTTGATTCGCCGTTCTCAAGCAGTCGGTTAACTCTGGTACTGTCTTTCCGGTTCTCATTGAGCTATGTTGCGGTATGCACTCCCCATCGCGCGCCATTGGAAGTGCGGATGACCCACGCTGCAGTACCGCAACGTATCCACAGCGGCCAGCCTCGTTTGTCGAGGAGGCCAGGAGTTGCCCTCAATGCTCGACGTTTTCCCCGTAAACGACTATGGCCCGATCATGCCGGGACTGGTCATGGCGGCAGTCGCGATCGTCCATGTCTTCCTGGCGCAGTTCGCGGTCGGTGGCGGAATCTTGCTGTGCTATCTGCAATGGCTCGGCATGACCGGCCGCAATCCGCATGCCCGGCAGTTTGTCGCCGGTTACTTCAAGGTTCTAGTGTTGATCAGCTTTGTGCTGGGAGCATTGACCGGCGTGGGGATCTGGTTTACCGCGATCCAGGTCAGCCCGCACACGATCGGCTCCATGGTGCAAAACTTCCATTGGCTGTGGGCGACCGAGTGGCTCTTCTTTTCTCTGGAAATCGTCTCCGGTTATTGCTTCTACCGCTACCATTCACGCCTTAGCGATAACGCCTCCATGGTGCTGCTGGTTATCTATGCCGTGGCTTCCTGGATGAGTCTCTACCTGATCAATGGCATTCTCTCATGGCAATTGACCCCGGGGCGCTGGCTGGAAACTCACACTCTATTCGACGGATTTTATAATCCCAGCTTCTGGCCCAGCCTGCTGTTCCGCACCGTTGTGGCGATGACGCTGGCCTCATTGGCGGCGTGCGTGGTCATTAACCTGATGACGTCGGTCGATCGAGAAGCCAAAACATCCCTCATGAATCGCGTCGCCGAGTTACTTATCCCCATGGTGATCATGCCCGGGCTGGGACTCTGGTTTCTGGCCGTCATGCCCGCCGATAGTCGAAGCTGGGTGCTCGGCGGCAGTCCGGCGATGATGTTGTTTCTGAACATCTCCATTGGCTCATCCCTGGCCATCGGCGCTTATGCACTGCTGGGCCTGGTGCTTCAACGATTGTTCATCAATACGGCCACGGCGGGACTCTTGTTGCTGTTGGCGTTTGGTGCAACGGCCGGGGGCGAGTTCGTCCGCGAAGGATCTCGCAAGCCGTACTCCGTCCGCCACGTGTTGTATTCGAATTCGATTCGACCACAGGATGTTGCCCAGATGCGCGTCGTCGGCTGCACGGCGAACGATCCCTATCCGCTGCGCAACGACTCAATCTATCCCAACGATCAAGTGCGGCTGGGAGGGAAAGTGTTTCGTCGGCAATGCAGTGTGTGCCACACCGTCGAAGGGACGAACGGAGTCACCGAACTCACCGGTGCCTGGGACACGAATCAGTGTCGCCTCAATATCGCCAAACTGCAGCACACGAAACCCTTCATGCCGCCGTTCGCCGGGACGCCGCAAGAACTGGAGGCGCTCGTGCAATTCATCAACTGGTCCAGTGCCGAGCGACCGGAAGCCTGGCGGGAAAACACGGATCCGACGGACTTCGCGCAGATCAAAACCTGGCTGGAGGAGGCGGGGACGGCCCCGGGAGACTTCAAACAAAACAACAAGCGTCGCCAGGAGCTCATCCGATGAATCTGCCATTTCCCTTGGGTTTTCCCGCTCCGACTGCGTTCTATTTGACGCTCTACATTTTGACTTTTGCCCTGCACCAGGCCTTCATGCACTACGTCCTGGCGGGCAGCTTGTACGTCGCCTGGACGACATCCTTTCCGGGCCGTGACAGCGTCTCTCGCAACGATCAACCGATCGCCGCCACGTTGCGTGATTGGCTGCCGTTCCTATTGAGCGCTGCGATCACGGCGGGAGTCGCGCCGTTATTGTTCATTCAGATTGTCTATCAGAAGCAGTTCTACACGGCCAATCTGTTGCTGTGGTGGCGCTGGATGCTGGTCGTGCCGATTTTGATCATCGCCTTCTATCTGCTGTATCTGCTGAAGAGCAAGATTATGGCCCATTGGCCGCACATCGCGCGGTCGCTGGTTGCCATCAGCACCGCCGCGTGCTTCGTCTTCGTGGGTTTCTGCTGGACCGCCAACCACTTGCTGTCAGTCAGCGAAGCACGCTGGCCTGAAGTCTACGTTACGGGCCAGTTGCCATTCACCCCGTTCGAGGTTCTGGCCCGCATGGGCATCTGGATCAGCGACTCATTCGCGACATTGGCCGCAATCCTGGCGTGGCAACTCTATCGGAGACAATCCGACCGAAGTGCAGATATCGTCGGCCCAGCCACTCGCAACCTGGCGGTGATGGCACTGGGCGGACTCGGACTGTTGACGCTGGCCGGTCTCACCTACATCCTGACCGCGGCAGATAAGACGCGAGATTCGCTGTTTGATAGCGGCACACTGCCGTATCTGATCATCTCGGTCGTAGGCGTCGCAATGCAGGTCGCGGGCTGGTTTCAACAATGGCGATTCGGCCGATTGACGGGCTTATGGTCCACGGTGGTTTCGACAGGCTCGGTCCTCACGCTGCTGGCGATGTCCTTCGCCCGCGAGGCCATTCGAGCTGGCGTGCTCGACATGCCGCAGTTATTCCAGCGACACGCCGACGCCGCGAAAGTCGGCGGATTCACCGTCTTCTTGATCTTCACCGTCTTGGTCTCGGCGGCGATAGCGTGGTGCTTCGTGACGGTCCACCGCGGCCTTAAGGTCCAGCCCCCCGTCGCCTGACTCTCCAGAGTATCACGAATTTCTGCTGCGTGAATTGGATTATTTCCTACCCCGCGCGGTACCCTAAGACCCATCAACAAGCACCGAGCTACCTGCTCTGACCACTGCCGCTATCCACAATCCGATCCGATGGAGCCTTCGCATGAGCCTGCATTCCCTGCGTGCCCTCACCATCCTGTTCTGCATTACGGCGTTCTCTCTTCTCACCCCGTCGACCACGCAGGCTGAGCACGAAGGCAAACTCCAGATCCTGCTGCTGGGTGATAGCACCACCATCGGCAGTGTTTGCCGTCAGACGAATCCTGCTGGTCCGCATCTTGAAGACGTGATCCGTCTCCTTCTGGCAACCGACAAGGATCTACCGCCGACCAATGTCCTTAACCACGGACGGGACGGCGAATACATCCAGGGCCTGTTGACCGGCGGACGCTATGACAAAGAGATTTCCAAGCTGCCGGGAATCGACTACGTCTTCATTCGTTATGGCTTGAACGACCGTGGCAAGCGCGCGGAATTCGCAACCAATTTTCCGAAAGATTTTCTCGAATTGATCGCCCGAGTCCAGAAGGACCATCCGCAGGCCACGATCATTCCGACGACGATCATCCCCTATATGACGCCCGAAGTGGATGCCGAGATCAACGCCTTGATCACCAAGGCCGCCGCCGAGGCCAAGTTGCCGTTGTTTGATGTCTACACGCGGTACAAGGCGGAACTCGGCCACGGGGAGAATATGCTGAACTACCGTCGCTATGCACTGGCCAATATCCCCGAACAACATCGCATGTGGGTCCAGCCGTTTGTTCGCGGCAACAGTGTGGTCACGATGGACAATACTCTCGACGCCCATTTCCGAGACCTGCCCGGCTGGTTCGGCGATCGCCATCCGAATCTGGCCGGGTATCATGTGATTGGTGACGAAACGGCCAAGTACTTGTCGAAGCTGATTAAGGACAAGAAAGCGGCTGCGAAGTAACCACGCGCTTCACGACACTCATCAATCAACCTCAGGATCAAACGCGCTCATGTCTCCGAAATTCTGCCTCGCACTGTTGGTATTACTGCTCGCACCATTGGAAACAGCATCCGCTCAAGCTCCAGGCGCGAATCCCACGCCGCTAGAACTTCTCAAGCAATCGAAACGCATCGTTTTCCTGGGCGATAGCATCACGGCTGCTGGTGAGTATGTGGCGTATTTCGATACGTGGCTCCTCACACAAGGCCTGGAAAAAATCCCCGCGGTCATCGACGCCGGACTCCCCAGTGAAACCGTTTCGGGACTAAGTGAAGACGGCCACGCGGGCGGAGCCTTCCCGCGTCCCGATCTTGCCGAACGTCTGGACCGGGTCTTGAAGGCGACCAAGCCTGACTTGGTCGTGGCCTGTTATGGGATGAACTGCGGCATCTATCTGCCATTTGATGAGGCGCGCTTCAAGAAGTATCAGGACGGAATCAAAAGTCTGAAATCCGCTGTCGAAAAAGCGGGGGCCAAGCTGATCATCGTCACGCCACCGTTCTATGACGATCTGCGTTCCCCCCGTGCTTTCTCGTATAACGGCGTTCTCGACCGTTACGGCCAATGGTTGGTTGAACAGCGCAAGGCGGGCTGGATGGTCGCCGATCTGCACGAGCCCATGACGAAGGAAGTCGCGAAACGTCGTGAAGCCGATCCCAAGTTCACGTTCCAGCCCGACGGCGTGCATCCGAATTCCGCCGGACATTGGTTTGTCGCTCAACAGTTGATTGCCTGGTTCGGTGACGAATCGGCCACGACCGCCGCAACTCCCGAGGAATTCTTCAAGGCGAAGAAACTGCCGCCGGAGGTCCTACCTCTCGTCAAACAACGAGTCGGTGTATTACGAGATTCCTACGTCGGTACCGCGGGTCATAAACGTCCGGGCGTCGCCAAGGGTTTGCCCATTCCCGAAGCCGAACAGAAGGCAGCGGAACTGACCGAGAAGATTACGAAGACTCTCACTACGAAGTAGGCGGTGCAAACGGGGGTCGGGCGTTCAAACTTCAAAATTGGCCAGTCGTGAGATCTTCAAAATTCTGGTAGGCGTATGGCCAATTTTGAAATTTGAAGGCTCGACCCCAAACTCTCACGCTCCCATAGGCATTTACGATCAGGATCCCAATATGAAGGCTGCAACATCCACCATCTTATTGCTCGCCTGCATCACAACGTGCTGGTCGGCTGAACCAACCGGAGAACGTCAATGGCCGCGTTGGCGAGGTCCTCGAGACAACGGGAGCGCCCTGGGTGGAGTCTATCCCACAGGCTGGAAAGATCCGAAACAGATCGAGTGGAAAACGAAACTCCCCGGCATCGGCTGCTCGACGCCGGCCGTCTGGAACGATCAGATTTTCTTGACGTGTCCGATCGATGGTCACAATGCCGTCATGGCCTTCGACTGGCAGGGCAAGGTCACCTGGAAAACCGCCTTCGGACCAGAGATCGCCGGCAAGCACCGCAACGGTTCGGGCTGCAATCCCTCGCCAGTGACGGATGGCAAACAGGTTTTCGTCTATTTCAAGAATGGCGAACTGGCCGGCCTGGATCTCAGTGGTAAGGTCCTGTGGAAGACCAACCTGCAAGAGCGATTTGCGAAAGACACGCTGTATTGGGACTTGGGAACATCTCCCGTGCTCACCGACAAATCGGTCATCATGGCCGTGATGCACACCGGCCAGTCGTACCTCGCCGCGTTCGATAAAGCGACGGGCGATCTGCAATGGAAGATTGCTCGTAATTATACGACGCCGCCCGAAGGGGACCAAAGTTACTCGACCCCGATCATCATCGAACGAGACGGCAAGCAAGTCATCGTGGTCTGGGGCGCCGAACATCTGACGGCACACGCCGCCGATGACGGCCGCATGTTGTGGACCTGCGGCGGCTTCAACCCCGAGGAAAATCGCAATTGGGTCTCGGTGGCCTCGGCGGTCATTGATGGCAACATCGCCATTGTCCCGTATGGCCGGGGCAGCCGCGTGACGGCGGTGAAACTGGATGGCACAGGGGACGTCACTGAAACGCATCGCCTGTGGACTCGCAACGATACCGGATCTTTCGTTCCGACCCCGGTCGTCGACAAGGGCCGGATCTACTTTGTGCGCGACGGTGGAGAAGTCGAGTGCCTTGACCGCGACACCGGTAAGACGCTGTGGAGCGACCAGTTCCCCAAGAATCGCAATAAATACTATGCGTCGCCGGTGATCGCTGGCGGCAAGCTCTATGCGCCGCGCGAAGACGGTGTCGTGTTCGTCGCCGATATCTCTGAGAAATTTCAACTCCTCTCGGAGAACGACATGGGCGAACGGGTGATTGCATCGCCAGTGCCCGTCGCCGGGAAGCTGCTAATTCGGGGCGAAGAGAATTTCTATTGCATCACTCCATAGGAGCGATCGTGGATTGGGTCCGTAGGACGGGTCTCCAGGCCCGTCTGTCGCTGCATTTGAATTTGAATATGAGGGTGTCAGGTGAGCCCGTCCCGTCAGCGGTGGGATTGATCGCACCGGAGCATCGACCTCGTCCTCTCTTCGAATTCCTTCGTGTCCTTTGTGACCTTCTGTAAAGAAAGAAATTGAACAGAAGGTCACAAAGGACACGAAGAGTTGGGAAGGCGATTCAAGTGAAAATGAATTGGCTGCAGTTCGCTGAATTGATGATGAGACTCAACGAACAGGGACGGACGGGCCTGGAGACCCGTCCCACGACACGCCGCACCGGATCAATGTGCCCCGAGGTACGCCTTGCGGACTTCGTCACTGGCTGCCAGTTCGGCCGCGGGGCCATCCATGATCATCTCGCCGACTTCGATGACGTAGGCTCGGTGGGCCACCTGCAGGGCCATGCTGGCGTTTTGCTCGACTAAGAGAATTGTCGTTCCTTCGCGATTGATCTCGCGGATGACCTGAAAAATCGTCTGCACGATTTGCGGGGCCAGCCCCAGCGAGGGTTCATCCAGCATGAGCAATTTCGGCCGCGCCAGCAGAGCTCGAGCGATCGCCAGCATTTGCTGTTCGCCCCCCGAGAGCGTTCCCGCGAGTTGTTTCAAGCGTTCTCGGACTCGCGGAAACAACTCCAGAGCCCGTTCGCGATCCTTCCGAATGGCAACTCGATCGGAGCGCGTGAACGCTCCGAGCTGCAGGTTTTCATCAACGGTCAGGTTCGCGAAAATCCCGCGTCCCTCTGGAACCTGAATCAGACCGCTGGTCACAATGTGGTGCGGAGCCCGCCCTTGAATCGCCTGCCCCTGGAACTGAATCTCTCCACTCCGCGGCTGCAGCAATCCAGAAATGGTCCGGAGCGTCGTCGATTTCCCGGCCCCGTTGCCACCGATCAGCGTGACAATCTCGCCCGGTTCCACGCGCAGCGAGATCCCCCGCAGCGCCTGAATGGCCCCGTAAGAAACCCACAAATCATTCACAGACAACAATGACATGGATCAGTTCTGATTCTTAAAAACACGTAGGTCAGGCTGTGCCTGACGATACACGCCTAGATCAATGAATTGGCATCAACACGATTGTCAGGCACAGCCTGACCTACATCGCCAATCACGCAGCCTCTACGCCACCTCCCAGATAAGCCGCAATCACCTTCGGGTCATTCTGAATCATCGCCGGCGTCCCTTCCGAGATGATGACACCGTGATCGAGCACCACGATTCGTTCGCAGATTTCCATCACCAATCCCATGTCATGTTCAATCAACAGGATCGAGACCTGGAACTGATCGCGGATCTTGCGAATTGCCTGGGCCAGTTCGACTTTCTCCTGCGAATTCATGCCGGCCGCAGGTTCATCCAGCAACAACACCTTGGGACCGGTCGCCAGGGCTCGGACGATCTCCAGATGACGTTGATGCCCATAGCACAAGCTGTCCGCGGGTTCGTTGGCTCGGTCTTGCAAGTCGAAGATCGCCAGTAGGTCAAAGGCCTGCTTGCGAATCGCGGCTTCCTCGGCCTGGTGTGCCGGGGTGCGCAGCAGCGTGGCGAGGAGCCCGTGAGAGCTTCTCAACTGACCTGCAAGCCGAACATTATCGAGGACACTCAGGCCGGGAAACAACCGAATATTTTGAAACGTCCGAGCGATCCCGGCGGCGGCGATCCGATGCGGCTTACTGCCCATCAGATTCTGGGAATCAAGCAACATCTGCCCGCTGTCTGCTTGATACACACCCGTCAGCAGGTTGAAGACAGTGGTCTTACCCGCACCATTCGGACCGATCAGACCGTACAGCGCTCCGGTCGGCAGATTGAGCGAAAATCCCTGGACCGCTTTCAATCCGCCGAACGCGATCCCAATTTGATCGACATGCAGCAACGGCTTCCCCGTCTCTTTGGATGAGGGGACTGCGGCGTTCGGTGGTGCAGGATTCGCGGTCATCAGGCCTTCTTCTGGACGGTTCGAGTTCCCTTACCGGGCCACAATTGCCAAATCTCGTGGATACCAAACAATCCCTGGGGCCGCACCAGCATCATGATGATCAGCAGCAGGGCGTACATGATCAGGCGGTATTGTTCGAAGTCACGCAGCATTTCAGGCAGGGCAGTCAGGATCGAAGCGGCCAGCATCACGCCGGTAATGGAGCCTCGTCCCCCCAGCACGGTCATAATGACATAGTCGAAGGAACGCTGAAAACCCGCGTCTTTCGGACTGATGATGACGCCCGACTCGTGGGCAAACAATCCACCTGCCGTCCCGGCAAAAAACGCAGCCAGCACAAAGGCCAGGACTTTATTCCGAGCGATGTTCACGCCCATCGCCTGCGAGGCAATTTCGTCCTCGCGGATGGAGATCATGGCTCGGCCCAGGCTGGAATTTTTCAAGCGATACGCCACAACCACCGTAATGGTCACGAAAGTGTAGACCCAAAAGAGATTCGTATATTTCGGGACATCGGCGAAGCCAATGGCGCCTCCCACGGGGGGCGGAAATAGCTGCGACCATTTGGCAGCTTTTAGAGCGGCCGGATCTTCGATCACCTTACTTGTTTGTTGCAGGACGACTCGCAGGATTTCGCCAAAACCCAATGTCACAATTGCCAGGTAGTCACCACGCAACCGCAACGAGGGCAAACCAACCACATAACCCGCACCCGCGGCGACCAGCCCTCCAACAATACAGGCTCCAGCCATCATCCATTCCCCGGCTCCCAGGAAATGACCATGTGCCGGCGGCGCCCCCCACATGTATAACGATCCGTAATAGGTCAGCATGGCGGCCGTATAGCCGCCCAGCGTCATGAACCCGGCGTGGCCAATTGAAAACTGCCCCGTCATGCCGTTCACGATGTTCAACGACACGGCCATGATCATCGCAATGCCGATATCCATCACGATCCGCGAATTGTATTGCCCGACAATCGCCGGCAGTACAAATTGGAGTGCCAAAGCCAGGACCATCCCCAGCGCTAGCGGCAGAAGTCCTCGCCAAATCGAATCGTGCGAGCGACGAGTCTCGGCAGACTGCATCGTCACCTTGGCAGGCGTCTCTGGTGCGGAGTGTGCCACGATTACACCTTCTCCCGCACTGGAGAACCCAGCAAACCGGTCGGCCGCACCAGCAGAATGATGATCAATAACGCGAAAACGTAGACGTCGCGATAGTTCGACGAAATGTAGAAGGCACCAAACTGTTCCACGAAGGCGATGACAAAGCCTCCCAGAACGGCACCGCGGACATTCCCGATCCCGCCGATCACCGCAGCCACAAATGCCTTCAATCCCAATAAGACCCAGATCGAATGGGCCGGCTGATTCAGACCGGGATACTTCATGACGTACAAGAACCCGGCAGCCGCAGCCAGCGATGAGCCCAGCACAAACGTGAATGAGACGACTCGATCAACGGGAATCCCCATCAGCGAGGCATTGTCTGTGCTGAACGAGACAGCTCGCATCGCCGTCCCCAGCTTGGTCCGAAAGACCAGGTATTCGAGCACCAGCATCAACACGGCGGAGGTCGCGAAGATCATGACGTCGACGAGGCCGATGACCACGTCGCGATATCCGTCACCGCTGGGCAGCGATAACCTCAGCAAGTCGATATTCGGCATCAGGGCCGGCATCTTCTGGGGACTGGCACCGAACACATAATTCAGTTGCCCGATATTCTGCAGCAGCAGCGAAACGCCGATGGCCGTGATCAGCACATTCAGCCGCGGAGCTCGCCGCAGCGGTTTATAAGCCAGTCGTTCAATGGCGAATCCCAACAATCCGCAGGCCACCATCGCCGAAAGCAAAATCAACGCCCCCACCCACAGCGGGGGCGCTGTCTCGGGATTGTGCGGATTCAGTCCGAGCATCGGCAGGATCTTGTTCGCCAGCGTGTAGCTGACCCAGGCACCAAGGACGACGATGTCGCTATGCGCGAAGTTGATGAACTTCAGAATGCCATAGACCATGGTGTAGCCCAGGGCGATCAGCGCATACAGGCTGCCAATTGCCAGAGCCGTCATCAAGGTTTGAGCGAAGTCAGCCATGAGGGGATGCAGACACCAGATCGGTCAGAGCAGTATTGGGGACACTGAGTGTAATTCTACGCTCCCCTCGCCCTGGTACTCCGGGGAGAGGGGTCGGGG